>NZ_DJDT01000212.1 GCF_002432345.1 Pedobacter sp. UBA5917
TTGATCGATCTTGATAAAAAAAATGAAATCGCCAAAACCAGGTGCAGGGCGGGTTTAAATACCAACGCGCCCGCCGAAGAAATTATAGATGCATGGGCAAATATTATAGAAAGTACCATGAGCAAACACACCGGGCGTCCTGCTTGGATTTCTATTGCCATGCCAGGCCCAATGGATTATAAAAACGGCATCTGTATGATCAAAGATCAGGGCAAGTACGATGCATTGTATAATGTAAATATCAAAGAAAAACTGTCGCAAAGGCTGGACTTTTCTCCATCAGCCATCAGTTTCCGTAATGATGCTGTGTGTTTTCTACAGGGTGAGGTATTCGGCGGTAGTTTACAGGGAATGGATAAAGCAATCGGGCTTACGCTGGGCACAGGTTTGGGCACAGCCTACGTTAAAAACGGCGAGGCCTATGATGCTGATTTATGGAAAATGCCTTTTATGAAAGGGATTGCCGAAGATTATATTTCTACCCGCTGGTTTGTAAACCGCTTTGAAGAACTGGCAGAAGTAGAAATTAAAGATGTGAAAGATCTGGTAGAAAACCACCGCGATTCGCCATATTTCCGTTCCGTTTTTACCGAATTCAGTATGAACCTTGCCAAGTTTATCTATAAGTTTGTGCGTAAGAAAATGCCATTGGCAGCAGTTATCGGTGGTAATATTGTACAGGCAGAGGCCTATTTTTTAGATGATACACGGAAATACCTGGCACAGATGATGGGCTATAGCTTTCCCATAAAAAGATCAACATTGGGCGAACAGGCTGCATTGATAGGGGCGGGATCGAGTTTGCAATAGTTTAACTGTTGCTTTAATTAAAGCCTATAACCAATACATTTTAAAATAATTATTTTATTTATATAAACTAAATATTGAAGCTTTTTATGCATTTAAAAAAAACGACCTGGTTTTTTCTCAGTCTTTTCTTAATTGTTCTCATCTTTGCTTTTAAAGGAAAACAGATTTCGGGTGAACAGCCCTGGATAGATTTTAACAAAAACGGCAGATTAGACATCTACGAAGATAAAAAGCAGCCGGTAGAGGCTAGAGTGGCCGACCTGCTTAAACGGATGACCATTGAAGAAAAGACCTGCCAATTGGTAACCTTATATGGATATGGCGCCTTTTTAAAAGACCGTTTGCCTACTGCCTCCTGGAAAGACAGTGTATGGAAAGATGGTATCGCCAATATAGACGAACAGCTTACCGGATTGAGGAAAGATACCGTTCTGGCTTTTCCATATTCGGCCCACGCAGAAGCCATCAATAAAATACAAAGATGGTTTATTGAAGAAACAAGATTGGGCATTCCGGTAGATTTTACAACAGAAGGAATCCGCGGACTAAACCATATGAAAGCTACTTATTTTCCGGCCCAGCTGGCACAGGGTAGTAGCTTTAATAAACAGTTGGTTAGGCAAATTGGTCGTATTACTTCAAGTGAAGCTAAAGCGCTTGGATATACCAATGTTTACTCGCCAATCCTCGATGTTTCTTCCGACCCTAGATGGGGACGTATGGAAGAAACCTATGGCTGCGATCCTTTTTTGGTTAGCCAACTCGGTAAAGAAAATATTTTGGGTATACAGGAAAATGGCATCATTTCTACCGTAAAACATTTTGCGGTTTACAGCATTCCGGTAGGTGGACGCGATGGCGGTGTACGTACCGATCCACATGTGGCACCAAGAGAAATGTGGAACCTCTACCTCGAACCGTTCAGGGTTGCTTTTCAGGAGGCACATGCTAAAGGGGTAATGGCTTCGTATAACGATTACGACGGACAACCGATTATTGGCAGCCATTATTTTTTAACCGATATCCTGCGGAAACAGTTTGGCTTTAAAGGTTATGTAACCAGCGACAGCCATGCGCTCGAAGATCTTTTTGCCAAGCACCATGTAGCGAAAGATACGGCCGATGCTGCACGTATGGCACTTAATGCAGGCTTAAATGTACGTACTGAATTTAAGAATCCGGCTGATTACCTGCGGGGATTGAGACGGGGCATAAAAAATGGAAGTATTGCAATGGCAGTGGTAAACCAACGTGTAGCAGAAGTTTTAAGGGTTAAATTTGAGATCGGTCTTTTCGATCAGCCTTATGTTAAAGATCCCAATGCTGCCGATCGGATTGTACACAACGCCAAGGCCAAAGCACTAGCCCTGCAGGCCGCCCGGGAAGGCATTGTGCTCTTAGAAAACCATAATAAAATTTTACCGCTCGATAGCTCAAAAACAGGTTCGGTGGCCATCATTGGGCCGAATGCCAAAGAACACCATAGTTTACTTTCCAGATACGGGCCAACGCATGCGAGCGTAATAACTGTGTTTGATGGTCTGAAAGCCGCTTTACCCATCGGAACCAAAATTAATTATGCCAAAGGCTGCGATCACATCGACCCGCATTTTCCCGAAAGTGATGTACAGGATTTCGATCTGGACGAAAAGGAGAACGCTGCAATAGAAGAAGCTGTTGAAACCGCTAAAAAATCGGAAACTGTATTTCTGGTACTGGGAGATAACGAAAATACCATCGGAGAAACAAAATCACGATTAACGCTTAAATTACCCGGAAGGCAGGAACTTTTGCTGAAACGCATTGCTGCATTAAAAAAGCCAATGGTGCTCTTATTGGTCGGCGGTAGACCCGTAACTTTTAGCTTCGATCATAAAACCATTCCGGCAATAGTTGAAACTTGGTATTTAGGCGAATATACCGGAAAAGCCATTGCAGATGTACTTTTCGGCAGATATAACCCCGGAGGTAAATTAAGTGTACCTTTCCCTAAAACAGTTGGACAGATTCCGCTTTCTTTCCCGATAAAACCTTCGGCCGATGCAGAAAGTAAAGAAGATGCCAATGTAAGCGGTTTTCTGTATCCTTTCGGTTATGGCCTAAGTTATACCGATTTTCAATACAGCGATCTCAACATTGTAAATGCTTATGCAAAGGAAAAAAAGATCAAAGTGAGCTTCAAGATTAAAAACACGGGGAACAGGGCGGGTGATGAAGTACCACAACTGTATTTTCAGGATGAAGTAAGTTCGGTAATTACCTACAGTAAAAACCTGCGGGGCTTCGAACGTGTGCACCTTGAAGCCGGCCAAACCAAAACCATCAATTTTGTGCTTAGCCAACAGGATCTTTCCCTGCTTAATGCCGATATGAAACGTGTGGTAGAACCAGGCTGGTTTAAAATTTTTGTGGGTTCATCTTCGGAGGATGATCGTTTAACAGGTAGAGTTAAGGTGGATTAGTTCATTGCTCATAAGGTTAACTGGTTAATTGTTTACCCTTCGGCTACGCTCAGGGGGTTAATCGGCGCTAATCCCCAAACGCTCGCCCTCTGCTCTTCGCTCCATGCTGTATGCTCCGTGCTCCATGCTCAAGATATCAGCTTCTGTTTCATCACATCCAGAAAGTCTTTCCGGTAGGTTTCGCCAATGAGTATCTCTGCCGAAATTCCCTTTAGTATGATCCGGTTCCCATCTATAGAGGTAATTTTGTTCGTGGCCACAATAAATGATTTTTGTACCCTGATAAAATGGCTTTTCGGTAATCTCTCCTCCACATCTTTCATGGTGAGCAGTGCCAGTGTACGTGTGCCGTTATGGTGGAAAGCAATGTAATTTTTCATGCCTTCAACAAAATCAATTTCTGCGATGTTGATCTTTAACATTTTACCCTTGGCCTCTGTTTTAACCATAAAATAATCATCAACCGGCGTGTGGGGCGGGATGTTGGTGCTTTTGGAATTGATTATTTTTAATGCTTTGGTTATGGCCTGCAAAAAGCGGGGCAGGGGTATAGGTTTAACCAGGTAATCCACCACATCAAGGTCGAAACCCTCGGTGGCAAACTCTTTATAGGCAGTGGTGAGGATCACCTGCATATCCATGTTTTTCATCGTCTGGATAAATTCTATACCCGATATTTCGGGCATGTGTATGTCCAGAAAAATAAGGTCTACTTTATTGCTGCTCAAAAAACCGAGTGCATCAATAGGGTTGGTAAAAGTTGCTGTGATTTCTATGGCTGCAACCGATTTCAGGTAATGCTGTATTACTTCTATGGCATGCTCTTCGTCATCAACAATAATGCAGTTAATCATGAGGTGTAAGGTTGTGGGTTAATCTTTGGTAGTTGGAGATGCTGTAAAAAATCTAAACTATCAGTAGATTTTGGTTTTTCCTGATGATCCATAACCTTATTGTAAGGGATGGTTAGTTCAAGACTGTAATCTGTTTCGGTTTCGTTGATCGTTAACGCTATCCCTTTTTTATAATGGTTAGAGAGCCTTTTTTTGATGTTTTCCATACCTATACCGCTTGAGAGTTCTTTAGGCCCGTTTTTCAAGTGTGATGATAGATAACCGTTCGGGCGAACTAAGAGATTTATTAAATGATGCGCTCCTCCTCTTAAAACAGGCTGATTTAAGCAATGCGGGGCAACCTGCATTGCAAAACGGCTTATATGCCGCGAGCTGGCAGCAATATGCAGAGCAGATTCAGAACGCCATCAATGTACGCGAACAGGCCTATAAGGTTTATAAAAGATACGAAGTGCTTTTTGGCAAAAAAGTAGTTACCGAAGCAGAATACGAACAGTATAAATTTAATTACGACCAGGCACTTTCCGATTTTAAAATGGTTGGCAAAAAGTACCGTACACAATGGCAAACAGAAGCCAACCAATATAAGAAAGAACTAAGGGATTTAAGCAATCAGAAAATACAGCTTAACGAACAGGAAAAACTTTATCATTTAACGGCCAGGATCTCGGGCACGGTACAGAGGCTTATCGGGTTTGCAACTGGGCTCGTTTATTTCTGCCAATCAGAAAATCGGAGAAATATCGCCCGATAGTGCTTTGCTGGCCATTTGCTACGTAAAACCTTCCGATATCGGTTTAATTAAGTCCGGGGCAAACGGTGAGGTTCCAGGTTGATGCCTTTAACTATAACCAGTGGGGCTTATTGGCAGGTACGGTAACCGACATTTCAGACGATATCGTTATGCTAAACCAAACCCCATATTTTAAGGTAAAATGTAAGTTGGATAAAAATTATCTGGAACTGAAAAATGGATATTGCAGGTAATGTAATCGAAAATATTGCAATTGGAGATTACGAACCCAACATGCAGCAGATTATCAATATCTGCACCCAGCTGGGTATTATCGATTTTATTGAAGCATTGCCAGAAGGGTTTCAAACCTACCTGGGCGAAAATGGTGCTTCACTATCTGGGGGACAAAAACAACGTATTGCCATTGCCCGTGCCCTGTATCGTAATCCCGAAATTTTAATTTTGGATGAAGCTACTTCTTCATTGGATTCGGCTTCGGAGCAATATGTACAGCGTACGATAGATTTATTACGGGCACAAAAGAAAACCATTATCATCATCGCCCACCGTTTGCCAACCATCAGAAAAGCCGATAAAATTATTGTGCTTGATAAAGGAAAAGTAGTAGAGGAAGGAAGCCATACCGAAATGATTGTTGCGAACGGACATTATGCCAGTTTATGGAAACAACAGTTTGGAGATGATGGTCTGCTTAATTTAGTAAACCCTTCATCAACATTGATAAATAGAAATATGGTACCTCAATAATTACGCTACACACAAATAATATTTAATCATCGCAATCTCAACTATGAAATTATTAGAATACATCGATAGGATCAAGATCATACATAAACTGATAAGGGAAAGCCGTACCGGAACACCCGAAAATTTAGCACAAAGGTTATCCATATCCACTTCAAGATTATATGTGGTATTAGACGAACTGAAGCTGATGGGCGCACCTATTGAATACTCCAGGCAGTTGCAAACCTATTATTATACACAGGCATTTGAGGTAAATATCAGGGCCGATTTTACGGTTTTAAAGCCACAGGAACTGATGGCTGTAAATGCCGGATTTTATTTTCAGCATCATTATCCACTACTTTTTTTGTAGAGCGGACGAAAGTAATTTAGAGGTGTTGCAACAAAAAGGCGTAAACCGAAAAGCCTTAAAGAGTAGGTGTTTTTTTAACGAATTAAAATGATGAAAAACTTAAAATTAGAAAGTTTTGGTGTTCAGGAAATGGATGCAAAAGAAATGACTGATGTAAAAGGAGGCTTTTGGCCCCTCATTATCGCAGGTATAATTGCTTTAGCTGCACTGGTAGCGTCAAAAGATGTTTGGGTTGATTAACCCGTTAACTAACAAAAACAATTTTTTAAAAACTTTAAATATTATCTTAATAAACTATATTATGAAACTAATTGATTATTCAGTAACCGAACTTAATAAAAATGAAATGTTAACCATCGAAGGTGGCAGTTGGTTATCAAGAAGATGGGATGAAATTAAAGCCTTTTTATCTGATCTTGGAGAAGAAATCCTTGAAGGAATTGCAGGGGGAACAGTGTCAGGACCAGGTGGTTCGGGACCGATTTTTCCGCAAAACTAATTAATAAAATGAAAAAGGATAAGTCTGCTAACTTATCCTTTATTTAATTGAGTAAAATGTACGATCGAAAGTATAACATTATCATATTTTTTCTTTTCTTTTTTATCAACGTTAAAGCGCAGGAACAACGTATTGCGGCAACTGTAAGCGATTCGAAAGGGAAAGGCATTCCTTATGCATCAATTTATGGCAATCATAACCTCCTTGCCATTTCAGAAGCTGATGGTAAATTCATCATCAGCATAGCTAAAAACGAACTTATCGATACACTTTATGTCAGCTCTGTAGGTTATGTTTCAACTGCTGTTCCGTTAAGCAAAAACCTGCAACAAATTACCTTAAAAGAAAGCGACCAGTTATTGGAAGAAGTTTCGGTAAAAGCATTAAATTTTACCGATCAGTTACTTCAGGATTGTTTGGATAATGGTATGGATACTACAGCAATATCAGGCACGCTTTTATGCAGGCAATATTTAAAGTTAGATGGTCTTTATAAACGTTTTTCAGAAGGAATATTCAACTACCATATTGATGGTAAACCGAACAAAAAAATAATTCTTGATCTTTTAAATGCCCGAACGCTGGATAACCTTGAGGTTAAAAACCAGGGTTTAGGAAAAATGAAATACGGTATAAATATCAGGGCTGCCATACAACAACCTTTTTTGCTATTTAAGCGAAACATACTGGATAAAGTATACCACTTTAACCTGGTTGGTCAGCGCAAAATTGATGGGGTAAACTGTTATAAAATTATCTTCAATTTTGATCAGAAAGTTACCATACCCAAGAATACCAGGTTCTTAATAGGGGGAGGAATCATTTATATCACTTGTGATGGACATCTGTTGAAATCGCTGGAAAGAAATCTGTTTTCACCTGACTTAAAAAAACGCTGGTTTACAAAGGAAATTTATGAAGTTGAAAAAGCAAAATCCCGGTTAAACCATATCGAACTCACCAGCGAGATTATCACAGGCCGGAATGCTCAAAGACAGCCAATGGGTGGCTTGAGTATTCAATTTAAATCAGATGCTAATATAAATCCTGTTGATGACTTTAGCGACGATAAAGGGAGTCAGGATTTATCCAATCATGTAAAAGCTTATGATGTTCATTTTTGGAAAGAATATTATACGCTGTTTGGCACTCATTTACCTGCCGATCTTCTTCAGGCTTTTTCAAAATTCGGAGCGCTTGATCTTCAGTTTGCACAGGCAGCTGATTTTAAGAAATAAAACTACTTCGGCGCAGATGCCTTTGCAAATAACTTCATTAATGAGATAAATTATTTTAATAAATATTGTTCACTCTTTTTTTTGTAGAGTGGGCAAAAGTAATTTAGAGGTGTTGCAACAAAAAGGCGTAAAACCGAAAAGCCTTTAACGAGTAGGTAAATTGTAAATAAAAATCTAAGTGATGCAGAAATTAAAGTTATATTATGAAAAATTTAAAAAATACGAAGTTGAAGAATTATCTTTAACAGAAATGAAATCGATTGAAGGTGGTAGCTGGTTTTGCAGGGCATTTGAACCTATTGGCAATGCTTTAGATGATGCTTACCACTGGGTACAAGATAATCTGGGTATTACTTTGGGTTCAGATGGACTACACGGGAAATAACTAAACCGGAAGAGCAGGTTATTTATCCTGCTCTTTCTATTTTGCTTTTACAAAAACCTTATGTTTAACAATATTTGTAACGCTAAGAATATCTTTTTAGCGATTTTGTTTTTTCTGTCTATTACGAAAATAAACGCCCAATCCTTTTATCTTACAGGGTATGTTTTTGATGGCAAAACGCCTTTAACCGGTGCTTCCATATTAATTTCCAATAAACATGTAGGCAATAGTGATGCTTCCGGTTATTTTGAAGCCAACGCTAAATTGGGCGATACACTGAAAATAAGCTTTCCTTTTTACGAAGTTGCAACACTTGTTTTAACCGATTCGCTGGAGAAAAAAGTAAATTTAACGCTAAAAATATTTCAGCTGGATGATGTTCAGATCAATTTTAGCAGGAGAAAAACCATCGAATCTTTGTTGAATGCGTCCTTTTCACAATTAAAGTCAGATCCGTTTAATGCGGAAGTATTTTTAAGGCAATCTGTTGTACAGAATGATGAAAAAGTTCGCTTATTAAATGAAGGTTTGCTAAGTGTTAGCAGTCCTGATTTAAAAGAGCTTATTGCGGCGGGCAGCAGTAAAAAAGTAAAACTAAATGTTGATTACAGCTGTAATCTGGTTAATGCCAAGGTTGGCCCCAGGATAACTTATGGCAGTAACCCCCAGATTAAATTACGTTTGGGATTGTTGCCGGCTCATTTCTATGAGCTTGTAAAACTGAATATTACCGAAGAAAGCATTAAATCAGATAGTGTGAATACGATTATTCAGATTAAAGGAAATCTGGCGCTAAAAGAAAAGGTTGAGGTATCGTATATATGGATTTTGGATCAAAAAACCAATGCTTTAAAGCAAAGTCAGTATTACGAGCAATATGTAAATAAAAAGTATTTTTTCTTTTATGATTATGCTTACCGGGATCATCAACTTTATTCGGCGTTGATCAGTGCAAAACAGGTTATTGGCCGAAATTCTTACTCCACCAATGATGAAATGTTCCTATATAAGCAAACCGGTAGTGATACAGGCAAATGGAATTTTGATGCAAATAAATGTGGGTTGGAAAAATATGTAGAGCAGACAGGAAATTGTGATGAGTTGAAAGATTTTAAAAATAAACATCAAATATCAGCGCGTAGTTTCTTTTAGTGTTGCAAAAAAAAATCGTTTCGAACAATTATTGCCATTGAGTAGTTTCGGTAATTGTTTTTAAGAATAATGTTTATAAATGCCTTGACTAGATCGATTCGTCATGCTGAATTTATTTCAGCATCTTTTTAGGATGAGAGACTTTGAAATAAATTCAGGGTGACGGATACCTTAATCAAAAGCTGGTCATAACTACCCAAAAGGAGGATTAATTATCGAACTTAGGTTAAATCGTTTAATACACCAAAGCCAAATACCTGCCATGGTGACTAACACAACCAGGTTTGGTGCTTTTGTAATCGAAAAGATAATGAGGTGCTTCGTAAATAGTAATTTTAATTTCATCCAGTTGATTGTAATTAGGAGCGGCGACAGTATGTACAAATGCTGTTTGTAAACTGCTTTTAGTGAAATAGGCATACCCATCAATATTTACTTCGCCATAAGTGTTAGGATGGATGGTACAGCTTAAACTTTTGGGTGCAAAATTACGGATACCAGTTTTGCGGTTATGGATTTTATAGGCCGATTCTTTCATGCTCCAAAGTAACCATACCATCACATCAGGATTTTCTGCAGCAGAAATGAGTAACTGTTCTTCCGTTGTAAAAATCTTATCCAGATAATTTTTACGGTGCCAGTTGCTCTGGGTTTTGGCCAGGTATAAATCTACAATATCATTGCCCAGCACGTGCTTCTAATTTAGCAGCTATAATTTCAGTCGTGGCTTTTACATTAAGCATTTTTGCCATCGAATCGTTGTCTATTTCAATGTTGAATTTTTCCTCAATATCCAGGATAATATCAACCAGATTGGCCGAATTTATTTTTAAATCATTGATAAAATCTGTGTTTTCATCGATATGGGCCAAAGCCGAGGTTTCTTCGCTATAGGGCTGAACGATGGTTTTTAGATTTTCGATAATCTGTTCTTTATTCATGGGTATATTTTTTAAAAATAACGCAGGCATTAATGTCGCCAAATCCGAAACTGGCTTTAGCTAATATATTAATTGGTTGTTGGATTAAAGTTTTCGGAATGCTTTTTTCAGGAATTAGTGCCTTAATTTCTGCGCTTAAATCTTCACAGTTGATATTCGGGAAAATAAAGCCTTCAGCAAGTTCGAGTATCGAAGCTACACATTCTATACTTCCCGAAGCCGCTATACAATGCCCGATCATTCCTTTCAACGAATTGATGTAAGGAAAACGTTCGGCAGGTAGTTGTAATGCATCTTTCCAGTTTTCTATTTCGAGTGCATCTTTGGTGGTAGCCGTAAGGTGCCCGTTAATCACATCTATTTCTGCGGCTTGTATTCCGGCATTTTGTAGCGCAGCTTTTATACAGCGTTGTACGGCAATTGGGTTTGGCGCAGTCATGGTTCCTAATCCCCGCTGTCCGCCTGAATTGATATTTCCACCCAATACTTCACCATAAATTTTTGCCTTTCTGGCGAGGGCACTTTCCAGCGATTCTAAAACCAATGCGCCGGCTCCGCTTCCCGGTACAAAACCACTTGCGGTTTCGCTCATGGGCCTGCTTCCCTTTTTGGGTTCGTGGTTATGTTTAAAAGTACATACTTTCATGGCATCAAAACCACCCCAAATGTACGGGCCACTATCGCTGGTGCTGCCGGCAAGCATTTTGGTTGCCTGGCCGGTTTTAATCCTTTCGTAAGCCAATAAGATACTTTCGGCTCCGGTTGCGCATGCTGATGAATTGGTGCTTACCTGGTTGCCCAGGCCGAGCTTGCCACTGATAAAAGCACTCACACCACTTGCCATGGTCTGTATCACCACTGAGCTTCCAAGTTTTCTGATTTCGAGGTCATCAATTTTATTGATCGCCCACCTGAATTTATCGATTCCAGAAGTGCCAGCACCAAAAATGGTTCCGCTATCCCAATCGGGTTCATCGTTGTTTTCAATGGTTAAACCAGCATCTTTCCAGGCATCTAAACCTGCAATTACACCGTAAACAATACCCGAGCTGTTTAAATTACGCAGTTCGAGCGGGGTAAAATATTGGCTGATTCGTTCTTCGCTCAATTCGGGTTTTCCGGCAATCTGACAGGAAAAATTTAAAGCTTCCAGGTCAGGCTGATGGCTGATACCCGAAATTCCTTTTTTTATCGCATCCGAAAATTCAGCGAGGGTAGTGCCATTTGGTGCACATACGCCCAAGCCCGTAATTACAACACGTTTATCCATTGTTTTTCGAAATTAACATGCCCGAAATATTTCCTTTGCATACTACCTCGCCTGCAGTATTTTCCATTTTTACCTTGCAGCTTAATTTGTTAAACCTGAAATAGATTTTTTCACTCGTTACCGTTACTTTTTCGCCCGGATAAACTGGTTTTAAAAAGTCGATCGCGTTTGATGTCATGGCAATTGAAACATCTTGATCAATATCTTTTAAGAGGTAAATCCCCAAACAAACCAGGCCAATTTGTGCCATGGTTTCGGTGAGGATTACCGCAGGTGTAACCGGATGGTTTTTAAAATGGCTTTCGTAAAAAGATAGCCCTTTGTCATAGGTAAATGTTCCCACTGCTCCGTTTTCGTCGATCTGCAATAATTCATCAACAAAAAGAAAGGATTTGCCGTAGGGGAGTTGAGCCAGTATTTCGTTTGTTGTCATTAATGAGTGAATTGTTGAATGTTAGAATGACTGAATGTTAGAATGATGGAATGAGTGAATGATTGAGGGATTGAATGTTAGAATTATTGAATGATAAAATGAATGATTGAATGAATTTTACCATTGCAACAATATTCTTTGTGCCGAAAAACCCGGGCCAAAGCTCAGCATCAATCCTTTTTCTCCTTTTGCCGGTTTTTTATCCATTATGCGTTCCAGAACATAAAGTACGGTTGCACTGCTCATATTTCCATATAACTTTAAAACGGCTTTGGTGTCATCTATATTTTTGCCCAGTTCGCTAAATAATTCTTCCACAATCTGGATAATCTTTTTCCCTCCCGGATGAAAAATCAAATGGTCTATATCTTTAATTTCGAGTTCGTTTTTGGCCAGAAATGGATGGATAATATCAGGGAAATGATTGGAAATGGTTTCGGGCACGGCGATATCCAGTACCATTTGCAGGCCGGTATTGGTGAGTTTAAAACCCATCATTTCTTCAGCATCATAAAAATGGTACATTTCTTCGGCCAAAATTTCTGGTCCACTGTCTTCTTCAGCCGAACTTAACAACACACAGGCCGCACCATCCCCAAATATGGCTGCACTTACGATATTGGCCATCGAAAAATCGTTGAGCTGAAAGGTTGCTGTTGGCGATTCTACCGCAACAACCGCTGCCCGTTTACCGGGATTGGCTTTTAGGAAATTCTTGGCATAAATCATACCCGATACGCCAGCGGCACAGCCCATTTCGGTTACGGGCAAACGCACTATATCCTGGCGCAGTTTTAATAAATTGATCAGATAAGCATCTAAAGAGGGGATCATAATTCCGGTGCAGCTCACCGTAATGATATAATCAAGATCTTGCGCCTGCCAGCCAGCTTTTTCGAGTGCCGAGCTTAAACAATTGGCCCCTAATTTTATGCTTTCGCGAACGTAAATGTTGTTCCGCTCTTCAAAACTTAAATCGCTGAAAACTTCTTCGGGCGACATGATCGAATAACGTTTATCAACCGCTGCACCCTCGAAAATCTTTTTCACCTTCCGGATAAAACGCTCATCCTGATCTTTTAGCCAAACATCCAGAAATGGCAGAATGTCTTCAGTTGATCTCCAGAATTCGGGCAGGGCTTTGCTTACTGCTTTTACGGTTACGCTCATATTGTTTTAATTATCCATTGGTAGCGGAAAGCCCATTTCCATTTTATCGAACTAGATTTAAGCTTTAATTGTTTGGTATATTTAATCAGATCAGCTCTTTTAAAACCACGGAGGATAGATACCAATCCGTCCTCGCGCGACATATCATTTAACCGGAATACGTAACATATCGCTTTAAAAAGACGATAGGCCAGGGCACTCCTTTGTAGGTCATTAATTACAATACCCAACTTTGCCGATCTTTTAAAATTTTCCAATAGCTCAATAATTTCTTCATCTTTAAAATGATGCAGCGTTAAAGTACAGAGCATAATATCACAGGGATCATCTTTGCCCAGATCATCAAAAATATCGCTACAATCGTAAGTGATATTGGGGTAATTTTTAGATAAACTTTTTGCATGATCGATGGTAAAACTATTGGCATCAATTCCTTTCAGTATAAAATTTAAACCTTTGCTTTTGGCATAATCGGCCAAAGTGCGCAGCATGTCGCCATTTCCACAGCCAATATCAGTAATACGTATCAATTCGCTCTTTGGTTTGCTGCCAATTAAGCTTTTAATGCCATTTAATGTAACTTTATTACCGCCAAGCAGTTGGTTAATGCTTGCAATCTTATCCAATGCATCGCGTAATATTTCGCCTTCCATGGCAAAATCGTCCATAATTTCGGGTTCGGTGCTTCTATATGTGGTATCTACAGCCATTTATTGTGGGATAGTAATGGGTTTTCCGTGGGTTTGTTTAATGATGGTTTTGAGCATGAAGGGCATTTTACTTAAAGTATCCATGGCAAACTTTTCGAGTTTATTGTTTTTAAGCAAAGCTGATAAAAGCCTTCCCATTTTTAAGCGGTTTTTAAATTCGCGGTTCCATGCTAAGGTATATTTTTGCTCCAATGCTGATCTTGAAGTGATTTTACCTTCGAGTGTTTGTTGTAACAAGGTTGAAACTATTTTTGCGCTATGGATGGCCATGGCCATGCCGTTTCCACAAAGTGGATGGATGAGCCCGGCAGTATCGCCAATCATTAAAATATGGTTATAAACCGGTTCTTTTGCCTCAAAAGAAATCTGACTGATGGTTAACGGCGATTCGAACATACTTTCTGCATTTTCGAAAATGGTTGCCAGGTGGATGTTTTTGTAAAGGATGTTTTCCTGATAGGCCAGAATATTTTTATGCTTTTTAAAACTTTCGTAATTGGCCAGATAACAGATGTTTAAAATGTTATTTTCTACTTTCGAAACCCCACAGTAACCACCTTCAAAATTGTGCAAACTTACCACATTGCTAGGGAAATCAGCCTTGTAATGCGCTTTTACAGCCAGATAGGGCGATTGTTTATTGATGAATTTCCGGTTCAGTTTTATATCAATAGCCGATCTTTTTCCATAAGCTCCGATTACGTAATGTGCGACAAAACTAGCTGTTGCTGTTTCAACCACAAATTGATCATTTGCAAAATTTACCTGTACTACACGATCTTGCACTACTTTTATTTTTCTTTTAACAAGTTCGGTGTAGAGGTAATGATCAATGGTGTACCGGCTTAATCCGAAACCACCCAACGGCAATTTGGTCTGTATGCTTTTGCCTGATAGAGAAGTGAAAAGCAGATCGCTGATCAAAGCAGGGGCAAGACTTTCGATATCCAGACCGAGCCATTTAAGGTAGGGGAGAACTTCGTTCGAAATGTATTCGCCGCAAACTTTATGGTGGGGGTAGGTATCTTTCTCGATCAGTGTCACATCCAGTCCGAGTTTATTGAGATGGAGCGCAGCAGTTAAACCTGCCAATCCGCCTCCAATAATTAAAATTTCTGTTTCGGCATGCATAGGATGAGATGGAACGCTAATATAACGTTTTAAATGGCTGTTTGTTCCATTTAACCTGTTTGCGCTCGTTTCCAAACGAGTGCATCAATAGCTTTACGATTGCATCGTAGAAAAGGTTGCTTTTAACCACAGAGATCACTGAGAGATACACCAAGCGCACAGAGGGCTGGGTATATAGTGTTTGTGCTGTTAGATGTTGCCATCTGACAGTATGGCTTGCTTTGTAAAAGGCTTTATGATTACATCGTTTTAAACGATTAACTATTCAACACTCGTTAGAAACGAGCGTTAGCAAAGTTCGTTTAGCGCCGGTCTTTTTACCTATCGCTCCGTTCTTCCATATTTAAATCGGTATCAAACGGACTTTTGGTAAAAGGATAGATAGATTGTTTAACAAAACCTTTTGGGTAAGCCGCCTCGTGTACACCCGTTCCGGCGGGCCATTCTTTGCCCGGTAAATAATAGGTGCCGAATATCATATCGATAAATGGAAATATGGAGGCAAAATTATGCCCGTAATATTTCGGGTCTTCGCAATGGTGCCAATGGTGGTATTGTGGGGTTGTAAAAATGTATTTCAGCGGTCCGAAATTGATGCGGGTATTGGCATGGATCAGTACGGCGTGTATGGCAATAAAAATAATATACACATTAAAAACCGTTGGCGAAAAACCTAAAACGTAAAGTGGGATAAACGTCATGGCACGGGTAAAAAAGATATCGATAAAATGGGTACGGCTTCCGGCCAGCCAATCCATATTCTGGGTAGAATGGTGTATCGAATGGAAACGCCATAAAGCTACACGTGTATGGAAAAAACGGTGCGCCCAGTATTGAAACAGGTCGGTACTGAAAAAGGCCAAAAATAAGGCTACTATAAATGGCAAACCCTGCACCCATGCGTGTACCTTATCCAATCCCATCCAGCCGAAAAACAAAACCGCTGGTTTTTGGGTAATAATTCCGAAAAACTGTATAAAAAGATGACTGATTACAAAATAGGTTAAATCCGTACGCCACTCTTCATGGAATTTGGTTTGTTCATTATTTTTTGGAAAGAATAACTCCAGTGGAACAAAAATGGCAACCATTAAAAGAAGATCTAAAATCATCCAATCCAGGCCAAAATGCCAGTTCGATTTTGCTACATCCCTTCCTTCTACACTTAATGCACCCAATATTACCGCCAAAGCGCCCAATGCAAAACCCGGCCATGCCCATTTTATTTTTTTACTAAGGATTAAACTCAATAAAGAAAAAAAGAAACACGCAATTACACCGCCGAGCATTAATGCTTCCATGCTTTCTTTGGTGTATATCTCGCGGAATTCGGGAGTCGTTAATTTTTCAGGATAGTGGAAACAAAGAATTCCCAGAAGCGCCAATACGGCTAAAAAAATAGAAATATATCCACTGATCTGGCCCTGGCCAACAACTAATCTTTTATTAGGAGACATTAAATTACGTTTTGGTAGAGAACAATGATAATAAAAAATCTTAAAATATTAACTTATTAGTTGATTGGTTCACTTGTCATTAGTTCATTGGTCAGCATGATGCAAAAAACTATTCAGTGTAAATCAGTGCATCCGTGGCTAAATAGTTCATTGGTTCATTCGTTATTTGTTGATTGGTTAACTGGCTCGAGAGCAAAACAATTTCCATCTAACATCATTTGACCATTAAGAAATTAAGGTCATTAAGGTACTTTTTTGTCTGAAAATCCTTTGATGATCGTCATCCTGAATTTATTTCAGGATCTATCCAGACTGCCGGCTTCAAACTAACATGTTTCCATATCTAAAAAGAATAATTAAATTAGAGGGCATTAACCAGAAACTAATAAAAAACGCCTCAAATCTATGTCTTGCCGCTCAAAAATCATATTAGCAATTATTCTATGCTGTTTTAGCTTTTTTTCTGAAGCATGGGCGCAAAAAAATATTAAAGGTCGCGTTATTAATTCAGCCAGTAAGGGTATAGCTTCTGTTTCGATTTACAGTAATGAAAAACTTGTAGCATTAAGTGATGCTGATGGCAATTTTGCGTTTAAAATAGATTCGTTAAAGAAAGAACAACTGTTTTCGTTTAGTTCTGTGGGTTACGAAAGCCGTTCGATTAAAATTGATGATCAGATCAATGTAGCTGACCTCATTGTTAAGTTAAAGGATAAGTATATGAAGTTGGATGATGTGCAGATTTATGCCCCCAATTTTGTTTCAACGCTGGTGAAAAATGCCCTCGCACACCTTGCTGATTCGGGTGTAGTAAGCAAAAAACTACTCTGCAGGCAGTACATTGTTCGAAATGGTAAATACAATACTTATGCGGAAGGTATATTTAACCTGCATACCGACGAATATAAAAACGATATCAAGTTGCAGTTGGAGGGGATTAGAAGACTTAAAGACTTAAGAAAAGCAACAGGGAGTGTTAATATAAATTATGCCATTGATTTAAGGCTGGAGCTAAAATCTTATTTTGTAAGTTATTTAAATGCGAACATGTTAGATGAGGATAACGATTACGAAATTGAAGGTCAGGTTGATTACGAAGGTGTAAAATGTTATAAAATTTATTTCAGTAGGGTAAGAAACGTATTGTATAAAAGCAAAAACGGATGGATTTACATAACTGTAGACAAACACCTTCTCAGGGGAATGGAAAGCAATATTGCTACTGTGGCAAAAAGTATGATCTGGATAAATAGGCAGAATTATACTATTGAGAATTGTTTGTCGCACCTTTCTTCTACTTATTTGAAATGCAATGTAGTAGCTGGGTTATTTTCGGAAGGTGAGCCATCGGCAGAAATGGAACTACTTTTTTTAGATAATATTGATCCTGAACAAAAAAACAATAATGGTTTCTCTACTTTAAAACTCAGACAGGACTTTTACCAATACCCCAGGAAAAACAACGTTGAGCTTTGGAAAGAAATCTACGAAAAATATCACTTAACAATTCCTCCAATAATTGTAGAAACCTATAAATCAGATAAAGATATTTTGGAACAATTTTAAGGTTGGTTCATTTGTCATTGGTTTATTGGTCAATGGTTCATAGTTTATTAGCGATTGGCTTATTGAAAATTGATTATTGGTAATTTGTTATTCAACCTCGGACTGCGGAATTCGGACTAATTCGTTCACTTGTTCATTAGCTATTTGTTTATTGAACATTGTTCATTAGTAACTGCCCTCCAGCCGCTTACCTGTTACAGATCCTTCGACTACGCTCAGGATGACAAACCTTAAACAGGAATCGGTTGGCTTCGGACTCCGGACTGCCGACTTCGGACTAAACATCTTATTCCATCTTCCATCATTTCACCATTAAGAAATTAAGGTCATTAAGGCCCTTTTTTATCTCAAAACCCTCCAGCGATCTTCATCCTGAATTTATTTCAGGATCTATCCTGCCAGGCGATGTTTTCCATTTTACATTATTCACTCAAACCATTTCTTCCCTTTAAAGGTTGCTTTATTGGTGCAATGCCTTTCTTTTTTAAATAATCAGTATTTTTGAAGCCACGATATGTTACTAAACTACCTACGTCTTTTACTGCTCCCATTTTCATTGATTTACGGATTGGCTATTGTGCTCCGCAAAAAGCTTTACGATTGGGGCCTTATGCCGTCGGTAAAGTTCGATCTGCCGATAATCTGTGTAGGTAATTTAGCGGTAGGCGGATCGGGCAAGACACCCACTACCGAATATTTGGTGAGGCTGCTGGCTGATTATAAAGTTGCAATTTTAAGCAGGGGATATGGCCGGAAAACAAAAGGTTTTATCCTTGCCGATGCCAGCTCCACCGCCGAAACCATTGGCGACGAACCGCTTCAGTACCATCAAAAATTTAATGGTGTAACTGTAGCTGTATGTGAAGACCGTGTAAAAGGAATCAATCAATTAAAAGAAAACCACGATTTAATCATCCTCGATGATGCCTTTCAGCACCGTGCTGTGCAGGCCGGTTTTAATATCCTTCTTTTCGAATTCCGAAAATTAGGCACTTTACAGTTTTTGTTGCCTGCCGGAAACCTGCGCGATGTTTTTTCATCCCGTAAGCGGGCCGATGTATTATTGGTAACCAAATCGCCTGTTCCTTTGTTACATGTAGCACAACAGGCTTCGATAAATGAATTACAGCCCAATGCCGGTCAGCCCGTTCTGCATTCCTATTTAAAATATGGCGATCTGGTACATTTATATGATAAAGAAAGCCGTACACTCGAATCGGTGAAAGATTTTGAGATTTTTCTGTTAACCGGAATTGCCAATCCGCAGCCTTTGATAGAAGAACTTGGGAAATATTCTAAAACGATCAGACACGAAGATTTTCCTGATCATTATGCCTTTAAAGAAGCTGATATCAGGAAATTTAAAAACACTTTTTTGGCCGGAATTAAAAAAGAAAAAATCATCATCACAACAGAAAAGGATAGCAAGCGTTTAAGAGCTACCGGATTTGAAGATTTACTGTTAGATTTACCTGTATATTATTTACCCATAGAGGTTGAATTATTTGAAGAAGATAAGATTACCTTTGACGAACTCATTTTAAATTATGTTAAGAGCAATAGAAGAAACCGTTGAATATATAAAACGTAAAACAGAGAATTTTAAACCAGAAATAGGCATTATTCTGGGTACGGGCCTTGGTGGTCTGGTAAAAGAAATCGAAGTTGAACATCAGTTGATGTATTCCAACATTCCCAATTTCCCGATTTCTACTTTAGAATTTCATAGTGGTAAACTTATTTTTGGTACGCTTAACGGGAAAAAAATCATTGCCATGCAGGGCCGTTTGCACTATTACGAAGGTTATAGCATGCAGCAGATTACTTTTCCGGTGAGGGTGATGAAAGGTTTGGGCATCGAAAACCTGATCGTATCCAACGCAGCCGGTTCGTTAAACCCTGAATTTAAAAAGGGCGATTTAATGATTATCGAAGATCATATTAATTTACAGCCCGATAATCCATTACGTGGTTTAATCGAAAGTGAATTAGGGCCACGTTTCCCCGATATGAGCCAGCCTTACAAACGCGATATTATTGCCAAAGCTTTGGAAATTGCAAAAGATGTTGATATTAAATGCCATAAAGGGGTTTATGTTGCCGTTTCGGGCCCGAATTTGGAAACCAAAGCCGAATATAAATATTTACGCTTAATCGGTGCAGATGCCGTGGGCATGAGTACCGTACCAGAGGTGATTGTGGCCAACCATGCCGGTTTGCCTGTTTTTGCAATCTCGGTACTTACCGATGAAGGTTTCCCTGAAGATCTTCAACCTTTTAATTTAGACGAAATTTTGGCTGCTGCGGCCAAGGCAGAGCCAAAAATGACAGAAATTTTAACCCGCTTAATTTCTGATTTATAAGATGCGTAAAATCGTTCAAATCTGTTTTTTGATCTTCGTGTTTTCCGGCATCGGTAAAACATTTGCGCAGGATTTAAAAACAAGTGTGGGTACAAACAAAGAGCTCGATTCGGTTAGGAAGAAACTAGATGGGGGGAAAGACTCCATAGTTTTTACGGCGAAATACATCCGCTTTACCAAAATCGGACTTAGTAAGGATAGTATCGTGCTATTGCCTTTAGATACTTCTACTGTTAATATCCAGAACTATAGCCCGCTTTTGCAGCCTACACACCCTACTATCAGCAATGGTAATATGGGCTTATCAGCAAGGCCTTTATTGTACGAACCGAGTAAACGGATCGGTTTTGATGTAGGTTTCCACTCGCTCGATTATTATGCGCTTACGCCAGAAGATATCATTTATTATCAGGCACGTACACCTTTTACCAGTTTGTACTTTGTTAGTGCCGGACAGAAAGAACAGCTTTTTAGGGCCCTGCACACACAGAACATTAAAAAAAACTGGAATGTCGGTATAAATTTCAACAGGGCAGATTCTAAAGGTTTTTATGTAAGGCAGCGCGGCGATAATTTAAATGTTGCCGTATTCTCCTGGTACCAATCGCCAAGCAAACGTTACAATATGTGGGCATCAGCCATATTTAATACGCTGCGGGCTTACGAAAATGGTTCGGTTGTAGCAAAAAATATATTTGATCCAAATTATAACGCCATCAGCAGGGATGCCGAAGCGATAAACCTATCGGATGCGCGTAATAATTATAAAAAAAATACACTGTTTTTAAAACAGACCTATTATGTAGGCCGGATAGATACTTCTACCAATGCAGCCAATGCCGTTCTGCCTACCAATAAAGTTACCTATACGGTTGAGTACAATAACGACAGTTACGATTTTTTAAAAATCGGCACCGACCCAAATAATGTATTGCCACCGGGGATAAACAGTACAACCTTTACAAACGACTCTACCCACGTACAGCACCTTAAAAATGAATTTATTTATAGCTTTTTTTTAAGACCTAAAAATTCGTCGCTCATTAAAAATGAATTAAAAGTTGATGCCGGAATCAGGCACGATTATTACAAACACGAATTTTTGGGGATTAAACAGGATGGTACCAATTACGAACAGAGCCGCTTTGCCTACCAGAATATAACCATTTTGGGAGCCGCCGGTTATCGGTTTTCGTCAAACATTGATTTTAACTTAAATGTTGAACAGATTTTGCAGGGCGAAAATGCAGGCGACTACCTATATGAGGCAAAAAGCAAAATCCTGTTAAGCAAAACAATCGGTAGGATAGAACTGGGTGCTTATGTGCAGAACCAGAGTCCGGCAACTATTTTTGATTATTACCATGGCAACCATTACCAATGGGCCAATAATGATTTTAAAAATACCAAAATTGCCAATTTATCCTTTAATTATATCAACGATAAATACGCTTTAACAGCAGGTGCCAAATATTATCTAACCAGTAACTACCTTTATTTTGCTGCCGATCATACTAGCGGTACTACAGCAATTTTACCGAAGCAGGAAACGGCTGATATCAGCTTAATTAGATTCGATGTATCTAAAAAGTGGACGTTTGGAAGATTTGCGATGGAAAACTATGTAGCTTATCAGAAAACAGATAAAAATGCCATTTTAAGAACGCCCGAATTTTATACCTACAACAGCATTTATTTTAACAATACCTTCTTTAAAGTGTTAAAAGCGAATATCGGTTTTGATGTACGCTATAATACCACTTATGCCAACTATCTTTATTCGCCTGCAACGGCACAGTTTTATATTGATGAAACCAATCCGGTAACATTTGATTCCAAACCGATTGTAGATGTTTTCTTTAAAGCGAATTTAAGAAGGGCCAATATCTTTGTAAAATACGATTTTATCAATCAAGGCTTATTTCAAAGGGGATATTATACTGTAAACAGATACCCAATGCAGGATGCACTACTAAAATTTGGGGTAACCTGGAATTTTTACGATTAAGTTGGGTTGATTGACATTTGTTCCAAGGTTTTAGCTTTTATCTAACGCGATCGTCATGCTGAATTTATTTCAGCATCTTTTCTGCAAAACAGACCCTGAAATGAATTCAGGGTGACGAACTAGGAACGAAAATACCTAAAGGTACACTTAAGAAATAATATTAACTAATCCAAAGTTTATTCCATAAAAAAACCTCCTGATTTTTACATCAGGAGGTTTTTTTATTAAGCTATTCTATTAAAACGAATAACCAACTGTAAAACCTAACACACGGTTAGTTAATTTATTCGCGTTTGCCTGTCTGTCTTTAGGTGTTAAATCGGTTAAACCTAAGCCATAGTTGGCACCAACTAAAAACCCTGATGAAGTACGGTAAGCTAAACCAAAGTTTGCTCCAAATTCGGTACTTGCCACATCTTTATCCGTTGCGCTACCAAAGCTCAGATCTTTATCGTTGCTGTTAGTAGAAGTTACACTCGAATTGGTGTTGTTATTTACTGTAGTTGTAGTGGTTGTTCCTTTGTTTTTACCAGAAATGTTAAAACCTACGTACGGACCAGCACTAATCTGTACCGCACCAGAATTACCGGTAGGTATATTCGCAACAGCATTAATCGGCACTTCAATGGTCATAACATTCGTTTTTAAAGATGAAGTAGTTGTAGTGGTTGTTGAACCGATTGTGGCCGAATTGGTACCTTCAAATTTTACACCTTTATTCTGCAATGAGATTCCCGGCTGGATAAAGAAGTTGTTGGCCACACCAAAATCGCCAAAAGCAGTAACATTATAACCTACATTATTTTTTGCATTGTCGTTAAAGGCAGCTGCATTATCACCGCTCGAATGGATCTTGGCTAAGTTAACACCTGCTTTAATACCAAAACGCGAAGTTGTACCCGTAGTTGTTTGAGCGAAAGCACCTGTTGCCAATAAAATAACCGATGCGCTTAATAGTAACTTTTTCATAATATTTTTCTTTTAGAATAATCTTTTTAAAAAATCAGGTTTTTACCTGGGTTAATTACTGGGCTTGTTTCCAAAAGCTGTGCCAAAGTATCAAGTCTGTTACAGTTTAAGAGCTAAGATGTTGGTTTACAGGGGATTTTTTGCGGTGTTTTAGTGTTGTGCGGAAAGCTAGAAATTATGCTTGTACAAGTAATTTACTGTATACATAACAGGAATATCGGATAAATCCGGTAGGTTTTTGAACTTAAAACCAATAATGCCAAAAAATAGAATCTTAGAGAAATCTACGTTTTTTGGGGTTTCTTTTTTGCTGCGGGGAACAGCACATTATTTAATATTAAACGGTATCCCGGCGAATTGGGGTGCAGGTTTAAATCTGTAGGCGGATCGCCAACCGCATGTTGGTAATCTTCTGGATCGTGGCCGCCATAAAATGTAAACTGGCCTTTACCTATTTCACCATGTAAATACCTCACTTCGGCAGCACCTTTATTTTCGCCCAGTACAGTTACGCTTGTTTTTACCAGACTTTTTCTGAAAGCAGTAGTCTGCCCCATAAAACCTTTGATCACTTTATCATGATCCTGTGTAAGCATTGTAGGCACCAGGTCCCATTTTGCAGAAAAATCAAATAACGTGAAATAATCGTTTGTTTGGTTTAAGGTACGGGTTTGTGTGGCGTCGATATCCGAGAACTCGTAATTCATGGGGTTGTTATCCAGTTTAAAGTTCTGGAAAGCCAATGTTTTGCTGAAATCCAGTTTAGATTGTGCATTTGGGTCGGCCGGATCTCCATCAAACATCTGCGCACAGATATCTACACCTTCTGCCGCAAGCGCAATATCAAAGCTATCGGTACCCGAACACATCGCAAAGAGAAAACCTCCACCGGCACAATATTCTTTAATGTGTTTGGCTACTGCCAGTTTCATTTCTGATACTTTTTTATAGCCCATGCGTTTGGCCAGAGCCTCCTGGTTTTTAACATCTTCCTGGTACCAGGTAGCATACCTGAAATTGGCCCAAAAACGCCCGTACTGACCAGTAAAATCCTCGTGGTGCAGGTGCAGCCAATCGTATTTACTTAGCTTGTCCTGTAAAATATCATCATCATAAATTACATCGTAGGGAATCTCGGCATAGGTGAGCACCAGGGTAACGGCATCATCCCAGGGCAATTTGCTTTTAGGGGAATATACTGCAATTTTGGGTGTTTTTTCCAGCTTCACCATTTCCATGTTTACCGATGGATCGCTGATCTCGTTTAACAGACTTACTACTTTTCCATCGGCCATTACCTCATACGATACCCCGCGGATCTTTAATTCATCCTCTACCGTTTTGTTATATTTAATTAAAAAACTGCCGCCGCGGTAATTTAAAAGCCAATCAACCTCCAGCTGTTTGCTGATGGTCCAATAGGCAATACCATAAGCTTTTAGGTGGTTTTTTTGGTCTTCATCCATGTAAATCAATAGCGACGAAGCCCTGAGCCCTAAAGAGCAAAGCAGGCAAATGAGCAGGATATAATATTTCTTTATCAAATCGGTTTGCTTAAAACACTAAAATACCGCATTTAAACTGGATAGAAAAATTTAATGATGTTATAAGTTACACAATTTTGTTATTTTTGCCCTCTACCAAAAAAATGAGAATTTTTTTAAGGTGGTTAAAATTTAAAATTAGTACCGATATTGATATGAGTAAAGCAATAATAAAAACAGAAAAAGGCGATATGACCGTAGAATTCTACGAAAACGATGCGCCAAAAGCCGTTGCAAACTTTAAAAAATTAGCTAAAGAAGGCTTTTATGATGGTGTAACTTTTCACCGTGTAATCCCTAACTTTATGGTTCAGGGTGGATGCCCAAATTCAAAAGATCCGGCTAAGGCACATTTGGCAGGTACTGGTGGCCCGGGTTACAAAATCGATTGCGAGCTCGACGGTGAAAACCAATATCACGATCGTGGCGTATTATCAATGGCACATGCTGGTCGTAACACCGGTGGTTCACAGTTTTTTATCTGCCATAGCAGAGCCAATACAGCGCATTTAGACCGTAACCATACCTGTTTTGGTAAAGTTATAGAGAATGTAGATCTTGTGGACGATATTCGCCAGGGCGATAAAATTTTGAACATTGAGGTTTTAGAAGACTAAATAGCAAAGGGTTAAGGGCTTTGAGCATAGCGCTCTTCACTTTGCTCCATGCAAAATCATAAAAATATGAACTTAAGAGGAATTGTTGCCGTATCTGGCAGACCGGGTTTGTTTAAACTGGTTGGACAAAATAAAGTGGGTTACATTTTAGAGAGCTTAGATGCCCAAAAAACTAAAATTGTAGCCAATATTACCAATACAAAATTAGCTTCATTAGAAGATATTACCGTATATGGTGAAGATGAAGAAATTAAATTAGCGGATATTTTCGCTAAAATTTCGGCTAAAGGTTCTACTCCTGATTTAAAAGGCGATTTACGTGCTTTTTTCCTTGAAGTAGCACCAAATCATGATCAGGAGAAAGTTTATGCTTCGGATATGAAGAAAATCATTACCTGGTATAACCTGTTAAAAGATCTTCCTTTGTTTACCGAAGAAACACCTGAAACTCCAGGTACAGCAGCAGAGGTTAAATTATCAGAAGAAAAAGCAGCGGCAGATAAAAAGCCAAAAGCTACAGCTAAAGCGGCATCAGGTGCTAAAGCAACAACTAAAACTTCTGCTCCTGCTAAAAAAGCAAGCATGACAAGTAAAAAAGGCGTTTAAGCTTTATTTATTTTCATATAGAGAACACCAGGCCACTCGTCTGGTGTTTTTTTATGGCTTTTAATCGAAAAAATACCAAAGCAGCGCAACAATTACCAAAGAAACAACTATGCTGATCCATAAGTATTTATTGTTGCGGTTCTGATCACTTTTATACCTGTATTCCCTTTTATATTTATCGAGTATCATAGTTTCTTTTATTTAATGATGATTTTAATCCTGTTTTTCCATATCCATCCACATTCTCCATCTTCCCTCATCCATCTTTATGCGTGATGATAAGGTTCTCCCTTTAATATACTAAATCCCCTGTAAAGCTGCTCTACAAAAAACAACCTGATCATCTGGTGTGAGAAAGTCATATCCGATAGGGAAATTAAACCGTTTGCCCTTTTGTAAATGGTTTCGTCAAAGCCATATGGTCCGCCGATAATGAAAATTAAATGTTGTACACTGCCTACCATCTGTTTATTAAGGTAATTGGCAAACTCTACCGACGAATATTTTTTCCCTTTTTCATCCAGTAAAATTACAACATCGCCATTATTGATCTGTTTGTGCAACAGCTCGGCTTCTTTTGCTTTTTGCTGTGCTTCGCTCAGGTTTTTAACGTTTTTTACATCAGGTATGGCCAAAAAACTAAAGTTAATATAATGTTTTAAGCGGTTGATGTATTTATCAATCCCCTCAATTAGATACTTATCTTCGGTTTTGCCAATGGCGATCAGGGTAATCCTCATTTAATATTTTGCCTATCTTTAGAATTTCGAGTTCCAAACTTAGATAAAATTGTAACAAAAAATACAATCTATCCATCTCATACCTTCGGAAATATATACAGAATAAAAATCATGCTAAAACAACAAGAAGAAATAATAGCCGCCTACGACCAGAAAATTAAAGAAGTTACTGCAGATATCAGCCAGACCAAAAAACTGATCGATCAGCTTTCTTTTGTACGTATTGGCTTATTCCTGGCCGAGATCTTATTTTTTATCCTATTGGTGAGTTCTGCCGATGATGGTCTTCGCACCCTGATACAGACCGGTTTAGTATTGCCTGTAATTGCCTTTGCATTTGTAGTGCGCAAGCAGAGTAAACTCGATCGCGAAGTTGATTATAAAAAACAGCTTTTGTGGGTGTACCAGAACGAATGGAATGTTTTAAACGGAACGGCCAATGGATACGATCATGGCGCAGCCTTCGAATCAGAACTGCATCCTTATACTTCTGACCTCGATATTTTTGGAAATGCGTCTTTATTTGCGCTGATTAACCGTTGCAGTACCAAAAGTGGGAACCATATTCTGGCCAAAAGCCTATCTGAAAAATCAACAGGGGATAAAATGCTGCTTCGCCAGGAAGCCGTGAAAGAAATGATCGAAAAAATTGAAAAAACCTATAGTTTCAGGGCCAACCTCCATGGTTACGATCCAGAAAAAATAGAACAGATCAAAACACAGCTTAAATACCAGTTAGGTGCACAACTGGAATTCGTAGCTGGAAAATTTTTAAGGTTTTATGTAAAATTGGTGCCTTATCTTACTCTCACACTGATTTTGGCAGGTTTATTTGTAAGCGGTATTTTTTGGCAGATACTGGTATTGTTCTGCGTTATCCACGGTGGGTGGAATGTATTATTGGGCACAAAAATTAATAAGGTTTTTTATAGTTTTGGTGGAAGCTCAAACCTGTTAAACGGCTATGCAAGTGCCATTTTATGGACAGAGAACCAAAGCTGGAAAAGTAAATACACACTCGGTTTACTCGATTCGAAAATTCCGGTAAGCAAGGAAATTAAAAGTCTGTCTAAAATCATCCAGAATTTCGATGCACGGCTCAATATCGTTGTTGGCGCGATATTAAATCTACTTTTGTTATGGGATTTAAGATGTTGTGTAAACCTCGATATCTGGTATAAATCTTCATCAAAAGATGTAATTTCTGCGCTTGATCATCTTGGCGATTTTGAGGAGTTGATCTCATTGGCTACCACTGCCCATAACCAACCCGATTGGGTTTTCCCGGCAATTACCGATCAGTTTGCCTTAACAACTGCCCAGATTGGCCATCCGCTGATTAACGAAAAATTAAGGGTAAATAATGATTTTAATCTGGCTGCAAAGCCAACTGTTGATATTGTAACCGGTTCGAATATGGCCGGTAAAAGTACTTTTCTGCGTACATTGGGTATTAATATGGTATTGGCATATACAGGTGCACCGGTTTGTGCCAAAAGCATGCAGTTATCGGTTTTTTCCATTAATACCTATATGCGGATAAAAGATTCGCTGAACGAAAGTACTTCTACTTTTAAAGCCGAATTAAACCGTTTAAAAATGATTTTAGACAATGTAGTGAAGGATAAAGACACTTTTGTGCTGATTGATGAGATGCTCCGTGGTACGAATAGCAGGGATAAATATCTGGGATCGAAGGTTTTTGTAGAAAAACTGATTGAAGAAAAAACACCGGCACTTTTCGCTACCCACGATCTTCAATTGGCCGATCTGATTGCCGATCATCCTGAAACCGTACGCAATTTCCATTTTGATATACAGATTACCGAGGGCGAGATGAAATTCGATTACCTGTTAAAACAAGGCCCCTGCAAAACCTTTAACGCTGCAATTTTATTGAAAGAGATAGGCTTGACTCTGGATTAGTGTGGTGTGGGATAGCAAGTCGAAACTATTTATAAATATGGAATTGTCGTCCTTAGCTTGTCGAAGGATCTTCTTAGTAAATGCATGACATTTCGATAGGCTCAGTGTGACAAAATCAGGAGAAGTTAAGCCAAGTGCAATCTAATTAATACTAACAGACTAGATCAGTTAGGTGTTGCCATCTAACTTTAATTTTACTTCAACCAAATCTATTATCCCTGTACTGTTTCGGCGAGGTGCCCATAATACTGGAGAAGAGCGTGCTAAAATAATACGGGTCTTTTATGTTAGTAACCTTTTAAACTTCTTATTCCAAAAATGCAATCGGCAATTGTTGTAGTTATATCTTCATCGTAATAAGATGGAACTCTAATCCAGTTAATTTCTTGACGACAGTCTATTTCTGATATATAATTTTTGTCAGGGAATGTAGTTGTTAACCATTGCAAAAGTATTTCTCCTTCTATCTTATTATATTCATTTTTTTCTGACTGGTAAAATGAAAAAAAATATGGTGCGATAATGCTGACATGAAAATGTATTCTCATTTTTTTTTTATCGTTGATAACATAAGCTTGAAAAGAAGGTTCATTTGCTTCAAATAGTGTATCGTCTATTATTTCGCAATCAGGCATTAATTTTACTAATCCTAGAAGTTTTTCCTTCCAAGCTGGTAATTCTAGCACAGCCTTTTTACATACTATAGTTAAGCTATGTAAAAATTTGTTATTAGGCATTAAATCTTCATTAAAATCTTCTCTTTTTGGATAAAAAGTTTCAACAATTTCTAATATTAAATTTATATCTTTCATAAGTTAACAACCAAAAAAACCAATAAAAACGGCATCTACTCCATCGTTTTCACCGGCAGTAACCCTGCCCTGATTAACGGTAGTTGCTGAACTATTGTCGATCAAACGTAATTGTCTGTTAAAGTAAGTTCTCATTTCATTCATCAAATCTTTTTTTAACAATAGTGGTGCTTTTACTCCTTGACTGCTGTAATGACCTGATGAAATTTTCTCAGCAACTTTGGCTTCTGCTATATTTAGTGCTCTTGTAGCATATCTTTGTGCATCCTCACGACTAGCTAAGTTTCTTCCTAAACCTATTTCAAAATCCATCGTAATAAAATACCTGATTGGATTGCCTAATCGGTCGGTACCCATAAAAGCATACTTATAATTTTTAACATAAGCTGCCTGCCAATTTGATGCTGTATTTTTAAACTCAAAGGTGCTCGGACAAACTAATTTGAATGAAGAGTTAGAAATGCTCTCTCTAGCTACAGCACCGCCACCAGCGCCAGTACCTGGGCATGTGGTAAATACATAATCTTCTTTCATTGCCACAACTTCACCTTCAGCATTTCGCCACGTTTCTACGTAATACCAATCGGTGCAACCTTCTCCGGCAGACATAATTTTCCCATTGGTGATTCCAATTGATTGACTATTTCTGCTTTTTACAATTTCTACTGCCGAGTTTATTTTTACGTTTGGGATGTTGGCCAAAGTTACGGGTGAAGCAAATTTACCTTTGTCAATATACTCAGCTTGAAAAATCTCTCCAGTAAGTTTAATGTATGTTAAAAGCCCTTTTGAATTAACTTCAACTTCACTGTTCAAATGCAATGAGTGCTTGTAACTATTTAATATAGTTACTTTTAATTCTTGATCTGATACCTCTGACTCTGAGGTGAATTGAATAATATTATAATACTTTTTGCCATTATAAGTTAAAGCGGAAGCTTTGATTTTATTAAAACCATCAACTATTTTGATCGTATGAAAATCGGCATCTACAATATCAATAAATGTCTCTTTATTTATTTCAATTCTTTGGTACGTTGATGGGTTAATTTTAATCCCTACCGAGGAAAGCTTCTCATTAAATTCTTTAATGTTAGGTTTTTCTAGTTGTATTTTATCCTTTACGCAAGAGGAAATTAATAAAATGATTAGTGTTGAAAAATAAAAAAGCTTTTTCATTTGAGAGAGTTTAAGTTAATTTTAGTTTTTATTTAATTAAAATTGTATACAACTAAACTAAGTAGATGCACAGTTTTCTAGCATCAATAATTTAGTTACGAATTCTTGTGGGACTCAAGTATTTAATGAGACAATAACACTAATCTAATAAATCAGATAGGTATTATATGTACATGGTGTATTTGGGAATAATACAATCGAATATAACATAATTAATATAAAGTTACAAGAAAAAAGAATGTTTAATGGCTTAATGGTGATTATTCTACTCAAATATTTTGTTATTCATATAAAAATTAAACAAACTAAAAGCGCAATAAAATTATTATAGGCAATTATTCAGTTATAAGCTGGTATTATATATTAATTGAGAAGATGAAAGAAATGTAGAAAATTATTTTATTCGAATTTAATAGGGTTTCCCATATATAGGTAATTTCAACCAAACCTATTATCTCTGTACTGTTTCGGCGAGGTACCCATAATGCTGGAGAAGAGCCTGCTAAAATAATACGGATCTTTAATCCCGATTTTCTGCGCAATTTCATTGATCCGTAAATTGGTAAACAGTAAATATTGGGTTGTTTTCTGGATTTTTAGCTGGTTGAAATAATCGATAGGAGAGGTGCCCGTTTTCTTTTTAAATATGGCCGATAAATAAGATGGCGAGAGGTAAACTGCCAGTGCAAGTTCTTTTAAACTGAGCATCTTTTCGATGTTGTTCCGCATAAAGTCAATCACCTCCTCAACCTTGTCTGGCGCTATTATTTTATCGTTTGCCAGATTTTTATCTGTATAAATAATTTCGGCAATATAATGGTGCAGGCTCAAATTGGCCGATACGATATTCTCTCTGCTAAAGCCCCTTTCCAGCCGGTTGTAAATGGCGTCGAATAAAAGATTCCTTTCTTCATTAAAACCTGCATAAGCTTTGTAATGCTGTAACGAAGCCACAAGCTGGTCGGCGCCGGTGCCCAAAAAATGAAACCAATAAATTGTCCATGGCAAAGATGGGTCTGCCTGATAAATATGCGCCGTTTTTTTAGGGATAATGATAAAATTTCCAGCTTCGATATGGTAATCCGTATTTTTAAAAGTGACGTTTCCTTTCCCTTCAATACAATAGATTAAAATATGCTGGTCGGCACCGTTATCCCTTTGCGCATAGTGGTTCAATGCCTTACGGTAATAGCCAATATCGGTAATAAATAAGTTATTGATGATTTTGTTCTCATTACATTGCTTTGCAAGCACATTTTTCGGAATGATAATGGCCTTCTGAAAATCAAAACTATTTTTTTGCCTGGCTAAATGCTTTTCCATGTTTCAATCTGAAAAAAAGTAATATAATCCATTTTTTGAGCAAGTTAATACATTTTTGTGCTTTTTATTTTTATTGATCTTTGGTTTAAGGGAAGCCAAAATTTAAAGATTTAATCTGATAAGCGGTTCTCTTGTGTTTTTATTAATGTTTAGCTTGATTTAACTTTGTATATAAATACAAAACTGCTAAAAATTAGTTTAAGTTTATACTGACCAAATGTTACTGAACAGGAAAATATTATTTGCCTCCGGCTTTGTGCTGGTTGCTGCCGCTTTAGCTGCCTTTTCGTTTTTTTCTTCTGAAAAGGAGGTCGACTTTAATTCGCAGGTTAAACCCATACTCAATAAAAAATGTATTGCATGCCATGGTGGTGTTAAGCAACAGGGTGGTTTTAGTGTGTTGTTCAGGGAAGAGGCGCTGGCCAAAACGAAAAGTGGTAAACCTGCCATTATCCCCGGCAACCCGGAAGAGAGTGAATTTATCAAGCGCTTAAAATCAAACGATCCCGAAGAAAGAATGCCATACAAACATCCGGCCTTAAATAATGATGATATCGATATATTGAGCCGCTGGATAAAACAGGGCGCAAAATGGGGCAATCATTGGGCCTATGTAAGTGTAAAGCCAACAGAAGTGCCAGATGTGGATAATGATTGGGTACGCAACGATCTGGATAGGTTTATTTTTGCCAAACTTGAAGAAAATAAGCTCGAGCCTGCTAAAACAGCCGATAAGGCAACTTTATTAAGGAGGGTGAGCCTGGATCTGATCGGTACTTATCCTTCAGATGGATTAGCGAGATTTTACCTTAACAGTAAAAATGAACAACAGGCCTACAATGTGCTGGTTGATAGTTTATTGGCCTCTCCCAAATTTGGCGAACGTTGGGCATCAATGTGGTTAGATATAGCACGTTATGCCGATACCAAAGGTTATGAGAGCGATCCTAACCGGAATATCTGGGCCTACCGCGACTGGGTGATCAGGGCTTTTAACCAGGATATGCCTTACAACAGGTTTATTACCGATCAGATTGCAGGCGATTTGTTCCCCAATCCAACCGATGCGCAATATATTGCCACAGCTTTTAGCAGGAATACCCCAACCAATGATGAAGGCGGTACCAATAACGAGGAATTTAGAACGGCAGCAGTGCTGGATCGTGTAAATGCCACCTGGGAGGGGTTAATGAGTACTACTTTCTCTTGTGTGCAATGCCACAGCCACCCTTATGATCCTTTCAAACACGATGAATATTATAAATTCATGTCGTATTTTAACAATACCAGAGATGAGGATGTAACGGCAGAATACCCTTTGCTCAGGAATTTTAACGATAGCCTTAAAAATGAGCTCAATAAACTGGTGAGTTGGGTTAATACCGTTTCGGGTAAAACACGGGCAGCTGAGATCGAGCTGTTTTTAAAAACAGGTGAGCCTACAATAAATTCAACCACGGCTGATGAGTTGGTTAATTCGGTAATAGGCAATCATAATATAGCACTGTTCTTTAAAAATAGTTCATCGGCCAGGTTAAAAGCGGTTAACCTTCAAAATGTAGATCAGTTGATTTTGCGTTACAACTGTAGCAAGCCAAATGGTACAATGAGTTTACATCTTGGCTCCCCTAACGGGCAGGTGCTCAAATCGTGGAAAGCAGATCAAACCAATGGCTATCAGAACATAGAGGTCGATTTTCCTAAACAAAGCGGCGTTAAAGATGTGTATTTAACATATACCAATCCTTCGGTAAAAAATCCTGATGAGTTTATGGTGTATTTCGATTGGTTTTATTTTACGCAACAATTTCCGGGGCAGGGTAAACCTGATTATCTGGCCCATAAAAAAACGTTTACCGATTTAATGAATGCGCAGGTGCCCACCACGCCCATTATGGTCGAAAATCCATTAAGTATGAAACGCAAAAACTATGTGTTTGAGCGTGGTGCGTGGACATCGAAAGGTAAAGAGGTAAAAGTTGGTGTGCCAAATTCTTTGGCTTTCGCTATGCCAAAAAATGCACCTGATAACCGGATGGGTTTAGCGATGTGGCTTACCGATAAAAGAAACCCACTTGTATCGAGAACCATGGTGAACCGTTTGTGGGAGCAATTATATGGAGCAGGTCTGGTAGAAACCCTCGAAGATATGGGGACACAGGGAATGGCCCCAACCCATCAGGAGCTATTGGATTTTATGGCTTACCAGTTGATGTACAAATACAATTGGAGTGTTAAAAAAATGCTGAAAGAGCTGGTAATGATGGCCACTTACAGGCAGGATAGTAAAGTTTCGGAAGAATTGAAGGAGAAAGACCTTTTTAATAAATTTTATGCACGTGGCTCAAGGGTGAGATTGAGTGCCGAACAGATCAGGGACCAGAGTTTGGCTGTTTGCGGTGTGTTGAGCAACAAAATGTATGGTCCGCCGGTAATGCCCTGGCAGCCAGAAGGCATTTGGTTTTCGCCATATAACGGTGCCAAATGGGTAACCAGCGGTGGAGGGGAACAGTACCGTAGGGGAATTTACACCTATTGGAAAAGAACAGCTCCATACCCATCGGCCATTGCTTTTGATGGTGCATCGAGGGTAGTATGCAGTCCACGGCGGATCCGTACCAATACGCCCTTGCAGGCATTGGTTACCTTAAATGATAGTGTTTATATTGATTTGGCCAGGAAACTGGCCCTGCGGATGGAAAAAACTGGTGGAAATAGCAGCAAAGCTAAAATTGCAAGGGGATATGAAATGATTTTGTATAAAAGTATTCCTCAAAACAGGCTAAAAATTTTCGAAGACCTTTATGCCAAAGCTTTCGAAACATTTAAGCAGAATTCGGCAAGCGTATCGGCATTTATGGGCGATAAACAAAAGAAATATAGGCCAGAAGAGGCTGCAATGGTTTTGGTGGCCAATGCCATGCTCAATCTGGACGAAGTAGTTACCAAAAATTAAGTTGATCGGTTATGACAAGAGACGAATTAAATGCACATCGGTTAATTAAAGAAGCACACGAAGCAAATGCCAGATTACACTCCAGGCGCCACTTTTTAAAAGAAAGTGCCATGGGCCTTGGTGCTTTGGCAATGGGTTCACTTTTAGGGAGCTGCGGTGATCTTTTTGCTGATAAACAGACCAAAATTGCCTACGATCCTGCTCATCCGCTATTGCCAAAATCGCCACCCCTTGTTGGCAAGGCCAAAAGTGTAATTTACCTGCATATGGCCGGTGCGCCATCGCAACTCGAATTATTTGATTTTAAACCCGAACTGATGAAAATGGATGGACAGGACTGTCCGCCATCTTTATTGGCAGGTAAAAAATTCGCCTTTATAACCGGAGTACCCAAAATGCTTGGGCCACAGGCTACTTTTGCCAAACATGGTCAATCGGGTGCTTTGGTAAGCGATAACCTGCCCCATTTTTCTACCCTTGTTGATGAAGTAACCTTTTTAAAAGCCGTAAAAACCGATCAGTTTAACCATGCTCCTGCTCAATTACTGGTACATACCGGATCGCCGCGTTTGGGCCGGCCGAGTATGGGCAGCTGGGTAACCTATGGTTTAGGGTCCGAAAACCAAAACCTGCCGGGTTATGTAGTTTTAACCAGTGGAGGCAGTTTTCCCGATGCCGGAAAAAGTGTTTGGGGTAGCGGTTTTTTACCTTCGGTTTATCAGGGGGTACAATGCCGTAGCGAGGGGGATCCGGTATTATTTATTAAGGATCCTGATGGGATGAACAGGGATTTGAGAAAAGCCTCCATCGAAGCCATAAACAAAGCCAACGAACAGCAGTACCAGGAATACAACGACCCCGAAATTTTATCGCGGATTGCCCAGTATGAAATGGCTTACCGCATGCAGATATCGGCTCCGGAAGTAATGAATATTAACGATGAGCCAGCGTATATACACGAAATGTATGGTACGCAGCCCGGAAAAGCCTGTTTTGCCAACAATGTGCTATTGGCACGTAAACTGGTAGAAAAAGGAGTGCGTTATATTCAATTATTCGATTGGGGATGGGATGCACATGGTGATAGTCCAAATAATTCGCTTAATATAGGATTGAAGAATAAATGCAGGAGTATCGACCGGCCGATTACCGCTTTACTGCTCGATTTAAAGCAGCGTGGATTACTGGAAGAAACACTGGTAGTATGGGGCGGTGAGTTTGGGCGTACACCCATGATGGAAAACCGTAATGGAATCCAGAATCCATTTAAGGGAAGGGATCACCATACCGAAGCGTTTACCATCTGGATGGCCGGAGGAGGCGTGAAAAAAGGATTTACATACGGCGAAACCGACGAAATTGGTTATAGTGCCATTAGTGGTAAAGTAGATGCTTTTGATATACAGGCAACCATTTTAAACCAATTAGGCTTCGATCACGAACAGTTTACCTATCCATTTCAGGGCAGGCCCTTTAGATTAACCGATGTGGCAGGGAAGGTGATTAGGGAGGTTGTTGCTTAGTCCAAAGTCCAAAGTCCGAAGTCGGTAGTCCGGAGTCCGAAGCTAAGCAATTCTTAGCACAGTTTGTCATCCTGAGCATATGCGAAGGATTTGTAATGGATAAGCGATTGGCACATGTTCGACGTATCACGACAGTTAACCCAATTAAGAAGTTTTCAGTTGGCAATTGGCTTTACCAATGAACAAATGACCAATGAACAAATGAACCAATAAATGAACCAAACAAGAAGAAAATTTTTACAGCATACGGCGGTTGCAACGGCGGCTTCGTTACTAAGTCCTATACAAAATATCAGTGCCGGTACGCCTAAAAGTGTAAAGGCTAAGGCAGGTTACGAATTATTATTTATGCAGACCGATTGGGGTTTTGAAGGAACGAGGGACGAATTTTGTGCTGCCGCTAAAAAAGAAGGTTACGATGGAATAGAAGTGTGGTGGCCGGGCGAAGAGAAAGCCGTTAAAGAACTTTTCGATGCTGTTAAGAAATACAAACTGGAAGTAGGTTTTTTATGTGCCGGATCGCAATCGAATATTTCCGAACATTTAGCATCTTTTAAGAAAAGTTTAGATGCCATTTGCGCTAACACTTACCAAAAACCGGTTTACATTAATTGCCACTCGGGGAAGGATTATTTTATTTACGAAGAAAATAAACAGATTATCGATTATGTAACCGCTAAAAGAAAATCATCGGGAATACCCATTTATCACGAAACACACCGCAGCAGGATGATGTTTGCTGCTCCGGTTGCGAAGAATTTTGCAGAAAAAAACCCAGAAATCAGGTTTACTTTAGATATTTCGCATTGGTGCAATGTGCACGAAAGTTTACTGGCCGATCAAAAACAGACCATCGATTTTATTTTGGAGAAAACAGAGCATATCCACTCCCGTGTTGGCCACCCCGAAGGACCGCAGGTAAACGACCCACGCGCACCAGAATGGGCTAAGGTTGTGGAAACCCATCTGGCCTGGTGGGACAAGGTAATCGAACGCAAAAAGAAGAACGGCGAGCGGATGACCATACTTACCGAATTTGGTCCGGCAGATTATATGCCAACATTGCCTTATACCCGTCAGCCGGTTGCCGATCAATGGGCGATAAATGTTTATATGATGAATTTATTAAGAAAGAGGTATCAGTAAAATGTTAGAATTTTTTGGCCGTTTTCACCCGGTTTTTGTCCACCTGCCCATCGGGATTTTATTATTGGCCTGCATCTGTATCCTTTTAACATTTAAGGCGAAATTTGCTGGTTTAAAGCCTGCAATACCACTCATGTTACTTTTTGGTACATTAAGTGCTATAATATCGTGCTTTACAGGCTATTTTTTGGCCCATAGCGGCGATTATGAGGGTGGTTTAGTAAGTAACCACCAGTGGATGGGCATCAATGTGGCTATTTTATCAGTTGTTTTATGCATAATTTATAAAAAGGTTAAATCTAAGATTGCATTGGGCATAATGGCTACTATTCTTGTTGTTTTGATATCTATTACCGGTCATTTAGGCGGTTCTTTAACCCATGGTTCTGATTATTTAACCGCTCCGTTAAAATCTGATGGAGCCAAAGGTGGGGCAGCCATTCCGGCTATCCCTAATCTGCAGGAAGCTTTTGTTTATCAGAACGCCATTCAGCCACTTTTAAAAAGCCGTTGTTATAGTTGTCATGGTAGCGAAAAACAGAAAGGAAAACTAAGGCTCGATCAGGAAGCGTACATTTTAAAAGGCGGGGAAAACGGACATACACTTATAAAAGGCAAAGCCGATGAAAGTGAGTTGATCAAACGTATTTTGCTGCCCTTAAACGATGAAGACCACATGGCACCTAAAGAAAAGCCCCAGCTTAGTACAAATGAAATTGCCTTGTTGAAATGGTGGATCGATAATGGGGCCGATTTTAAAAAGAAGTTTAAGGATTTACCACAAACAGCCAAAATTAAACCTGTACTGGCCAGTTTAGAAAATGGCGAAAACAACGCTGGGGAAATAAAAAACAGTGGGATCCCTGCTGAAGAAGTTTCTGCCGCCGACGATAAAACGTTGAAAAAACTGGCTGATGCAAGTGTGATTATTGTTCCGGTTGCACAGAACACAAATTACCTGTCGGCAAACTTTGTTAATGCACAATCGATGAGTAAGGATGTTTTAAATCTCATCAAATCAATCGAAAAACAGCTTCTTTGGCTTAAACTGGAAAACAGTAAGGTAAACGACCAAACATTAACGGCTATTAAAGGTTGTAAAAACCTTTCGCGTTTGAGCTTGAACAATACAGCCATAACCGATACAGGTTTAGCACAGTTAAAAGAACTGGATCAGCTCCAATCCTTAAGTTTAGTTGGAACAAAAGTGACCTTAAAAGGCATAAATCAATTAAAAAAGCTGAAAAATTTAAAGTTTCTTTATCTCTACCAAACCAATGTGACCAAGAATGATCTGGCTGCAATAAAAAAACTTTTGCCCAAAACCAGTTTAGATACCGGCAATTATAAGGTGCCTGTTTTAGTTCAGGATACTACTGTAGTTAAGGCGCCATAACTTCAGAAATCCGTCATTTCTACTGCAATGAAGAAGTCTATAATTTAAAATAATGTTACTTAATGATTTGTTAATATTAAACTTGCAACTTATGGCAATTAATTGGTAAACAATGGTTAATGCAAGCGATTTTGGTAAGGATTTTTTGTGGGGAGTGGCAACAGCTGCTGCCCAGATAGAGGGAACAGCAACCCAGTATGGCAAAGGTCCTTCCATTTGGGATACCTTCACCGCAAAAAACGGGAAAATAAAGAAAAACCATAAACTGGATCCGGCCTGCGATTTTTACCACCGGTACACCGAAGATGTTGCGCTTGTTAAACTTCTGGGCTTTAAGGTTTTCAGATTTTCTATTGCCTGGACGCGGATTTTACCGGCGGGTAGGGGAGAAATTAACCAGGAAGGTGTCAGGTTTTACCATAATCTTATCGATGAGTGTTTATCAAACGGAATTACACCCTATGTTACCCTTTACCATTGGGATCTGCCACAGGCTCTGGAAGATGAAGGTGGTTGGACCAGCTTTAGCATTAACGCTGCTTTTAATGCTTTTGTAAGTATCTGTGCTTTAGAATATGGCGATAAGGTAAAAAACTGGATTATTTTAAACGAGCCTTTCGGTTATACTTCATTAGGTTACATGCTGGGCGTACATGCGCCAGGTAAAACGGGTTTAAGCAATTTTTTTCCGGCAGTTTTACACACCGCTTTGGCACAGGCAGAAGGTGGTAAAATTTTACGTGCCGAAATTAATAAGGCCAATATCGGTACTACTTATTCGTGCTCGGAGGTAATTCCGAATACACAGAGCGATAACGATATCCTCGCGGCAAAACGGGTAGACTGTTTAATGAACCGGTTATTTATAGAGCCTACACAGGGACTAGGCTTCCCGACCGCAGATTGGGATCTGCTCGAAAAATTTCAGATCGAATATGGTACCTGGCGGCTTCAGGAACGGATGAAATTTGATTTCGATTTTACCGGCCTTCAGAATTATTTTCCTTTGGTGGTAAAATACAATGCCTTTATCCCTGTAATACAGGCCTGGGAGGTTAAAGCTAAAAGCCGTAAAAAACCGCATACTGCTATGGGATGGGAGATTAACGCAGATAGTTTTTATAATATCGTAAAACAGTTTGCTGCTTACCCAAATGTAAAAAACATTATTATTACCGAAAATGGAGCTGCTTATCACGATAAACTGGCCAATGGAAGGGTAGAAGATCCCGAACGGATCGAATATTTTAAACTTTATTTAAATGCGTTACTGAAGCTTAAACAGGAAGGTGTAAATGTTACCGGTTACATGGCCTGGACATTAATGGACAATTTCGAATGGGCCGAAGGTTTTACTGCAAGGTTTGGCCTGATTTATAACGATTTTAAAACACAGCAACGCACCATTAAAGATTCAGGTTATTGGTGGCAGGAATTTTTGAGAAAATAGTCTTGATATATCGTCCTCGTTTGTAACGAGGATGAAGGAGAAAGGCGATTTGATCGCCATTAGCATAACATTTCATCAGTATAAATATTCTTTATGCCCTTTTTTGCATCTCGATAACTTTAGCTACACCTGTCCCAACTTTTAATGCGCGGATGCACCGAAAACACGGAAAATTTCCATCATTCAACATTTTTTTTACTAAATTAACAGTATGAATGATAAAACCGTTGTTTACAGTACCTACTATAATCCCATGGAGGCCAATATCATCAGGGCAAAATTGGAAGACAGTGGTTTTGCCTGTTTCCTGGCTGATGAAAATGTGGCTACTATTCAACCATTGTACAATCAAGCCATCGGAGGCGTAAAATTGATTGTTTTTGAAAGAGATGTTGAAGCCATTAATACTTTACTGGCAGAAGATAATAGCCTGGCTTTCGATTCATCCGCTGAAATTGTTAGTGATCAGGAATTAACAGAAGAACAGTTGATTTGTCCGGAATGCGGATCAAAAAATGTTGGTTATGGAATGGCTACCAAAAAGAAATTTAGTTGGTGGGTTACTTTAACTTCTGTTCTGATTGGTATTTTTATTCCTTTTAAAGGAAATAAATGTAACCACTGTTACGATTGTGGTTATGAGTTTGAAAAGAGCTAGCTTTCTTATCTACAACGTCATTTAGAGCAGCCCAGATAGCTATCGGATGTAACGCAGCCGAGGACCACGTAAGTGCTCAGCGAAGCTAAATCTATCTCAAGATAGATCTCTCCATTCCACTGTGTTCCAGTCGAGATGACGACACGTTTTAGTTAAACTCATGATCTCTTCACCCTGAATTAATTTCATGTTTTATAAAGCAGGAAAGATGCTGAAATAAATTCAGCATGACGGCTCGTGTTTAAGTTTCTCTAGCAATACCTACTTCTTTTATCAAAAAGCAACAAAAAAATCCCGTTCTGAATTAACAAAACGGGATTGATATCCTGACTTTAGACTTAGGACTAAAGACTGTTGACTAATTAAAGCGCTGCTTTAGCTGCTGCTTCGGCCCTGATGATATTTAAGGCACCACCGGCTTTAAACCAATCAATCTGCTGGGCATTGTAACTGTGGTTTACAGGGAACGATTCTTCTGTACCATCGGCATGGTGTAAAACCAAAGTTAATGGTACGTCGGGAGCAAAAGTTGTTAAACCTAAGATATCGATCGTATCATCTTCAAGGATTTTGTCGTAATCTTCCTTGTTTGCGAAGGTTAAACCAAGCATTCCCTGTTTTTTAAGGTTGGTTTCGTGGATACGGGCAAAAGATTTTACCAGTACGGCACGAACGCCCAGGTGACGTGGTTCCATAGCAGCATGCTCACGTGATGAACCTTCACCATAGTTTTCGTCACCAACAACGATAGATCCTAAGCCGGCGGCTTTGTAATCACGTTGTGTTGCCGGAACAGGACCGTATTCGCCTGTTAGTTCATTTTTAACGGTATCGGTTTTATCGTTGAAAAAGTTAACCGCTCCGATAAGCATATTGTTGGAAATATTATCCAGGTGACCGCGGAATTTTAACCACGGACCAGCCATCGAGATATGATCGGTTGTACATTTACCTTTGGCTTTGATCAACAGTTTTAAACCTTTTAAATCAGTGCCTTCCCAAGGAGCAAATGGATCCAACAATTGTAAACGGTGGGAAGTTGGCGAAACCAGAACCTCAACTTTAGAACCATCGGCTGCTGGTGCCTGGTAACCTGCATCTTCTACAGCGAAACCTTTTGTTGGCAGTTCAAAACCGGTAGGCGGATCTAATTTAACCTGTTCACCTTTATCGTTTGTTAAGGTATCGGTTAATGGATTAAAACCTAAATTACCCGAAATGGCAATTGCAGCAACGATTTCAGGCGAAGCTACGAAAGCGTAAGTATTGGGATTACCATCTGCACGTTTAGCAAAGTTTCTGTTAAACGAGTGCACGATTGTATTTTTTTCTGCTTTTTCTGCACCTGTTCTGTCCCACATACCAATACATGGTCCGCAGGCGTTGGTAAAGATCGTTGCATTTAAATCTTCGAAAGTTTTTAAATAACCATCACGGTCTGCAGTATAACGTACCTGCTCCGATCCCGGATTGATACCGAATTCGGCTTTTGTTGTTAAACCTTTTGCTATAGCCTGGTTAGCGATAGAAGCAGCTCTTGATAAATCCTCGTAAGAAGAGTTGGTACAAGAACCGATCAAACCCCATTCTACTTTTAAAGGCCAGCCATTTTTCTCTGCCTCTGTTTTCATCTGCGAAACCGGGGTAGCTAAATCTGGTGTAAAAGGACCATTCAAATATGGCTCTAAGGTATCCAGATCAATTTCGATTACCTGGTCAAAATATTGTTCAGGATTTGCATAAACTTCATCATCACCGGTTAAATAAGCAGCAATTTTGTTGGCCTCATCAGCAACTTCATCCCTGCCTGTAGCACGTAAATAACGTTCCATGCTTTCATCATAACCAAATGTAGATGTGGTTGCACCAATCTCTGCACCCATGTTACAAATGGTACCTTTACCGGTACAGCTTAAGTTAACGGCACCATCACCAAAATATTCTACAATAGCACCGGTACCACCTTTTACGGTAAGGATACCTGCAACTTTAAGGATAACATCTTTGGCAGCTGTCCAGCCATTTAATTTTCCAGTTAATTTAACACCGATCAATTTAGGGAATTTAAGCTCCCAGGGTAAGCCGGCCATTACATCGCAGGCATCGGCACCGCCAACACCAATGGCAACCATGCCCAAACCACCTGCGTTTACGGTGTGCGAATCGGTTCCGATCATCATTCCGCCCGGAAAAGCATAATTTTCTAAAACTACCTGGTGGATAATACCTGCACCTGGTTTCCAGAAACCGATACCATATTTGTTGGATACAGAGGATAGGAAATCGAAAACTTCGGCACTTTCGGTTTTGGCATGGGGTAAATCTATTGATGCACCTTCTTTTGCCGTAATCAGGTGATCACAGTGAACGGTAGAAGGAACAGCCACCTGTGGCCTGCCCGCCTGCATAAACTGCAATAATGCCATTTGTGCAGTTGCATCCTGCATCGCAACGCGATCCGGTGCAAAATCTACGTAATCAGAACCCCGTTTAAATGCCGTTTTAGGATCTCCATCCCAAAGGTGTGCATATAATATTTTTTCAGATAATGTTAAAGGCCTGCCAACTATTTTACGTGCAGCCTCTACACGGCTACCGAAGTTTGCATATACCTTTTTGATCATGTCTATATCAAAAGCCATACTTTATTTTTTAATAATTATTGTCAGTTATGAGACTATTCTAAATTAAACAAATTTTAACAGACTTGTTTTTGTGAATTGTCAAATTGTGTTATTTAAAAACATTCTATGCAAATTTTGACATAAAAAAAGGCTACCCAACATTGTCGGATAGCCTGGTTCTTTATAAACGCACGATGTGCTTATTTGTTCTTACTGTTTCGTAGAAATTGGTGTAAACTTGGTTAAGTTGATGCCTTCTACGGCAACTTTGTATTCTTCGATGCTTGGAATACGACCCAAGATAGCAGAAAGTACCACTACCGGCGTAGATGCCAGTAAAGATTCTCCTTTTTTACCATCCCTGTCTTCTACCACACGGCCCTGGAACAAACGTGTAGAGGTTGCCATTACGGTATCGCCTTTTGCCGCTTTCTCCTGGTTACCCATACAAAGGTTGCAACCCGGACGCTCTAAATACATGATGTTTTCGTATTCGGTACGTGCTGTGCTTTTAGGCAGGGCATCGCTGAATTCAAATCCTGAATATTTTTGAAGGTATTCCCAGTCGCCTTCTGCTTTCAGTTCATCGATGATATTGTAAGTAGGGGCGGCAACTACCAATGGTGCTTTAAAGGATACTGAACCTGTTTGTATCTCTATGTTTTTCAACATTTGGGATACGATTTTCAGGTCGTCCTTATGTACCATGCAAGAACCTACGAAACCAAGATCTACTTTTTTATCGCCGCCATAGTAAGTTAAATCCCTGATGGTATCGTGCGTATAACGTTTAGAAACGTCAGCATTGTTTACATCCGGATCGGCAATCATTGGTTCTTGGATAAGATCAAGATCAATTACTACTTCAGCGTAATATTTAGCATTATCATCAGGCATTAAAGCGGGTTTGATGCCGGTTTTAATTTCCTCGATACGTTTATTTGCTTTATTGATCAAACCTTGTAAAACCTGGTTATGGTTGTCCATACCCTTGTCTATCATGATCTGGATGCGGTTTTTTGCAATTTCCAAAGATTGGATCAAGGTATCGTCCTGAGAAATGCAGATCGAAGCTTTTGCTTTCATCTCTGCAGTCCAGTCAGTAAAAGTAAAGGCCTGGTCAGCCAATAAAGTGCCGATGTGTACCTCAATAATACGACCCTGGAATACGTTTTCGCCATCAAACTGTTGCAACATCTGCAATTGCGTTGCATGCACCACATCACGGAAATCCATGTGTTGTTTCATTTCACCTTTGAAGGTTACTTTTACCGACTCAGGGATTGGCATAGAAGCCTCACCGGTTGCCAAAGCCAATGCTACTGTACCCGAATCGGCACCAAAAGCAACACCTTTCGACATACGTGTGTGTGAGTCTCCTCCAATAATAATTGCCCACTCATCAATAGTGATATCGTTCAATACTTTGTGAATAACATCTGTCATTGAATGATATGTGCCTTTAGGATCGCGGGCTGTAATCACACCAAAATCATTCATAAACTTCATCAGTTTAGGAATGTTAGCCTGGGCTTTTTTATCCCAAACAGATGCCGTATGACAACCTGATTGATAAGCACCATCAACAATCGGAGAAATAACCGTAGCAGCCATTGCTTCTAATTCCTGCGCCGTCATTAAACCGGTAGTATCCTGAGAGCCTACAATGTTTACTTCTACGCGAACATCAGAACCAGCATGTAAAACCTTGCCCGGTGTTAAGCCTACAGCATTTCTGTTAAATATTTTTTCTACAGCGGTTAAACCCTGTCCGTCGATAGATACTTCTTTAGCTGGCGCATATACCAATGGAGCTTCGATGCCTAATGTTTTTGCCGCAAAAGTTTGGATTTTTTTACCAAATACGATGGCGTAAGATCCACCTGCCTTGATAAATTCTACCTTTTGTGGTGTTAGTGCTTTTGAAATATCAATTAGCTCCTGATCACCATTGTATAATTTTTTGGTTTTTGTATTGATGGTAAGAACAGTACCGGTTTCAACGGTGTAAACCTGCTCTAAAATTGGCTCATCATTTTCGTTACGGATAACATTGCCATTTTCATCGGTTTTCTTTACCCAGTTTTTAAGGTCGATACCGATACCGCCCGTTACATCAACTGTGGTTAAGAAAATAGGGGATATACCATTGGTACCCCCAACTATTGGCGCAATGTTTACAAATGGAACATAAGGACTAGAGCGTTTACCTGTCCAAAGGGCCACATTGTTAACCCCCGACATACGTGAAGAACCTACACCCATGGTGCCTTTTTCGGCCACAAGCATTACACTTTTATCAGGATGTAGTGCCTGTAGCGCCCTGATTTCTTCCTGAGCCTCAGGGGTGATCATACATTTACCATGTAACTCGCGATCGGAGCGGGAGTGTGCCTGGTTACCCGGAGACAATAAATCCGTAGAAATATCACCAATACCGGCAATAAATGTTACTACTTTAATTTCTTCGGCAATGGCAGGTAATTCTGTAAAGAATTCGGCCCTGGCATAGCTTTCCAAAATTTCTTTGGCAATATCGTTACCGCTGTTGTAAGCTTCTTTTAAACGATCGGTATCAGCATCGTATAAGAAAACCTGTGTTTTAAGTACATTCGCAGCTTTATGGGCCTTATCTCCATTGTCGGCCAGAGCGATATCCAATAAAACTTTGATAGAAGGTCCGCCCTTCATATGTGATAACAGTTCGAAAGCAAAATCAGGTGTAATTTCTGCAACGGCAGTTTGACCTAAAATAATTTCTTTTAAAAACTCTGCTTTTACACCAGCTGCTGCGGTGGTACCCGGCAAGGTATTGTATATGAAAAAATTAACAGCATCTGCTCTGTTAAAATTATTTACATTTTTGATCTGATCGATGATTTCGCTCAATAATTCGGCTCCATCAATAGGTTTAGGGTGAAGACCCTGGGTTTTCCTGTCTTCAATCTCCTGGATATAATCGTTATAAATACTCATCTTGGATATTTTATTCTTTTTGTGTTAAGTAGGTGTAAGAAATACACGCCCGCTTTTCATCAAAAGAATACTGCTTTTTGTATATTAATTTGTGGTTTTTTGACCAAAAAACTCAATTTTTTGACTAGAGCCAAAAATAGCAAAAAACAACTTTTAAATGTAATTTGCACAGGTGATTAAGTAATTTGGAATTATTCTAAACTACGAAAAAAGCTTAAGTTTTAGGTCATGAAAACGTATAAATTATGGAAAGGAGTACGACCTTGCTTTATAGTGTTTTTAAGAGGCTGGTATTTATGAGAGTGGAGGCTTAATAGAGCATTAATCATAACACCTGGTATCATCAACATTATAATAAAAGCCTAAACTCTTTGCCTTTATATTTCCCATGCTATCTATACTTACCCTAAATGGTTCCGTTCTTACGGTACACTTGCGAAATCTCGCCAGGTAAAATTCAAATCCTTTTTTCGTTTTCTGATAAGCACCACCAATATCCCGGTCATAATCAACCGCCAGATCGTCGATTTCTGCCAGTAATAAAGCTTCTTCCAAACCATCTATTTTTCCGATAAACCTGATCAATTCTGCTCTGCTGGTAACTAATTTCAAGCTGTCTTTTTCAACGTAGGCAATGTAAAAATAACCGCTCCACATTTTGGCTAAAAAACCAGATTGTGGTTGATCAAACTTATTATTCATCAAATAGGAAATATTTCCATGTCCTGTTATAATCTCAGTTTTCGGATGGATCTTGCCGCTAAAATCCTGACGGATGCAGGCCCAGTATTGATAGTCTTTATCAGGACGTATTGCCCTGATCAGATCCTCCGTTAAGCTTAAACCGGGAGGGATTTTTTCGAAACCCTTTTCAACATGGGGATTGCATGCTATCAGAAAGAGAGGGAAAACCAGCAGATAATATTTTATCTTCAGAAGGTAGTTTTGCATATCGGTTTTTAAACTGAAGATGAAACAAAACCGGTTATTCCATAAGCGTTCATTAACGTACACGTTTGTACGGTTTTGAACAGTTTTATATTTTTATTTAATTTAATGTTCTGATAATCAAATTGTTGTTGGTTATTTTTGAGCTTGGCATAAGATTGGCTTTGAACTAGAGCGTTGAAAAGGTGAAACCTTTTTCGGTAAAATAGGCTAATACTTTAGGGAGTGTGTAAGATAAACGGTCGAATGCTTTTAAACTATCGTGAAAAACAATGATGGAGCCGTTTTCGGTATGTTTAATCACGTTTTGATAGCATTTTTCGGGCGCCAGATTAATATCAAAATCGCCACTGAGCACATCCCACATCACGATGTTCAGTCCTGAGTCGGTAGTCTTTAGCCCTGAGTCGGACTGTGGACTAAGGACTGCGGACTTAAGACTTTTAACCTGGCTTTTCTTAATCCTCCCGTAAGGTGGACGGAAGAGATTGGTTTGTGTGAGTTGCTGGCATTTTAGTGTATTTTCGAGATAGGTTTCATCATCGGTTTTCCAACCCCTTAAATGGTTAAAGGTATGGTTGCCGATGGCATGCCCGTCGCTTTTTACACGTTCAAAAACTTCGGGGTGTTTAACGATATTATCACCGATGCAAAAAAATGTAGCTTTTGCATTAAATACTTTTAAAGTTTTTAATACAAAATCTGTAACATTGGGTATGGGTCCATCGTCAAAGGTCAAGTAAATAACTTTTTCGGTGCGGGATTTATTCCATAACAGTGATGGATAATACCATTTTAGCAGAAGCGGTGATTTGATCAGGTACATTGAGGACCAAAGTTAGTAAATGCCTGTACAGATTGAAATTATTAAAGTTGTTTATATAGATTTGAAACAAATTATGAAGATGTTTACCAAGAATAAGTTAATTACCGGATCTGCGTTATTAGTTGCATTTAGCTTTAGTCAGCAGATTAAGGCTCAAGAAGTCATCAGCATCCAACAGGCTGTAGAAAATACCCTAAAAAACAATCTGAACATCAAACAGGCCGCTTTTAGTGCCTCTTTGAGTGAAGAAACCGTACGCCAATCTAAAAATGCTCTTCTACCAACTTTAAGCGGAGGTATTGATCAATCAATGAGATGGGGAAGGAGTCAACAACAATCTGGTTTATACGAGAACCGTCAGAGTTATACTATGAATCCGAGTTTAAGTACCAACATTTCATTGTTTGAGGGAGGGACAAAACTTAACCAGATCAGGCAGAATAAAATATTGCTAGCAGTAGATCAGACAAATGTAGAAAAGGTAAAAAACGATCTTATTCTTCAGGTGGTAACGGCCTATCTTCAGGTTTTAAATAACGAAGATCAGGTTAAGGCTACCCAACAACAACTCGATGTAGCAAAATCCACACTTAAAAGAGAACAGGCACTCTTAGATGTAGGAAATAAAACCCTGGCTGATATTTCGCAGGCCAAATCGCAGGCTGCTACCGCCGAACTTAATTTAACCAATGCACAAAATCAGTTAACCATCTCTTATTTAACTTTAGGGCAATTGATGGAAATCCAACCACCTATGACTTTTAAGGTTCAGCCACCATTGGTTAACGAATTAAATAATATCCAAAGCAATTATGTTCCTACAGATATCTATCAGCAGGCACTTAATACCTTTCCAGATATTAAGTTGGCTGGACTAAATTCAAAAGCTGCAGAAAAATCTATAGACTTAGCAAAAGGTAATTATTTCCCAAAAGTAACTTTGGGAGCAGGTTTAAATTCAGCATATTATTATCAATTTAATATAGATAAATCAAACCCGATTTACGCAGGCGTAAATAACTCTTTTAAAGATCAATTATCTGGTAACTTCGGACAATTTGTGGGGATGAGTATATCTATTCCTATATTCAATGGCTTCGCCGCCAGATCAAGTGTTAGAAAAGCAAAAATAGTATTCCAACAGCGCATTACTGATGAACGATTGGCCAAAAATAACCTGATCAAAGTAATTAATCAGGCAGTAGCAGATTTAAATGCAGCTCAAAGCCGTTACAGTTCAACACAAAATGCTTTTCAGGCACAAAAAGATGCTTTTTATGTAATTGAACAGCGTTATGCGGTGGGTTTGGTAAACTCACTGGATTTTAGCACTGCACAAACCAATAGAAATAAAGCAGAAATAGATTTTATCCTGGCAAAATATGATTTGCTTTTCCGGGCTAAAGTGATTGATTATTACTTAGGAAAACAGATTGTTTTTTAAGGTTAAACCTAAAAGAATAAAGACCAAAGGTTAGAGCTGAAAGGTAAAAGACTAAAGACCAAAGCTGAAAGGATAGGGAATATTAGAACTTTTTCAGCCTTTTTGAACATTACAACATTATCGAAACAAACGAAATACAATAAATAAATTATGAAACTGAAGCATATTATTATCACCGTAGTTGCTATCGTAGTCCTGCTGGTTGTTCTTAAACTGGCCGGCGTGATAGGTGGAGACAAAACCGAGAAAGTAACTACCGAAAAAGCATCAGATAAAACTGTTGTAGAAACAGTTACTGCGAGTGGTAAAATCCAGCCAGAAACCGAAGTTAAGTTAAGCTCGGAAGTATCGGGCGAGGTTGTAGAATTAAAAGTTAAAGAAGGCGATATTGTTAAAGCTGGCCAATTGCTTTGTAAAGTACGCCCCGATGTATTACAATCAGGTTACGAAAGAACCGTTGCTACATTTAACGCTCAAAAAGCCAGTGTTGCTGCGGCCAGACAACAACTTGCACAAAACCAGGCTAACTTTGTAAATGCAGAGGCCACCTATAAACGTAATGTTGAGCTTTTTAATAAAAAAGTAATATCAGCTTCAGAATTTGATTCGGCCAAAGCCGCTTTCTTAACTGCAAAGGCTAATTTAGCCAGTGCAAAAGAAAATGTAACCGGAGCCAAGTTTACTTTGGAGCAAACTGGTGCAAACGTAAAAGAAGCTGGTGCAAACCTGGCTAAAACCACTATTTATGCGCCGGTTGATGGTGTAGTTTCAAAATTATCGATTGAGTTGGGAGATCGTATCCTTGGAACCTCACAAATGGCAGGTACCGAAATTATGCGTATTTCCAACCTGTCGTCAATGGAAGTTAACGTTGATGTTAACGAGAACGATATTACCCGTGTTAAAGTTGGCGATAAAGCTTCTATCGAAGTTGATGCTTTTTCAGACAAAAAATTCAGGGGTGTGGTAACCGAAATTGCAAGTTCATCAACAGCCGTGGGTACTGCAGTATCTACCTCGGTAGATCAGGTAACCAATTTCTCGGTAAAAATCAGGATCAGCGAAGAACTGGCAGGTAAACAACAATCTATTTTCCGTCCGGGTATGTCGGCAACAGTTGATATCGAAAGCGAATCGTTAACAGGTTTGGCTATTCCTATCCAGGCGGTATTTACCGATAATGGAAAAGCAGGAGATGGTGCTCAAAATCAGGAAAACAATGACAAACAAAAATCAAAACTGACCGATAAAAAGGTAAAACAGTTTGTTTATGGTTATGATGCCAAAACCAAAAAGGTTAAAAAGACCGAAGTTACCACAGGTATCCAGAACGATCAGTTCATTATTGTAAAATCGGGTGTTAAAACCGGCGATGAAATTGTAACAGGTCCTTATTCGGCCATCCAGAATAAATTGAAAGATGGAATGATCGTAGAAAAAACATCTAAAGACCAATTGTTTAGCAAAGACGGTAAAAAGTAGTTTATAATTAATAGCAAGAAATAGTAACTTGCGTTGTTTAAGGTGTAAGGTTTAGGGTTTAAGGCAAATGGTCTAAACCTTAAACCTTACACCTTTTACCTTAAACCTTTAGCTTGGGGCGTAGGACATAATAACCTTGTGCCTTTTACCTTAAGCCTTATACCTCTTTAAAATATGGTACCTAAAATAGCAATGATAGGGGGCGGTAGCTGGGCGACTGCCATTGTAAAAATGCTTGCAGATAATTTATCTGAAAAGGAGATTTTTTGGTGGATGCGTAATGAAACTGCTATAGAGCATATCAGGAAATTTAAGCACAATCCTAATTATATCAGTTCTGTTGAGATTAAGCTTGATGAAGATGACCATATCTCATCTGATATCAATTCCGTTATCAAATCGGCCGAGTTTATCATTTTAAACGTTCCGGCTGCATTTTTAAAAACAACCTTATCTTCCATCACACCTGAAGATTTAAAGGGTAAAAAAATTGTTTCTGCAATAAAGGGCATTGTGCCTGAAGATAACCTGATTATCGGCGAATTTATGCACGAAAAATATGGCATTCCCTACCACGATATTTTAGTGGTAAGCGGTCCGTGCCATGCCGAAGAGGTAGCTTTGGAGAAATTATCATACCTCACCATTGCCTGTACCGATGTAGAACAGGCTTCAACCTTTGCTTCTTTCTTAAACACCCGCTATATCAAAACCAATGTATCCGACGATATTTTCGGAACAGAATACGCAGCTGTTTTAAAAAATATTTATGCAGTAGCCAGTGGTATCTGTCATGGTATCGGTTATGGCGATAACTTTCAGGCGGTGTTGATTAGCAATGCCATCCGAGAGATTAAACGTTTTGTTGATGCTGTGCACCCAATCGACCGTGACATTAAAGAATCGGCGTATCTAGGCGATTTACTGGTTACCGCTTATTCGCAGTTTAGCCGCAACCGCACTTTTGGTAACATGGTTGGCAAAGGTTATACCGTTAAATCGGCACAGCTGGAAATGAATATGGTGGCCGAAGGTTATTATGCTGTAAAATGCATGCACATTAAAAATCAGGCTTATAACGTAGATATGCCAATCTGTAAAGCTGTGCACAGTATTATTTATGAAAACCGTTCGCCACGGATTGAAATGAAGTTGTTGGCAGAGAAACTGAATTAATTTTTTCCCGTCAGATCGTCACCCTGATCCGATAGCTATCGGATTTATTTCAGGGTCCCTAATTTTTTTTACTGCCAGAATTTAATTTTTAGCCACGGATGCACGGAAAACTCTAAGCTAAATTGATATAGATCTCTCCGCTCCGCTGTGCTTCGGTCGAGATGACGGCCGTTTTATTAAGTTGTCATCCTGAGCGTAGTCGATGGATCTCCATTTCACTGCGTTTCAGTCGAGATAACGATTATTCCAGCGGGTCGTCACCCTGAATTTATTTCAGGGTCTATCCAGTAATAAAACGCCTTAAAACTCATCCGGAAACTTCTTTTTCTGGTATTTTAACGGAGAAGTACCGGTATGCAGTTTAAACTGACGGTTAAAGTAAGAGATGTTTTTATAACCGCTTTCAAAGCAAACATCGAGGATGCTCAATTGCTTTTGCTGCAATAACCTGCAGGCATAACTGATCCTTAGTTCATTCATAAATTCTGAATGTGTTTTCCGTGTATGTTTCTTAAAGTAACGGCAAAAGGCCTCTTCCGAAAGATTGGCCACCGAAGCAATTTCGGACAGACTAATGTCGCGTTTAAAATGATCAAGTAAAAAATGGTAAACCCTACTCATCCGCTCCGTATCGCGGTGGATGGCATGCGATTTATAATCATAATGTGATAACAGTTCGTATTCGTTCGATCGGCCAAGCAGATTAAGTACCGAAATGAGGTTGGCCACCGATTCGGCTTCATCAGCCAGCAGCATTTCTTTAATCTTTTCTGTTGCTTTATCCCTAACGGTACCGTTAAAGCATATACCATGCAGCGAACGTTCGAAAAGACCTTTAACTGCACTAAACTGTTCCAGATCGAAAAAGCCTTTACCGAGCATATCCTCGTTAAACTGGATCACGATCTGGTGTACTTCCCTATCAGCAGGTAAGTGTTTGTTATAAAAGGTATGGGGCAAATTCGGACCAAAAAAACAGAGGTCACCTGAAGAAAAAGTATCGATACTATCGCCAACGTATCTTTTGCCACTGCTTTTTAAAACGAGGATGAGCTCATATTCAGGGTGGATATGCAGAGGGAAATCGTTGTACGGAAAGCTTTCTTCTTTCAATACAAAAAGTTTGTCGCCCCTGATAATGGTTTCGGTAAACAGTTTCATTTATATTGTGTTGATCGAGGTTTCTTTAAAAAAATCAAATTCGTATCAAAATAGATCAACTTAGCGCAATAATTTTACATTAATGGCCTGTATTTTTGACTAAATTACCAATAATTGATCAACTACGAAATAGCTATGAGTTTTCGCCTTTTATCCCGAACCAAATGTTTGACATTACTTTTTGTTTCTGCTGTCCAAATATCTACAGCACAAGAGCAGAAAGTTAAAAGTACCGATCCGATACAGTCAGTACCACTTGCTGCAGTAAAAATTAATGATGGCTTTTGGTCGCCCAAATTTAAGGTTTGGACTAGTAAAACGATTTATGATGTTTTGGATAAGCTGGAAGGTAAATATGAACCCGACCAGGAAGATATCATTAAAGAGAAAACCGAGCGTGGAAGAACACGAAATGCCTTTCTCAATTTTGATCTCGTTGCCCAGGGGAAAAAGGGAATAGGTACGAGCGATGGCCCGCCATGGTACGACGGACTGGTTTATGAAACCATTAGGGGAGGAGCCGATCTGTTGGTTTCTTATCCGGATGCCAAACTCGAAAAAAAACTGGATGCTTATATCGATCGCATCGCCGCGGCCCAAAATGCCGATCCGGAAGGATATATCAATACTTATACCACACTGAACAGACCAACGCAAAGGTGGGGCTTAAACGGTGGCGACGACCGCTGGCAGCATGATGTGTATAATGCAGGCATGTTGGTCGAAGCCGGTGTTCATTATTATCAGGCTACCGGAAAAACAAAACTTTTAGGTGTTGCCGTAAAAATGGCCAATTATGTAACCAAAGTAATGGGCGCGGCGCCAAAACTGAATGTTATCCCTGCGCATGCAGGCCCTGAGGAAGCATTTTTTAAACTTTATCTCTTATTTAAAACTACACCCAATTTAAAGCAGAAACTCGGCATTACGGTACACGAAGATGATTATTACGCCATCGTTAAATATTGGATCGAAAAACGTGGTGTTTTTGCTGATGCTGACGGATCGAGGGCAAGAATTAGTTTTGGCAGCTATAATCAGGATCATATTCCTGTTTTTGATCAGCAAACCATCGAAGGACATGCGGTACGTGCCACTTTGCTTGGAACAGGTATTACAGCTGTAGCGAATTATAGCAAAGATGGACGCTATCTGAACACGGCCGATCACTATTGGGATAACATGATTGGCAAGCGCATGTTTATTACCGGTGGGGAAGGAGCCATTGCGAATGATGAGAAATTTGGCGCAGATTATTTCCTGCCCGAATCGGCATATCTGGAAACCTGTGCTTCAATCGGAGCTGCTTTTTTTAGTCAGCAGATGAATGCCATACATGCCAATGGAAAATACATCGACGAATTTGAAAGGGTAATTTATAATAACCTGCTCTCGAGTGTAGCAGCTGATGGACAACATTATCATTACGAAAATCCATTGATTTCTAAAGACCGCAGGCGATGGAACTGGCACAGCTGCCCTTGCTGTCCGCCGATGTTCCTAAAAATGATCGGTGCATTGCCGCAATATATCTACGGACACAATAAAAACACGGTATTTGTAAACCTGTTTATCGGAAGCGATGCGCATATAGATCTTGAAAATACCAAAGTGGGTTTACAACAAACTACCTCTTATCCGTGGAAAGGTGGTATTAGGCTTCAGGTTAATCCCGAAAAATCTTCCGCGTTTAGTATTGCGCTGAGGATTCCGGGTTGGGCCATGGGCAATGAAAATCCTTTTGAGCTGTACCATTCAACAGTTAACGGAAAATTAAGCCTCACAGTTAATGGAAAAGCGATAGAAGTAAAACCGGTAAATGGTTATGTATCCATCAACCGCAATTGGAAAAAAGGTGATATTATCGAATTAAGTCTTCCGGTTGAACCAAGACTGGTTACACCAAACAACCTGGTAAAAACAATCAGTGGTAAAACGGCAATTGCTGCTGGCCCGATAGTTTACGCTTTGGAAGGGGTTGATAATCCGGAAACAGATGTTTTTCATTTAAATAACAATTCGATACTGGCACCTCAATACAAAGCAGGCATTGCCGGCGGTATTAATGTAATTGCGGGTAAATCGATCAGTAATTCTATGCCAATTAACTTTACCGCCATTCCATTTTATGCGATTGGTAACCGCGGCGTGTATCCTTATAAAGTTTGGTTAGATTAATAAAAGATGGATAAAATTTTCAAAATGTTAAGTATTGCGCTTGTAGGTGTAATGCTTTATCCATCGGGTTTAAGTGCCCAGAATACAGTGATCAAAATCAATGCAGATAAAATTGAAAATAAAATCAGTCCACTTATTTATGGCTCCAACATCGAAGATGTAAACCACGAAATTTATGGCGGTTTT
>NZ_DJDT01000323.1 GCF_002432345.1 Pedobacter sp. UBA5917
TTCCTGCTGATCCCTGCTAAGCTGTTTAAAATCTTTGAACTTTTTAAAATCCTGCGAGGTTCCCGGTACCAATATCCAAAGTTTTTGATCGGTTTGCAGGTAAATCACATTTAGCAGCAGAGCATTTTTCCTGATCTGATAGTACTTAATATTGATCGGATTATCACCAACAACAGGTCCGTTTTCCCAGGTAATGTTAATACGGTGATAAGCATTGTAGATAAAGAGTATACCAATGCCTATTGCGATAGGTAATATAATTTCTTTGGTAAGTATGGCGTCTACAATTTTGGGGTAGGGAAGCGAATCGTAAGGATCCAGTTCTCCAGTCAGCATAACCAGCATTAGAATGTTGATCAGGTTGAAAACAATGCCTACCATAAAATAAGCCTGTTTTAAATCAGCACATTTTAAATGTACTGAAAACATTTTCTGGCCAAGGCCATAGGCTTCTGGTAGTACATTAGGAAAATTAGCAATTTCCTGCTGTAATTTTTTATTGCGGTAATGGATGATTATGCCCAATACCACGATACAGAGAAACGCGATTCCGATAAAGAGGTAAATGGGATATGCTGAATTCAAATGCTTAAAAGAGATTTAGATCTGATTGTTTCCAACCTATGTAAATACAAATGCAAAGGCGTAAATGTTTTCTGGGTTGTATGTTTTAGTCTATTCAATTATTTTAAAATAAATGTAACTTTTGGAACAGGATCTTTGTCTTCCTCATATTATATGAAACCAAAGCAATACGAGCAGTTTATACAATGCCAGCCGAAACTTTACCGGTTTGCCTATTCGCTCGTAAAGCATGTTGGCGATGCTGAAGATATTTTTCAGGATACGCTGGTTAAAATATGGGAATTAAAAGAGGAATGGGATAACTGGACAAATTTTGAAGCCTACGCCATGCGCATGATCAGGAACAACTTCCTGAATTTCGAAAAGAGAAAAAAAAGCAGGTTCTATGTGGGCTTAGAGGATGTTGTAGAAGTGCCAGAACCAAATGAGATAGAGCAGGGGATAACAACCGACGATTTACAATACAAATTTAAGCTGCTTACCCGCAAATTGCCCGAAGTACAACAAAATATCCTGTTTTTAAGGGAAATTGAAGAACTGGAATACAAAGAAATAGCCGAAATACTGGATCTGACCGACGCACAGGTTAAGATGTACCTCTTTAGGGCGCGTCAATATTTAAAAAGTAAAGTACATGGAAAAAGATAAGATAGAAGCCCTGCTTGAAAAGTACTGGAATGCCGAAACTACATTGGAAGAAGAGCGCGTGGTTAAGCAATACCTCGAAAGCAATGATCCTGAAGAAAAATTAATGCCGGAAAAGGAATGGTTTGGAGCAGTAAGTGATTTTAAATCGCTTGAAGGGAAAACTGTCGGTTTTAGTGCGGCTATAGATAAACCATTAATAAAAAGAATGCCCTTAGCTGTTGTTTTAAAAATCGCGGCAAGTATATTGCTTGTTATTGCAGCTTCTTTCTGGTTAGTCAGCTATCGCTCGGCCCTGGCAGAACGCGATTTGGCTTTACAGAAAAAAGTAGAGGCCGATCTGTTTTCCATATCCAAAACTTTAAACCAGGCCAATACCGGATTGAACGAAATCATCAAATTTAAAAGTGATGTTAAAACCCAAAACGATTAAACATGAAAACCATCATTGCATATTTTAGTTTGCTGCTCACTATGGTAAGTTTTTCTTATGGTCAGCAGAAACCAGCGGATAATGCCGAAACCATGATTGATCTTTATTTTAAGTCTTATTCTGGCGAATCCAAATATCAAATTAACACCATGGGCGAAGCGATGGTTAAGCGGACAAATGAAATGGGCATGTGGACACACCCGAGCATTGCCAGAATTATGAAGCAGGTTAAAACCTATAAATACCTTAATTTTAACAGTTCGCCCGAAAATCTCCAAAAAATAATTGCACAGGTAAGTGCGGCGGCAAATAAAGGCAATATTTATAAAGAATATTTCCGTTGGGAAACAAATGATGTGGTTTCTTCTGTGATTTATACCAAAGGCGATAAAAAGATTACCGAACTCGATTACATTACCCTAAACAAAGGCCATATTTCGGTAAGCTGTTTCATAGGCGATAATATCGATATGGAAAGCATCCGATCGCTGGTAGCGAATAAATAACAATTTAAAAAGCTTAATAGAAATATCATGAAAAGGTACATTTTTATCTTTATGGGGATGCTATTGCCCTATTTTTCCGGCGCACAGCAACAGGTATCCGAACTTAACACAGCAGAAATAAAACGCATTGCCGATTTTGGCAAAGTTTGGGGAGTAGTTAATTATTTTCATCCAAATGCTGGCAAAGGAATCTTAAACATGGATAGCCTGATCATTAAAAACATCAAACCGCTGATCCAAAATCCAAATGAAAATAATTTCCGGGAGGTACTGAAAAGCTTTTTTTCTGACCTTGGCGATCCACAATCTGGTATTATGCAAAATGAAGTGGTTGGTCAAAGTAAATATAACGAAAGAAGTACGGTTTACACCAGGCAGCTCCAATCAAAAACCTGGTACCTTAATGTTCCGCAGAAAACTTTTCAGGGCAGAAATAATGCCGATTCCTTATTAAACAAGGCTTTGGCAAAGCATCAGTTATTTGTTATCGATCTTCGGAATTCGGCCATTAATTACCAATTGGGTTTAAAACAATATGTAGATTTTGTACAACCTTTAGTGTCGCGGTTAATCCATAATACAATGATCCTGCCCGTTACGAGGTCTTTCTATTATAAAGGGTTGATCAGGGAAGATTTTCCACACGACCTTAACATTCTGCCACAGGATAAAGACGGCGCAATTAACGACCATTACCAGGTTTATTTCGGCATCCGTAACGTTTCTGAAGGCGCTTATACACAGGCAAAACCAGATCTAAAATATACCGGAAAGCGTTTCTGCTTTATCATAAACAAATATGTTAATGTAAATACCTTTAAAGTACTGCTGGCATTAAGGCATCGAAATTTATGTAACCTGGTGGTAGAAGGCGAATTACCCAATTACGTATATGGCGAGTTTTATAAAATGAAACTTTCTGATAGTCTTTCTGTTAAAATCAGAACTGCCGAGGTGCTTTATGAGGATGGTACATTGGGAGAAAAGCCCGATGCTTTATTGCCTTTAACAAGCGATAGTTCTTTAGATGCACCGGCGATTCTGGCAGCCACAAAATTATTAACAGGTTCTTTTGTAAAACAAACGGTAAAAAAGGCCGAAAATACAGTTTTCATCCGCAGAGCACAGGATGATTACCCTTCTGCAGATGTTCCGGGTGCAGAACTGCGCTTGCTTGGTTTATTTAATTTCTGGAACGCTATTCATTATTTTTCACCCAATAAAAATCTTATTCCACAAAACTGGGATGATGTGCTTAACGAAAATATCCCTTTGTTTTTAGCGGCTAAAACCGAAAAGCAATATTTTATGGCCCTGATGAAACTCACCGCCTCAATAAAAGACGGACACGCCATTCTGATCACTAAAAAAGGTGGGCGATCGCCAATGGGCATTATGGATGGTAATTTACCGATAATAACCAGTTTGGTGGGTAATAAAGTATATATCGCTGCTGCGCTCGACGATATTCATCAGAAAAGTCAACTTTCATCGATTAAAGAAGGCGCCGAACTGCTGGCCATTGACGATGTTCCGGTAAAACAACTTGCCGAACAATGGGAACCCTATATAGTGGCATCAAACAAAGCGGGCTTTGACCGCGAATTTTACTTTAGCTGGTTAACCAATGGCGCAGTAAACAGTAAAGCTGTACTCACTATCAGTGGAAAGGATGGGATTGAAAAAGTTACGTTAAACCGCATTAAGCGTGATGATTATTATGCTTTAACCGGTAAGGTTAACCGCAATCCTGTTTCACCGCCATATTGTAAAATATTGGCAGGAAATATAGGATACCTGCGCGTAAACAGGATTTACTCTAATGAACTGGATAGTTTGGCGGCCATGCTTAAAAACTGTAAAACCATTATTCTGGATGTTAGGGGGTATCCAAAAGATGGCAGTATCGGTTCAAAATTAGCTGCCTATATTGCTGTAAAAACAGATACCGTGGCTTATAACAGCTTTCCTTACATCACCAACCCTGATATTTCTAAAAACTATAGTTTAATCGAAAACGAAATTGTTAAACCCAATACCAATCCCGACCTGAAAAACAAACGTTACTTCATCCTTGCCGATGAGGGCAATCAGAGTCAGGGAGAAGGCAATATAATTACGCTGCAGGGCGTAACAAAAAGTACAACTATTGGCCGACAAACAGCAGGAGCAAACGGGATGGCCATTACCATTAATTTCCCCGGACAGTATTTTTCTTTCTTCTCGGGTTTTGGTGAATATTATTCCGATGGAACCCCAAATCAAAAGCTCGGTGTAAAAATTGATGTTCGGGTTGATAAAACACTTAACGATATTTTGACGGGTAAAGATGAAATATTGGAAAAAGCATTGGAGTTGGTTACAAATAAATAATAAAGGTGTTTTAAACTAAATTGATAGGGTTTTAGCTGATAAAAAACTTTGTTTAGCTGTTGTTTTTGATGTACAAAATACTGTTCTTTGCATCCTAATTTTAAAACAGTCTAAATAAGAATTAAAATGGTAATAAATTTACTTTCAAGTTATGGCGTTCCAAAGCCGAAACCAGGCGCTATAATTTTGTTTTTCATATATCTTTTCACTTTGAGTTCGGCCATGGCTCAGGGCAGCAAGCCGGAAAAGGGTTCAATTACCGGAAAAATTACCATTACAGATGGAACCAGTGCACAGGGGGTAACTGTAAAACTTAAAGAAATTAAAAAAGCAACTGTAAGTAATGCAGATGGAGAATTCGAAATAAAAAATCTTCCTTTTGGTAAATACACCGTGCAGATCGCTATGGTAGGCTTTAATGGTTCTACACAAAGCGTTGAAATCACCCCTGAAAATCCTGTAGCCAATCTCGAACTGAAACTGGATTATACTTCCCAAAAACTAGAGGAGGTAATCATCAGCAGCGGGGGAAACCGTTTCGCGAAAAAAGAAAGTGAAGATGTTTCGAAGATGCCGTTAAAAAATATCGAAAATCCACAGGTTTACAGCGTAGTAAGTAAAGAGCTGATGAAAGAACAGGTGGTAACCGATTACAACAGTGCTTTTAAAAACGTACCGGGAGCAGGTATTGCCGAAGTACGTAACCAGGGCAGAACAACCAATATTTCGAGGGGTTTTGCTACGCCACAACTGGTAAGGAACGGCGTGGGTAGTTTTACCTACAACACCATCGATCCGGCCAATCTCGAGCGCATTGAGGTAATTAAAGGCCCGGCAGCTACCTTGTTCGGTAGTACCATATCTTCTTTTGGTGGTTTGTTTAACCGTGTAACCAAAAAACCTTTCGATAGCTTTAAAGGGGAAATTTCTTATTCGGGAGCAAGTTACGACCTGAACCGTTTAACGGCAGATATCAATACGCCATTAAATGAAGAGAAAACAGCTTTATTAAGGGTTAATACTGCATTGCACAGCGAAAGAAGTTTTCAGGATGCAGGCTTTTATAAAAGCTATTTAATTGCCCCGAGTTTTTCTTATGTGGTAAATGACAGGCTTACCCTGTCTTTGGATGTAGAAATGAGCGGTTCGAAAGCTACTTCGCCAACACGATTGGTGATTGCACCAACACTGAAGTTGAAAGCAACAAGTATAACGGACTTGGGAATACCTTATAAACTTTCTTTTGCCAATAATACGGTTACCTATACCAGCCAGCAGTATAATATTTTTGCACAGGCGAAATACAAAATCTCTGAGCAATGGAAATCGCAAACGATCATATCACGTACCCGTTCATCTTCTGAAGGTTATACTGTTGCAATGAGTTTATTAACCGATTCTACCTTAAGGCAGCAGGTTACCAATCAGGATAATCCTTTTTATGGTACCGATATCCAGCAGAATTTTAATGGCGACTTTAAAATCGGCAGTTTACGCAACAGGGTAGTTTTAGGGGTTGATTTTTATAGTTTACGTGCTACCCGTAACGATGCTACAGTAAATATCGCTGCTTTAAACTTTAAAAAACCGGGCGCTGCTTATAACAATTTTAATTTAACCAAAGTGGCTCCTTTGTTCAATACTGCAACTTACTTAAACCAGGTTTCGAACGATGAAACCACTTATAGTGCCTATGCATCTGATGTATTGAATGTTACCGACAGGTTATTGGTAATGGCAGGAGTAAGGGTAGACCGCTATTTTAACGGTGGAACTTATGATTTTGCAAACGACCTTAGCAAAGGAAAATACAATCAAACTGCTTTTTCGCCAAGGTTTGGTGCCGTTTACCAGATCATAAAAGACAAAGTATCGGTGTTTGGTAATTACATGAACGGTTTTAGCAATAACGGCGGTTCCGATTTTGATGGAAATACCTTTAAACCAAGTTATGCCAACCAGTTTGAAGGCGGTGCAAAATTTGACCTGGACAAAATCAGTGCAACTTTTAGCTACTATGATATCAAGGTTACCAATACTTTATATGATGATGTTGCGCATCCGAATTTTTCTTTACAGGACGGTACACAGTTGAGCAAAGGATTTGAAGCAGAGCTTATTGCTACCCCATTGCCAGGTTTAAATATTGTAGCAGGCTATACCTATAATGATAGTAAATATACCAAAGCCAATGCAAGTGTTGAAGGTTTAAGACCAGCTACTGCAGGTGCACCTAAAATGGCCAACTTATGGATCAGTTACCGGTTTATCAATGGTCCGGTACAAGGTTTGGGATTTGGTTTCGGCGGAATTTATGGTAGCTCATACAACCAGGTAAATACTGTGGCGTTTAAATTCAGTATTCCATCTTATACTGTGCTTGATGCAGCTGTATTTTATGATAAACCAAAATATAGGATCGGTTTAAAGGTGGATAACCTAACAAACGAACAATACTGGTCGTTCAGGTATGCCGCTCAAAGCCCTGCTAAAGTTACCGGGAATTTTACTTTCAAGTTTTAAGGGATAATTTTTTAGCAGGATTTAAAGGCTGGTATCGAAATGGTATCGGCCTTTTTGCTGATTACACTCTTTTTCGCTTCGCGGATGATTACATAGATTAAATGATTACACTGATTTATTTTTGTTGTAACGTTTTAATGTTGTAATATTCAGGGCTTGCTAGACTTCTAAAACGTTTCAAAATTTAAACCTTTTAATTTCTTTTCGAATTGACCGTCTTTCCTTCCATCATCCATTTTACATCTTTTACCACTGAGATCACAGAGAGGAGGCACAGAGGACAAAGAGCTATCTTCAAATCGTCATCTCGACTGGAAACATGGCGGAGCGGAGAGATCTATCCCGCATGAAGGACCCTGAAGAAAGTTCAGGGTGATGGATTGATAGAGAATTTCCGTGTTAATCTGTGCATCAGTGGCTATATTAAGCTTTACGTCATTTCGACTAGAGTATTGCGGAATGAAGATCCTTCGACTCCGCTCAGGATGACAAATCGCTTTGTAAATTCCATCATCCATTTTACATCTTCCATCATTTTACCACATAGATCACAGAGAGGGGGCACAGAGCTATCTTCAAATCGTCATCTAGACTTGAACGCAGTGGAGAGATCTATCCCGCATGAAGGACCCTGAAACAAGTTCAGGGTGACGGATAGCGGAAAATATGACATATCAATTAAACTCTTAATCCCCAATCATTCTATCTTTGCCAACATACCAATTAGTATGTTATGTCTAAAGCGGCCGATACCCGGATGATGATTTTGCAGAAATCTTTTGAGTTGATATACCGGAAGGGATACCAGGCAACAAGTATTGATGAAATTATTGCCACCACACAGGTAACCAAAGGTGCTTTTTACTATCACTTCAAAACAAAAGATGACATGGGCTTAAGCCTCATCAACGAAGTTTTGTATCCGGGTATGTACAATATAATGATCAAACCTTTAGAGGTAGGGAAACATCCGGCTAAAGATATTTACAAGGTGATGGAAAACCTGTTGAATGATTTTGTCTTTTTTAACCCTGATTATGGTTGCCCGGCCATTAACCTGATCGAAGAAATGTCACCGATGAATCCAACATTTAAAAAAGCACTGTCGAGATTGGTAAAACAGTGGCAAAATGCAATTGTAGCTGCGCTGAACAAAGGGAAATCGGATCATATTTTTACGAGCACTTTTGTGCCCGAAGAAGTGGCCATGGTGGTTATTTCGGGTTATGGGGGAGTAAGAAATATTGGCAAAGCGCTGGGCAAATCGAGTTATAAAACCTATCTGAAAGGGCTTAAAACCTATTTAACAAATCTTTAATTTTTTTTACACCATAACATACTAATTAGTATGTTTTAATTTCTGTTTATATGCATCAAATTTTATTAAGCCTACATTCAATTAACCGCTGGCTTGTACTTTTATCACTTGTGTACAGCATTTATTTAGCTACCAGGGGCCGTTTACAACACCTTAAATTTACTGCACATGCCAATTTTGTGCGGCATGTTACCGCCACCATTTCACAGGTTCAGCTCCTGTTGGGTTTAAGCTTGTACATGATCAGTCCGGTAGTTAAATATGCGGTTGCAGAAAGTTATACCGGTAATTTAGTTAGCGAACATGTATTTTTTAAGTATATCCATATCTGGCTTATGGCCACCTCGGTTGTACTGATTACGCTTGGCTCGGCAAAAGCAAAAAGGATGCAAACAGATGATAAGAAGTTCTCGACCATGCTGTTTTGGTTTAGTGCAGCACTTTTGGTTATCCTCATTGCTATTCCATGGCCACTTTCGCCTCTTGCGAACCGTCCATTTTTAAGATCATTTTAAAAACCTCAAATTGTTATGTTAAATCTGTTAAAAAGCCCGATCGGAAGATTGAGAATCATCAGTTTCCTGGAAGGAACATCATTATTGGTATTGGTATTTGTTGCGGTACCGTTAAAATACATCATGCACAGGCCCGAATTGGTGAAACTGATGGGGCCGATCCACGGATTGCTGTTCTGCCTTTTCGTTTTTATTACATTTAGTGTGGGCGTTGCCTATAATTGGGTATTTTCTAAAATAACCTGGAAAGTATTATTGGCCTGTATTATTCCCTTTGGCACTTTTTATATCGATAAATACATCCTGATACCACAATCGGTGTTGCATGAAGGGGATGATAATCTGAATGATGCTGATTAAATGAAGTATAAAAAGTATATCATTATTGCAGCTGTACTGGTATGCCCCATGGTGTATGTATGGAGCTGCCATAATTCGGGAAGGAAAAATATTGATAACGGACTCCGTTTTAATGCTAAACTTTCTTCCTATGAGCTTTTTAAGGGAAATATGGTAGCATTGAAGCCAGCTGATGGAGTAGAAATTCTCCAGCTTGCTTCTACACTTTTTACCGACTATGCTGAAAAACAGCGGTTAATCAAATTACCCAGGGGAAAGCAATTGGTATTGAATGGTGATGGTTTGCCCATTTTTCCGGAAGGAACACTCATTGCGAAAACCTTTTATTATTCGAAAGTTGAGGGGAAGGGCAGGCAACTGATCGAAACGCGGTTGTTGATCTTGCATCAATCGAAATGGAATGTGGCAACTTTCCGTTGGAATGCTAAACAAAGTGATGCCGATTTAATTAACGATGGCGCCAATGTTCCTGTTGATTTTACAAGTTTGGATGGGGAGAGGAGAAAAATTTCCTATCATATTCCCAGCAAGCAGGAATGCGGAAGTTGCCATAGGCAGAACGATGCCATTATTCCGATCGGGCCAAAAGCAAGGAATCTGAATATCACAGTAGAAAGCGTAGGGAAAAACATCAATCAGTTGATTTACCTGATGAAAAAAGGCGTAGTTAGGCAAACCAGCATTAACGCTATTACCGGTTTACCCAATTATCACGATGATACTTTGCCTTTAGTACAACGGGCAAGGGCTTACATGGATATCAACTGTGCGCATTGCCATCAGGCAGGTGGATTTGCCGGTAATACTACTTTAAACCTCGATTACGGAACAGATTTAGCGCATACTGGGATCAAGTTTAATAAAAGTAATATCATCGTCCGAACAAATCAGATGGGGGAGTTTCATATGCCAAAATTGGGTACAACTGTTATTGATAAAGAAGGGGTAGAGTTAATGAGGAAGTATATAAGCGGGCTTAAATAGTTCGTTTTTTATCGCAGATGGAATGCGCTGATGCCGCCCTCAAGTCGTCATCTCGATTGGAGCAACGCGGAATGCCCGCCTGCTACGG
>NZ_DJDT01000195.1 GCF_002432345.1 Pedobacter sp. UBA5917
TTAAACTATTTCCCCCAACTACCGTCAGGCAATTGTGGACGGGCAGCCAATGCATCGTTTATAATCTTCAATACTTTTTCCCTTTCGGCCCCACTTACCGGTAAACGCGGTGCACGCACCGCTTCGGTGCCGAGTCCGGTGGCAACTTCTGCCAGTTTAATGTACTGTACCAATTTAGGATGGATATCGAGTTCCAAAACAGGCAAAAACCAACGGTAAATGGTAAGTGCTTCGGCAATACGGTTTTGTTCGATCAATCTGAAAATGGCTACCGTTTCCCTTGGAAAAGCATCAACCAAACCAGCTACCCAGCCATGTGCCCCCATCACGATGCTTTCCATCGCCAAAGGATCTACACCGGTAAAAATCTTAAAGCGATCGCCAAAACGGTTAATCAAACGGGTAACATTCGAAACATCCCTCGTTGATTCTTTGATGGCCTGGATATTTTCGTATTTGGTTAAAACCTCGAACATATCCAGTGTAACCTCGATTTTATAATCAACGGGGTTGTTATAAATCATGATCGGGAGTTTAGTACTTTCTGCAATGGCGCCAAAAAATGCCAAAGTTTCATCGGGCGCAGCACTATAACGCATGGGCGGTAATAACATCAATCCGTTGGCGCCTAACGATTCTGCTTTTTTAGCCACTTCTATCGCTTTTTTAGTGGTTGCCTCTGCAATATTCAGCAAAACCGGAACACGGCCATTTACGAGGCTTAAAGTGTGCGAGAGCAATCCAAATTTTTCTTCATCACTAAGTACGCTGGCTTCGCCTAGCGATCCGCCCAAAATAATACCTTCTGCACCCGCTTCCAGTTGTGATTCGATGTTTAAATCGAAAGCCTCGAAATCCAGTTCATCGTTCGCTGTAAATTTTGTAGTTACAGCAGGGAAAACCCCCGTCCATTTAATACTCATGTATTCTTATTATTTTAATAATATGATCAATAGAAGCTTTAATCAAACTATTAGTTTAATTGATTAAAGCATCATAGTGTTAGCATTTTCGGATGATCCGTTTTAAATACTTTTTCAAAAGTAGCGGATAAGGGTATGTGGATATTGTTGGATTTTAACCAATATCGGTTATAAATAGACCAATAAAAGGCAGGTGGGTAATGACGGTGAACAATCAGGCAGAAACATCTAACCGTATCAAATACAAGAGGCTTGATTATGGAAAATATTAGTCGGCTTAGATGTTCTTAGGTGACTAAGGTGGTCAAATTTATATGGTGCAGTTTTTTTATTGACCACCTTAGTCACCTTAGTTCACCTGAGTTCACTTGAGTTTTACATATTGAATAGTAAATACAAGCAATAAAAATGAAACATTTGACTGCAAAAAAAATGGTACCCTTAAAAGAATACCATTAGTTAAATCTGTAAGGTGGCAACGCCATACTCCATGAATAAAGTGCATATGCAACAGCGATCGTTGCAAGATTGCTTCTTCGGTTGAAAAAGCCTCATCGCAATAACGACTTACTGTAACCTGACAGCACGAATATCAAAATACTTTAACAGATATTTTTAATAAGCATTGCTTCTGATCGATTCGATTTCTTCAGTGGTTAATGCGAGGGGTTTACCCAACATCCGGCTACCGTTTTCGGTAACCAGAAAATCGTCTTCCACCCTGATGCCGCTAAAGTTCCTGAACTCTTCCAACTTGTCGTAGTTGATAAATTCGCTAAACTGATTTACAGCCTTCCAACGGTCTATCAATTCAGGAATGATATAAACACCAGGTTCGACGGTTAATACATAACCTGCTTCGAGCGCTTTGCCCAACCGCAACGATTTTAAACCAAACTGCGTGGTATTTTTCAATAACCCATCGGTATAACCCACGTATTGCTCGCCCAAATCTTCCATATCATGTACATCGAGCCCCATCATATGACCGGTTCCGCACTGGAAGAACATGGCATGCGCTCCGGCCTGTACAGCATCATCGATGTTTCCCTTCATCAGGCCGATATCTTTTAGGCCCTGGGCAAGCATTTTACAGGAAGCCAAGTGTACATCTAAATATCGCACACCAGGCGCTAACAGGTTTTTAGCATGGATATAGGCGTTGAGCACAATATCATAAACGTCTTTTTGTTCGGCACTGAATTTCTTAGCTACCGGAAAGGTACGTGTAAGATCGCCTGCATAACCCAGGGCTGTTTCTACGCCCGAATCGTTCAGCACCATTTGCCCTTCTTTGAGCTGGTTGCCGTGGTAATGGTTATGGAGAATTTCGCCCTGAACCGTTAGGATCACCGGATAAGCCAGATTGCCTCCGGCTGCTAAAGCCTCACCCTGAATTTTGGCAGCCAGTTCGCGTTCATACATCCCAGGTTTTGCCTGTTGCATTACCATCAGATGGATATCTGCGGAAAGTGATGCGGCACGGTCAAGCTCTACTATTTCTTCAACTGATTTAATTGAACGTTGTGAAACAACAGCTTTTATAAACAGAAGTGATGATTGCTCTTTAAGCTGATCGATTGGAATATTAAACCAGTTGGCCAGTTTAATTTTATTCTCCGGACGATAGGGCGGAAGAAAATGTAGCGAACGTTTTTTCTCCTGATATTTTTTGAGATAAACATCAAGCTGATCTAAAGGCAGTACCTGGGTTAAACCAGAATCCGCACTTTTTTCGGCAAGGGTTTTCTGTCTGCCCATCCAAACGATATCGTCGATTCCCATTTCATTTCCGAAGAGGATGGTTTCATTTTCATCCAAATCGATAATAGCGGCGAGCGATGGTTCGCTGATCCCAAAATAATACAAGAAAGCACTGTCCTGCCTGAAGTGGTAAGTATTGTCTTTATAATTCATCGGGCTATCTTCATTACCCAAAAAGAGCAATATCCCTGAATTTATTTTTGATTGTAAAACGGAACGTCGTTGGAGGTAAACTTCTTTTTTAAACATAATAATAAGTGTTAAGCAAATATCCCAAATGCTATTGTTATCCGGGAAGGATTTTGCCGAATGGCTAAAATATGGGTGATATCTGCAAATTATAAGCCAGGTGATAAAAGTGGAAATAAATTTCTGCTTTGCGAAAAATAAGGCTGAAATCTGACAAAAGTTGTCAATTTCAAAATCATTTTGATATTATTAATCAATAGTATTTTGATTATTAAGATTATAAACTATCATATATTAAGTTTTAGTTTATTTATTAGGAGCTAATTATTAACCAAAAAATATATTAAATAGTTTATAAACAAAATGAACTAAGATTTATATTAATATAATTTGAATATAAATTAACTTATTAAACTGATTATTAATATTTAATGATAATTGTTAAATCAAAAATTTTGTTGTAAAGCTCAAAAATCATATTCCAAGGCAGATCTCTCCACTCCGCAATGCTCCGGTCGAGATGACGGATTCTTTATTAAGCTCACCTACTAACGTCATCTCGAGCGAAGTGCAACGAAGTCGAGATGATGGTTGTTTTACTAAAATGTCATCCAACGAAATAATGATCTATGCCATTTAAACAGCCTTACATTTATCTTTCAACCATTCGGCTTCCTCAATAGATAATAATGGTTGTAACTGATCAAACACCTTTTGATTATACTGATTTAACCAGGCCAGCTGGTGTGTTTCGAGAAGCGATTTATTTACGATTGTGGTATCGATAAAACATAAAGTCAGGGTTTCGAAAGCAAGAAAATCGCCAAATTCGGTATGGAGATGCGGTACACATAAAACCAGGTTTTCGATGCGTACCCCATGGCTTCCGGTGCGATAAATACCCGGTTCGATGGAGTTTACCATCCCAGGCTTAAAGGCAATATCGATATTTGCCGGGCTAATGGTTTGAGGGCCTTCGTGTACGTTAAGGAAGAACCCAATACCATGACCAGTGCCGTGGCCATAATTAATGTTATAATCCCAAAGGGGTTTACGGCAGATGGAATCGATCTGATAACCTTTTGTACCTGCCGGGAAGATCAATTTTGAGCCTTCAATCAAACCTTTTAGTACCAAGGTATAATCATCCGCCTGTTGTTTTGTGTAATTTCCGATGGGCATTACCCTGGTAATATCGGTTGTACCGTACAAATATTGTCCACCCGAATCAACCAGGAATAAACCATCACCTACAATTTCCTGATCGCTTTCGGGTGTAACGCTGTAATGCGGCAATGCGCCATTGGCGTTATATCCTGCAATGGTATTAAAACTCAGGTCAACAAAAGCAGACTGTTCGGCCCTGAATGAAGCGAGTTTTTCTGCTGCAGACCATTCACTGATTTTTTCTTTCCCCAAACAATCTTCCATCCATTTAAAGAACCTGGTTAAGGCAACACCATCATGCCGCATTGCTTTGCGGATATGGTTAATTTCGACCTCGTTTTTAAGACTTTTGAGGTGTGTGCTGGGATTGATGCCAAAAATAATTTTAGCAGCTGTAGGTAAAAGCTGATAGAGGCCAAAACAGGTCCGTTTGGGATCGATAAAAATCGTGGCATCGTTAGCGATTGCTGCCAATGCATTTCCAATTTCGCGATATGGAAACAAACTTACGCCCTGCTGATTTAAACTGTCAACATCGGTTTTTGAAAGCTTTTGTTCATCGATAAACAGCTTTACCCCATCAGGTGTGATTAAGGCAAAACTTAAAGCAACAGGATTGTAATCCACATCATTGCCACGAAGGTTAAAAAGCCAGGCCATGTCATCAAGTGACGAAATAAAATGATATGCAGCGCCATTTTGCTTTAACACAGTGCTTACCTGTTCTATTTTGCCTGAAATATTTAATCCTGCGGCTGCCTCATCAATTAAAAAAGCTTTTTCTGCCGGTAGCCCTACCCTATCTGTCCAAATGCTGCCAATAAAATCTATATCTGCTATTGATATTTCCCTCTGCTGGAGGCTATTTTTTAATTCCACAGCCGATGCCACAGTGATCAATTGGTGATTAAAGCCAACTTTGGCACCTTTAGTCAGTACCCCGGTCAACCAATCGATGTATTCGGGCGTATGTGGCACTTTTAATTTTACAAGTTCATATCCTGTACCTTTTAATTGCGTTTCGGCCTGGGTAAAGTACCTTGAGTCTGTCCAAAGGCCTGCAAAATCCTGCGTAATCACCAAAGTAGCGGCCGAACCTGTAAAACCAGAGGCAAAAGGAATGGCCTTATAATGCGCAGGCAGGTACTCACTGATGTGCGGATCGGCAGCCGTAATGATGTAAGCATCTATATTTTGAGCGATCATTAACTTACGTAAAGCCTGCAATTTTTCGATATAGGTCATGTTGTGGAAGAATTGGTATCAGCCAAATTTAAAAATTACGATGGTATCGTCGCAGCTATCAGCTAAAATTTTACCGGGTAGTTCTGCTTCAATTACAAATACCGTTATATTTGAAACATCTCCCAGCAAATCATCAGATGAACAACCTCAGGCAGTTTGAATTTAAAAAATTCGGTTACCAAACCTTTTCCAAAGATCTACCCGCTATTTTGGCCAAAGATGATTATAGTCCATTTATTAAAATCCTTTTCGTTAAAAAGGGAGCGAAAGCAACTGTAGATTTTAAGGATTATGAATTGGAAAAAGATTCGGTTTTTTTTATCAATGCAGGTCAGTATTTTGCTTTTGATGCGAATTGCGAGGGCATTATGCTTTTTTATAACCGCGATTTTTACTGCGTAGAAATCCACGATAAGGAAGTGGCCTGCGATGGGATCCTTTTCCATAATGTTTACGAAATTCCGGTAATTGAACTGGATGACATACATTCGGTACTTTTTAACCAGATTTTTTTGGAGATCAGGTCTGAACTCGATTTGCAGGATACGGCCATGGAAGAAATGGTGAGGACACTGCTAAAACAACTGATCATTAAATCAACCAGGATCTGGAAACACGAACATCATGTATCTTCGGAAGAGGCACGGCAGGACCTGGAGTTTTCGAGAAACTTTAGCCAGTTAGTAGAATGGAATTACACCCGTTACCATACCGTGGCAGAATATGCCGACCTGTTGAAGGTAACACCAAAAATCCTGAGTAAAAGAATCTCCAAACAATCAAAAGATACCCCTAACGACCTGATTAAAAACAGAATTATATTAGAAGCCAAGCGTTTGCTGGTGCATACCACTTTAAGTGTAAAAGAAATTGCCTACAAACTGAGCTATGATGATCCTTCTTATTTTATCCGATTGTTTACCAAACAGGCTGCAACGCCACCACAACAGTTCAGGTTACGCTATCAATCTTAACGTCGGGGGAAAAATGTCCTATACTTAGCGAAAACGGTGCATTGCCCGGCCACGGCATTGCCTGTAATTTTGACCTATCAATTCATTCACAATTTAAAACGAATCAAAATGAAAAGTCAAAATTTATTAAACCGCATTAAATTAATAGTTCCAGCCTTATTTTTAAGCGCTTCTTTATCGGCACAGGTAGTTAATCCCGCAACTGATCCTGCTATCGAAAGTCACATTAAATCTTTCTTAAATGTTTTAAACGCCGGCAATGGAAAACCGATGGAACAGATGACACCTGTTGAAGCCCGCGCAGTATTAACCGGGGCACAATCATCTGTTAAGGTAGATTTATCAGGTGTAGAAAATCAGGAAAAAACAATCACCGTAAACGGGAACAAAATAAAACTTGATATTGTGCGCCCGGCCGGTGATAAACGTAAATTACCGGTATTTATGTTCTTCCATGGTGGAGGTTGGGTATTGGGTGATTTCCCTACCCACCAGCGTCTGGTTCGCGATTTAGTAGTTAACTCAGGTGCAGTGGCCGTTTTTGTGAACTACACTCCTTCTCCTGAAGCACAATATCCGGTAGCTATTAATCAGGCTTATGATGCAACTGTCTGGGTAGCGGCACATGGCAACGAGATTAATGTGGATGGTAAACGTTTGGCCGTTGCCGGAAACAGTGTTGGCGGAAATATGGCAGCTGTGGTTTCGTTAATGGCGAAAGAGAAAAAAGGTCCTGCAATCCGTTTTCAACTATTAATGTGGCCAGTAACCGACGCCAATTTCAACACGCCATCTTATAACCAATTTGCAACCGGCAGGTTCTTAACCACCAATATGATGAAATGGTTCTGGGATAATTATACCAAAAAAGAAAATGAACGCAACGAGATTTATGCTTCGCCACTAAGGGCCAGCAGCGAACAGCTCGCCGGATTACCTACTGCCTTAATTCAAACTGCAGAAAATGATGTTTTGAGGGATGAAGGTGAAAACTACGGTAAAAAACTGGATGCCGCAGGTGTTAAAGTAATTGTTACCAGGTACAATGGCATGATCCACGATTTCGGATTGCTAAACCCTTTGGCTACCGTTCCGGCTGTAAGATCGCAGGTATTACAGGCAGGGGCTGAATTGAGGAACGCTTTGAGGTAAATGTTCAATAATCAATTAGCAAGGAGCAATAACCAATTATCAAAAAACAGTATTTAAGAACAATAATTCAATAATTATAAAAAACATGAAACGTACAGCAAAAGCACATTGGAACGGTAATTTAACCACGGGAAACGGCGTAATTTCTACTCAAAGTACCGTATTAAACAATACACAATATTCATTCAAAACCAGGTTTCAGGACGGTATCGGCACCAATCCTGAAGAGTTGATTGCCGCGGCACATGCCGGATGTTTTACCATGGCGGTAGGCGCAGCTTTAACCCAGGCAGGTTTTACACCGAACGATCTGGATACAGACGCTATTTTAGATCTTGACATGGCAAATTTAAGTATTACAGGCATTCATCTGAGCCTTAAAGCAGAAAGCATTGATGGTGTTGATGGAGCAACATTTAAGGACATTGCTGAAGGTGCAAAAGCCAATTGTATTGTATCGAAAGCGCTAAATGTACCAATTACTTTAGAAGTGGTTTACGGGTAAACAACATCTCATTTTACAAAGAAGCAGGCGTTAGTCTGCTTCTTTTGTTTATAGCATATTCGTTCTGGAAACACCGATGAACACCAAAGACTCCTTTTCTTTTTTACCCAATTTTTCATGCTGAGCGTAGTAGAAGGATGTATTTATACCTCTAAACCACTCGTTTTTTTCTACCTTTTTCATCAGCTAAACCACCTGAGCACACCTAAGTTTTTATTCTCCCGCAATTTATCACCCTAAACCTTACACCTTAAGCCTTTTCACCACCTAAGTCACCTGAGTACACCTAAGTTTTTATTCTCCCTCAATTTATCACCTTACACCCTAAACCTTACACCTTAAGCCTTAAACCTTTTCCATTATCCGAATCGAACAATTTTTATTCACTGCTTTTCTTTCTCCAAAACAGGTATCTCAAACCTTTTAATCACCGGCGTATGGTGTTCTTTTTTTGAAATGGCAACCATTTGGCTAATAATTTCGGGATGGGATGCTGCGATATCGTTCTGCTCTTTTAAATCGGTACTGAGATCGTACAAAGTCCATTTGTCATTTCCTTTGAGCATGTTTAACCTTACCCCTTTCCAATTACCGATACGGATGGCCTGCTGTCCGCCGTACTCGGGATATTCGAAATAGAGATAGTCGTGCTGTAACTGTTTCCCTTTGCCCAAAATGCTTGGTAAAATGCTTAAACCATCTATTCCGGTTGGAGCTTTAATATCCAGCAGATCGCAAAAAGTAGGCATCATATCCAGGGTTGAAGAGATTAGGTTGTTGGTTACACCTTCCTTTACCTTGCCCGGCCACGATACAATAAATGGCTCCCTAATGCCCCCTTCCCTAACAAAACCCTTGCCCCAGCCAAATTCGGCTTTAAAAGGACCATTACTTTCGAAAAATGCAGGATCGGCACCAGCGTTGAAAGCTGTACCATTATCAGCACAGAACATGATGATGGTATTATCATAAACACCTTCTTCTTTTAGCTTTTTAATCAATTGTCCAATCTGTTGATCGAGTAAGGTAATCATCGCCGCATAGGTTGCACGCGGATAGCGGCAGGGGAAATATGAGCCGCCTAGAAACGGCTTTTCATCGCCAAACTTTTTATGGTAATAATCTATCAGCTCTTTAGGTGCCTGTAATGATACATGTGGCAGCGGACTTGCATAATACAAAAAGAAAGGGTTATCCTTATTCTTCCCGATAAAATTTAGGGCGGCTTTGATCAGAAAATCGGGAGCGTAATCGTTCTGTTGATATTTTTCGTAGTTTTTTTCATTCAGGGGATCAAGATCAGCCGGAAATTTAACATCGGGGTCTACTATTTTATTATCCAATGGAACCCGGTTTTCGTTCTCCCATAAATGTCCATTGTAATAGGTATGGTCCTGCCTTTGGCAGATAAAACCGTAAAAATAATCAAAACCCTGACGGTTTGGTATACCAGCAGTCATAGGGCTTCCCAACCCCCATTTACCCACCAATGCGGTATGATAACCTGCGGTTTTTAATACTTTGGCAATGGTAATGGTCGAATCGGGGATCGGGTATTGTCCTTCGAGAAAAGGATTTACCTCCATTACTTTAAAACTCCATACATCTCCCCGTTCTTCCCACTCATGGTTACCGCGGATAAACGCTTTGCCCGAGTTAATACCGGTCATTAAGCCATATCTCGATGGTGCACAAACCGGATAGGCATAATGCTGGGTAAAACGCATGCCACGTTTGGCAAGTGCATCTAAATTAGGGGTTTCTATTTTCTGCTGGCCGTAACTACCCAATTCGCCATAGCCCAGATCATCGGCAAGGATATAAACGATATTAGGTTTTGCCTTTGATTGTTGTGCGAAAGAATTAAAGGTAAAAAGGCAGGTAAATATTAATGAAACAGTTCTTTTTATCATAGATTAAATATGGTAAGCGTTTTATAAATACAATATATTGATATTAATGGGGCTGTTGCGAATATTTCACTGCACAAACGTTTGCATAACAGTGCTGAACCATGTTTTTCATAAAAACAGGCCCAGTAGTAACTACCGGACCTGTTCCAAAAAAAAAGATTTAATTAAGCAATTATCTGCTTGTTTTCTGGCTTAGTTCTTTAACGTTTTTAACCAACAGGCTAAATTCTTCTTTATCGTACAAACGGGTTAAAAACCTAATGTAACCATCTCTGTCGATCACTACATTACGGGTTACCCCCGCTTTTTTATCTGCAAATTTCTGAAAGATTTTAGCACCCGGATCAAGCGCCAACGGATAGCTGATGTTCATATCCTTATGGAATTTCTGCACCACATCCAATGGTTCATCACGATCAACACCAATTAGCACCACATCTTTGTTTTTATAAGCCTGCCAGATATCTTTTTCCAGGTAAGGCATTTCTTCGCGGCAAACCTTGCACCAGGCAGCGGTGAACTGTAAGATGACGATTTTACCTTTTAACTCTTTTAACGTGGTTTTCTTTCCATCATTGAGCACGAGTTCAAAATCGTCGGGGGCTTTATCGCCAACTTTTACCAGGTAGCCCCTGCTATCGGCATTGGGATTTTCGAATTTGGGCTGTTGCGCAAATGCGCCAAGGCTGAGCAAAACCGCAGCCAGTGTGAATAGTTTACTTTTCATGATCTTGTTTTTTAATGGTTAACTGGTTACCCTTCGACTACGCTCAGGGGGTTAACAGGTTAATTGTATAAATTGGTTAATTGTTAAGTTTATTTTTCTGCTGCTTTCCAGCCTTCGTCAGCTGCGGTGGCCACTTCTCCGTACTTGCCTTTTTCGCCGAAATAAGCGTTCCCGCCAAAAGTATAAACGGGTTGTTTTACCAGATCGAGCTGCAACTGGGGCAAGGGATATTCGGTTGGAGTACCGCCAACTAACAGGTTGTTCCTGCGCATAAATGTAAATGGCAAAAATGCGCCTCCTGCACCATCAATTTCGATGGCATATTCGTAATGCAACTGTTTTCTTAAATCGGTTTGGTTTGCGGCTACATCCGGAAGAGTACCTATTGCTTTTCGGGCCGCAGCCGGATCATTTAACAAAGCTGCTGCCCCGGCATAATCTTTCAGCCAGAATTTAGATTCGGCTTTTAATAAACGGATTTCTTCTGCCAGGAAATAAGGATTAACAGCCCCCGGAGAGTTTAGGGTATTTGCGGTATTATACCATCTTTTTCTATACCAATTGGTAAAGAGGCCACGTCCACGGGATTCGATAAATATCCCAAAACTTGTGGTATAACCAAAATAGCTATCGAAACGTTTATCATTGCTGCTGATATTCGGCAATATTCCTGTTAAAGGATAAAATTTGGGTGTATTCCCGGTTTTATCGGCCAGGTAGGCAATTTTCACATCCGGTGGCAACCAGCCCGAACCATCCGAATTACGCTGTACCAGATTGGTTAATAGCTGATTGTAATAGCCACCTGTTACCGTAGTGATTACAAAATCGCTTGTAAAACCTTTTTCGGCATAAGCCAGTACTTTATTCCATTGCGCATCGCCGATTTTTTCGGCTTCAGCTTTATCGCGGGCTTCGGAAGACAAAATCCTGGCAGCCATCGAGTTTGCGAGTTTAATAAAATCGCTTTTACTGAAGGATTTTCCGCTCAGGAAATCGAATTTAAACTGGTTGTTTGCTTCAGCCAGGGCAATAGATTTGTCGATCAGTTTTACCCCGTTGGCAATTAAGGCTTTGTATGAGTCGGGAAAATCTTTGGTGCTTAAATTTACATCATCTACAATAATCCCACGGTCGAAAATAACCCCTAAATAACCTTGCGCTATTCCCTTGGCGTAGTATGCAGCCACGAGGCAGTCCTGTGTGCGGTCGTTACCCTGTGTATCGAAGATCTTTTTGCCCTGTTTTTCAATAATATCAAGAGCCAGGGTGGCATCTAAATTGGCCTGGTAAAAGTTGTTGTAAAAGGTATTCCAGGTTACTGCACCACGGTAAGAAGTATTGTTATTAAGCCTTAAACGCGGTTCGTTGGCAAAATCCCACCACGACGAATTTCCATTGGTATTCGTAGTTTGATCGGCTAAAAGGCTAAAATGCGTTCCGGATGCACTGGTTGAAGTGCTAAAAACGGTTTGCACGCTACTGGTGGTAAGTTTCAGCCCAAGATCTTTGATCTGATCAACGGCTTCCTGGTTGGTTAAAGTAGTTGGATTGTCGAAATCGGTTTTCTTGCAGGCACTGAGGCTTAAAGCAATCAATGATAAGTATAATAGATTTTTCATTTTCTGGTTGTTAAAAGTTTAGCGTAAGTTTTGCGCTGTAAATGCGGTAGGTTGGGTAATCGTAAAAATCCTGATTACCTTCTGGTGTTACCCCGGTAAAGGATGTCCAGGTGTATAGGTTACGCCCTACAAGTGCCAAGCGGGCATTATTTAACACCCTGTTTATGCCCAGGGCCTTTAACGGCAGTTTATAGCTTAAAGAAACTTCACGCAAAGAAACATAACTGCTTTTCTGTAACCAGTAATCGGTGGTTTGCTGGGCATTAAAAACAGCAGTAGTAAAAGCAAGTGGCAAGCCTGCCTGTGCCGCCTGATCGGAAAATGGCGAACGGTACTGATAAGTGAGGTACTGCTGGGTTTCGTTATACTTCTGGCCGCCCTGCTTCCAATCTAAAACGGCATAAACAGATAACGGACCGATATTAAAGGTATTGGAGAAACCGACGATAAAATCAGGTTGTGCATCGCCAATCACTTTCGAGTTGCCCGTTGCTGCATTCTGATAAAGCAACGGCGTTTCGGCCGCGGTGCCCAGTTGATTTTTTAAGACCACAAAACCCAGTTGGTTTACGGTAAAATCGCTCAGTTTGTAAATCCCTCCGGCAGCATTGGTTACCAGGCCCTGCGCATTGGTTTCCAGTTGATCGAGGCCGGTAAGTACGCTATAACCATAAAAGGCAAAAGGACTTACGCCGGGTGCTTTTCTGAAATCGCCATCGGTAAACTCGGGTACATCACCCAAAGAGGTAATTTTACTTCTGATTCTGCTAAAAGTAATCCCCGTATTCCAGGTAAAGGCATTTTTGGTGATCACATTGCCATTGATCTCCAGTTCGAGTGAGTTCGACTTAACCGCCCCCAGGTTGCCATAAATTCTTGCCGAGCCAGTGGTTGGCGGAAAAGCAGGAACAAGGATAAAATCGTTGATACTTTTTGAAAAAGCGTAATTGGCCTGCACATTAATGCGTTTAAACAGCTGCGCATCAAAACCAAATTCGAGCTCGGAAGTAATTGCTCTTTTCAGATCTGTGTTTTCGCGCTGGTTATAACTCACGCCACCCGAACTGGATAAGGAAACCTGACTGTCTTTGGCGCCAAATGGAGGTAAACTACCTGCTTTACCATAGGCTACCCTCAATTTCAATTCGTTAATGATGCCCAGTTTTACATCTTCCGTTAAACGGTAAGCGGTTGATACCCTCGGGAAAAAGGCTGTACCCACATCGGCACCAAATCTCGAACTGTTATCCAGCCTCCCTAGTACATCTACAAAAATCTTTTCTTTCCACGCTGCTTTTAAATTTAGAAAGTAGCCGTAGTTAACGGTTTGTTGCCAGGAGGAACCAATACTTCTGCTATCGGCCGATGCCGCAGCCAGGCTTTTCACGGGTGCACTCAGGTTGTAACCCGAAGCAGATAATGAAGTAATCCTGTTTTCTTCGTAAACCGCTTTTAAAGTTGCACCAAAATCGAAATCGTTAAATTTATTATTGTAGTTTAACTGTGCCTGTCCGTTTTTAGAAGTCGTTTTGGTGGTACTTTCACCATAATAACCATTGTTGCGGGTAATATCGGCAGAGATGGTCTGAAAACCGATCGGATAATAATCCGTTTCATTGTAATTCTCGTTCTGTAGAGAAGTGTATACCTCTGCATTCAATTTATCGGTAAACTGGTATTTTACTTTTAATCCCGCAAGCAGGTTATCGCTGTTATTGTTATACTCGCGGTAACTTAACTGGTAAAAAGGATTGTTTACATTAAAATTCTGGATATCGAAACCATAGGGTTTGAAGGCGTATTTTCCTGAAGCATCGCGTTCCTGCAGATTGATAAAAGGTTCGTAAAGCGAGGTAGCATACAATAAAGATCCGCTACCGCTCGACGAGATGGATGAGGAAGGAGTTTGATTGTTAAAATACTGCAGGCTGAGGTTAACCTCGAGTTTTTTATCTGGTTTATAACCAAAATTGAACAAGGCAGTCTGTCTTTTATCAGCGCCAACCGGCTCAGCTACGCCACCTTTATACTGGTTCTGAAAAGATGCGTAAAGCGTGTATTTATCGCCGGCTGTTGATGCAGAAACAAAATTGGTAAAATATGGATTGTTGTTGAGCATGTTGGCCACATTATCGTACACATTCTGGTAAGGATGGAGATTAAGGGAATAACCGTTAGCCTGTACATCGATGGTGCGGGCATTGCCGTTAAGCACAAATGAACCATCGGGGTTTACCTTAAAATGGTGGAACTGCGAAGTTGGTGGCGTATTCTGCACGTTGCTCAATCCAAATTCATTGTCGACAATGATATTTACCTTTCCGTTGCCTTTTCCTTTTTTGGTGAGCACCTGGATAATACCACCTTCTCCCCTTGTACCGTAAAGTGCTGATGCTGCTGCACCTTTAACCACTTCGATGGATTCGATATCCTGCGGATTCAAATCCGATAAATTTAATGCCGTTACAAAACCATCGATTACCAAAAGGGGGGCAATATTGCCAGATACGGATTTGGCGCCCCGCAGGTACACTGTAGCACCCGAATTGCCCGACGACTGACTGATCTGGATACCCGCAACCTTGCCCCGAAGGGTTTGGGAAGCATCTGTAGCCGGAACGGTATTGATCTGTTCGTTATTTACTTTTGTGAGGGCAAAGGTTAGTTTTTTGCGACTGGTTCCTTCGGCCACACCGGTAACCACCACATCAGATAACAGGTGGACATCTTCTTTTAGTTCTATATTGATTTCCGACCGGTTGTTAATGGCAAGCACCTGTTCTACATAACCCTGAAAATGAATGCTGATACTATCTGCTTTTTGGGGTAGGATTAAGTTAAATTCTCCCCTGCCATTGGTACTGGTACCAATTTTGGTGCCTTTTAATTTAATGGTGGCACCAGCCAGGGGCAGTTTATCTTTACTGTCGGTAATTTTACCGCGAAGGGTGTTCTGGGCAAAGGTCTGCAAACTGCCGAGCAGGGCAAAGCAGACTATTAAATGGATAAAAAATAATTTCATGTTTGTGGAATGGTAATTAAGGATGAGTGGTTTGGTTGATAAATTGTGAAAACTTTAAAATGGAGGATGTTAATGCTGCGATCTGCTCCTGCACCTCTTTTACATGATACTGTTCAATGGCCTCGCGCACACCCGGAAGTGTTTTTACGCCATAACCTGTGTACAGTCCCGGTGCGTAAATGCTGTGTTTGTACCATGGCCGGCCAGGTAAACCATTCGGTTGAAGCAATTGTTTTTCGGCCTGAAAAAGCAGGGTATTCAGTTTATCAGGTTTAGTATTCGAAGTAAGGGCCGTAGTTACTGCCTGGTTTAGTTTTAACGAGGCTGTTTTTAGGCTATCAACAGCTAAATTCAGTGCAGAAAAATCAAATTCTGGTAATTCTATCTGCATTGGGGGATTTTTTAGATTTTCTGTGGGATCATTAGCCAATTGATAAGCACCACTACTGATCAGTTTATTCTGGCTTTGGGCAGCCTCCCTGAGTTGTTTGGCCAAAGCGTTTACTTCGGTAACATAAGTGGCTATTTTGGCCTGGAAGTTAGAAAAGTTGAACGGAAGTACATCTGCATTGGCAAGGCGGAGCACAGCTCTTCCAGCTGTTTGGGATAAAGCTAAACCGTACTCAAAACCGGGATCTTTAAACTTGATAAAGTTATCGTAGGTATCAAAATTGGTGTGGTACTCTCCTCCCTCATCTTCACCACCAAAACCAAGGTTTAAAGTAGGAATGCCCAAGTGCTGTAAAAATGCCGAATAATCCGATCCGGTACCCAATGCGCCAAGATCGATGGTTTGATTCTCTATTACTTTTTTACGGTCGTTGATTGATGTTGTAGAAATGGCTTTATTTGCTTTCCAGCGTTCGAAAATACTGGCATTAACCTGCGGATCTTTCACTTCTTTTGAAATTTCAGAAACAAGGTTTTCGAGTGCATGCGAGCCGCCGGCTTCTAAAAAACCGCGTCCGTTGCCATCCGAATTGATATAGGCCACTGCTTTACTGTTTAATTCGGCAGCATGGTCTTCTACCCATTCGGTTGAACCTAAAAGCGATTGTTCTTCTCCATCCCAAGCAATATAAACTAAACTACGCTTCGGTTTTATCCCTGCTTTGGCCAGCAAACCGATAGATTTAGCTTCTTCGAGCAGAGATGCCAATCCACTTACCGGGTCTGCTGCACCGTTT
>NZ_DJDT01000254.1 GCF_002432345.1 Pedobacter sp. UBA5917
CGGCATTCCGGGCGATGAAGATGGTGGCGGGATGACGGCTTTTGCGGTATTTTCTTCGATGGGCTTTTATCCGCTTACGCCGGGCATTCCAACTTATACCATTGGAAGTCCGGTTTTTGAAAAAGTGAACATTGCTTTGCCAAACGGAAAAACCTTCCGTGTAATTGCCAATAACAGCTCGGTGGTGAACAAATACATACAAAGCGCCAAACTGAATGGTAAAGCGCTAAATACACCATGGTTTACGCATGAGCAATTGGTTGCCGGTGCTACATTAGAACTAGAAATGGGGCCGAAACCAAACAAGAATTGGGGAAATGGAACCATAAACCCAAGCAAATAATGAAAAGGAATACGATATTATTAATGATGTTATGCTTTGCCTGTACGGCAGGTGCACAGCTTAAACATAGTGCCACCAGTGCATTTAAAAGTTATAAGGGTTTGGTAATGGCCGGTTATCAGGGCTGGTTCAATGCCATGGGCGATGGTGGCGGCCGCGGCTGGAACCATTATGCCGGTGCAAAAGGTTTCGCCCCTGGCAGCATCAAAATTGATGTATGGCCCGATGTTTCTGAATATAAGAAGACCTATAAAACCGCTTTTCAGCATGAAGACGGAAGTGCGGCATATCTTTTTAGTTCATACGATGAATCGACCGTTCAGCTGCATTTTAAATGGATGGAGCAGTACGGTATTGATGGGGTATTTGTACAGCGTTTTGTTTCGAACCTTAAAAATGCGAAGAGTTTGGCGCACAACAATAAAGTACTCCGTTCGGCGCTCGATGCAGCCGGGAAACACAAACGGGCCATATCGCTGATGTACGATTTTTCGGGTATGCAAGAGGGCGACGAAGACCTGGTGATCAATGATTTTAAACACCTGGTTGATAGTTTAAAGCTCACCACCCGTGGCAATAAACAAAGTTATTTATACCATAACCAAAAACCACTCGTGGCGCTTTGGGGAATAGGCTTTAACGATAAAAGACGTTATACGCTAAAAACCATCACCAAAATTATGGATTTTCTTCAGCACGATCCTGTTTATGGTGGTTGTTCATTATTGCTTGGTGTGCCCACCCAGTGGCGCGAGCTTAAAGGCGATGCCATTGCCGATCCCCAATTGCTCGAAGTATGCAAAAAAGCAGATATTATCCAGCCCTGGTTTGTTGGGCGTTTTAAAGAAGAAAACATACCCACAATGATGGAACGGATCAAAGCCGATATAGCCTGGTGCAAAGCCAATCGGCTTGATTTTGTTCCGGTAATTTACCCGGGTTTTAGCTGGCATAACATGAAACCGAATTCGCCATTTGATCAGATCCCACGAAACAGGGGCCAGCTTTTCTGGAAACAGCTTTCGGGTGCAATTAACAACGGTGTAGAAATGATTTATGTAGCCATGTTTGATGAGGTAGATGAAGGAACTGCCATTTTCAAGGCTTCCAAAAATCCACCTGTTGGTGAGAACAGTTTTGTGAAATTTGAAGAAGGCATACCGAACGATTATTACCTCTACCTGGCCGGTTTTGCTTCTAAAATGCTGAAGAAAGAAATCCCGTTTCAAAATAATATTCCACTACCGAAATAGCGAAATGAGAGCACTATTTTCAATATTCCTGGCATTGCTATGCTTAAACGCGAATGCTGTATTAAAATTACCGGCATTGATCGGCGATCATGCGGTGCTTCAACGCGGGGCTAAAATCCCCGTTTGGGGTTGGGCAGCGCCAGGTGAAAAGATCAGTATTGCATTTAAGGGTAAGAACTATTCAGTAGTTACTGCAGCAGATGGGAAATGGAATATGCAACTTGCAGCATCAAATGCCGGCGGACCTTATGAAATGAAGATCAGCACTGCTGAACAGTCCATTACACTCCACGATATTTTAATTGGTGATGTGTTTTTATGTTCAGGTCAGTCGAATATGGAATATGGTATTGATAAAAATTTATATATCAAAGAGATACAGGCTTCAGCTAATCCAGAAATCAGGCAGTTTAAGGTTAACAGGCAGTCGGCTGATACGGTTCGTAACGATATTCTTTTACATACCGGATGGCTAAGTGCATCGCCTGCAACATTGGCCAGGTTCTCGGCGGTGGCTTACTTTTATGCGGCGGCTTTGTTCGAAAAATATAAAGTTCCCATTGGTGTAATCAATACCAGTTATGGTTCTTCATTGGCCGAAGCCTGGATCAGTAGAGAGGGACTAACAGAATTTCCCGATTTTTTAAAACAGCCTAAATTACCTTCCGAGCAATCGAACCCTACCAAGCTTTTTAATGCCATGTTATCGCCGCTTACCCATTACAATGTTAAGGGTGTGTTGTGGTATCAGGGCGAATTTAATGCAAACAGGGCTTTTCAGTACCGCAGATTATTACCTGCGTTAATTAACGATTGGCGTAAACATTTCGACAAAAAAGAACTGCCTTTTATCATTGTGCAGTTACCCAATTACAATAAAATACAACCGCAACTTAGCGGAAGTGCCATTGCCGAGCTACGCGAAGCACAGGCCATGGCGGCTATCATGCTGAACGTTGATTTTGTAAGCACGATTGATATCAATGCGAATGGCGATCTGCATCCCAAAGAGAAAAAACCGATCGGCAACCGGGTAGCGTTAATGGCGCAACAGCTCATCTATCACGAAAAAATACAGGCCAGCGGACCACGTTACGCCGCACTAAAAATAGACGGGAATAAAGCCATTGTCAGCTTTACCAAACGTTCGGGGCAGATAAAACCGGTTGATTCAATAAACAATTTTATTATTGCTGGGGCCGATGGAAAATTCTATCCGGCTAAAGCCATCACGATTAAAAACACGATTGAGGTTTTTAGTCCAAATGTACCAACCCCTGTAGCCGTGCGCTACTGCTGGGCCGATAATCCACCTGATGTTAATTTGTATAACCTTGAAGGATTACCGGCAAGTCCTTTCCGTACCGATGATTGGCCCGGACTTACGGCTCCAAAAAACACCAAACCAAACAAACCATGAAGCAATCAAACTTAACGTTAACTATAATATTTTGCCTTTTTCCATTTGCTTCGCTATTTGCACAGCAAAGCGTCAAAGAAAATTTTGAAAAGGTACAAAAGCTCGAAACTACCGGACGCGGAACGGCTAAAATAGAAGGGGGCGTATTAAAAACAAAAGCTATTGATGTTGCCTTTGGAGATGCCGAAGCCAGTAATTATGAAATAAGCTTTAAAGCGCGTACGCCAGAAAGCGAGAAACAGGTGCAGATATGGGCCGGTTTCAGGGCCTCGTCAAGGAACGATAAATACATTATTGGTTTAAGGGGTGGTATTCAGAACGATTTATACCTGGCCAGATTAGGCTATATGGGTACCGACGATCATCTGGCGCTCCGCCACCTCAATTTTAAGCTTATTCCCGGTCAGTGGTATAATTTTCGTATTCAGGTGGCAGGCAACAGGATAAAGGTTTTTTTGAATAATAAAACGCTTCCCCTTATTGATGTAAAAGATCCTTACACCAAATTTTCGCCAAAGGGGAAAGTAATTCTTGGTGGCAGTTGGCTCGCGAATGAATTTGATGATTTATCGATAAAACCCTTAGCTCCTGATGCTTTTAAAGATGATAAAATGCAGGAATATGCGGTTCCATCAGTAAATAAAGCTCAAAAGAGAATGCAGGAGCGTTCGGCCTACAAACCTGTAAAATTAAATACTTTATCGAAAGTCAGGACTGGTCTTTCCCTTACCGGAAAGTGGTTGTTTGCACCTGGATACGAAATCAGCGATCTTCAAAAGGCAATTTCACCCGAAAGTACCGACGAAAATTGGCATGTAATGGCCGTTCCGCAGTTTTGGAACCCAAACCGCGAGTGGTTGCATGGCGAAAAGTACAATACCGCAAGCAAAGGCGTTGCCGATAACCATTACCAGAAAGAAATTGAGCGTTGCGAAGCTTATACCTTCGATTATAAAAAAACAGATGTGGGTTATTACCGTCAGTGGATCGAGCTTCCGGCCGAAGTTGCGGGCAAAAACCTCGAACTTGATTTCGATGCCGTATCAAAAGTAGGAGAGGTTTTTATCAATGGTAAAAAAGCCAACGAACCGCATATCGGCATGTTCGGGGCCTTTAAAGTTGATGCAACAGGCTTGTTGAAACCGGGCCGTAACCTGATTGTGGTTAAAGTTTCGAGAGATTTTGTAAAGGATATTAAAGATGCCGATAAAATAACCGATGTGGCTGTAACCGTGCCCATCACCAATAAAATGATTAAAGATTTAGCGCATGGTTTTTATAATGATGATCCTGCGGGCATCTGGCAACCTGTATCGCTGGTGATTTCAGATCCATTAAAGATCACCGATGTATTTATCAAACCCAATTTAACCGGCGCAGAAATCGAAGTTACTGTAAAAAATAATATGGCTAAAAACAGTGTGTTCAATCTGTCTACTTCTATCTCAGACAATAAGGATCCCCACGAATTATTCTCTGGCGAAGCTTTGAAAGACCTAAATTTGAATGCTGGTGAAGAAAAGGTTTTCAAATATAGCATCAGTGGTTTGAAACCTAAATTATGGTCGCCGGCCAAACCCAATCTTTACAATTTTAGTTTTATCATCAGTAAAAACAAACAGGAAACAGATCGTTTAACAGTAGAATCGGGCTTTAGGACATTTACTGCCAAAGGCGATTATTTTTACCTGAACGATAAACCTTATTGGTTACGCGGGGGAAACCACACGCCGATGTCGTTAGCGCCAAACGATACTTTACTGGCCAATGCATTTTCAAAACTGATGCACGATGGCAATATTGCGGTCACCCGTACACACACTGCGCCTTACAGTGAGGTGTGGATGAACGCTTCTGATCATCAGGGCGTAGGCGTAAGTTACGAAGGCGGCTGGCCATGGCTGATGATCAACAGCAGTATGCCCGATGCAAAACTGATCGACCTCTGGAAGAATGAATTTTTCGACCTGATCAAAAAGTACCGTAACCATCCTTCGCTTTTATTCTGGACAGTAAACAACGAAATGAAATTTTACGATAACGATCCGGATATGGAACGGGCGAAACTTAAAATGAAGATCATTTCTGACGTAGTGAAAAAAATGAGGGAAATCGATCCAACCAGACCCATCAGCTTCGATTCTAATTATATCCGCAAGGAGAAAAAATTTGGAAAGGATTTTTATACCTCCATTGATGATGGCGATATTGATGACCAGCATTGGTACCTCAATTGGTATCATGGTTCAATTTTTTCCGAATTTAACGGCGAATGGCAGCAGCGTTTCAAAAATCCTGGCCGACCATTGATCAGTCAGGAGTTTTCGACCGGTTATCCTTCTGAAACCGGACACCCGACACGTTTTTATACCTATGTACATCAAAATCCTTCCTCATTGGTTGGTAATTATGCTTACGAATATGCCGATCCGAAATATTTTCTGGAGGCACAATCCTTCATCACCCGCGAATCGGCCGAGGCGGTAAGGCGTACCAATGATAAAGCTGCCGGTATTCTGCATTTTGCTGCATTAACCTGGTTCAGCAATATTGAAGATGCTAAACTGCTTAAACCCGAGCGCACTTATTACCAGATGAAAAAAGCACTGCAGCCCGTTTTAGTATCTGCAGAGCTATGGGGAAGGCACTTTTATGCCGGAGCGGTTTTACCTGTCCGCTTTTATGTAGTGAACGATAGCGAAGACGGAAATGCCATTTCGCAAAGTACCATTCAATGGATTATCGAAGATAAAAATGGAAAAGTATTAAAAGAAGGCAAAGAAACTATGCCTCCGGTTGATTATTACGGGCGTAAATGGATTACTCCAAAAATTACCCTTCCCGAAAACCTCTCTTTAGCGAAAACCGACGCTAAACTGGTAATCAAACTCATCGAAAATGGGAAAGTAATCTCAGCAAACGATTATGAAATCACCATAGCCGATAAAAATTACATCAAAGCAGATGGCGTTAGCGATTCTAAGGTTGTTTTGCTTGATAAAAGTGGTAAAATTGCCCAATTGGCTGCAAATTCAGCTTTGAAAGTAATTGCTGCTTCAGATTTTGAGGGTGCAATAAAACAAAAACCTGATGTACTGATTTTAAGCGGACTGGATTCGGTAAATACCTCCACTGCAACAGCTGCTGCAACTCGAAATTTTGTAAAAAGTGGTGGTAAATTATTGCTTTTAAACAGTGGAAGTTTGGCTTCTGTTATATTTCCTGAACAGATTAGAAGTATAGTAAAAGAGCAGGGCGAAATTGTTTCGATGGAAATCCCGGAATCAGCGGTTTTTAAGGGAATTGAACCGATGGAATTGCGCTATTTCAACAACAACGAAAGGCAGAACCCAACGGTGAGTTCGGGCGCCTACCGCGTTAACCGGAGCCCTGGTGTTGAAACCCTCGCAGCATTTACCAAGGTGCATGGTTACCTCGAAGGGAATATAGAACAGCGTACCAAAAGTTTGGATGCGATCAGGGGATTTCCGATTGTAAAGATAACCGATAAAGGAACCGCGATACTTTCTGAAATGTTACTTACCAAAGGAAATACCGATCCGATTGCCGCAAAGCTTTTTGTAAATATGGTGGAGGAGTTAAGACTAAAGTAAAAAGACCAAAGACTAAAGTAAAAAGACCAAAGACTAAAGCTGAAAGGCGTAAAAAAACTTCGTCATTGCGAGGAGGTACGACGAAGCAATCTTTCCTGCAAAAAAGATTGCTTCCCACATTTCGTCATCTCGACCGAAGTGCAACGGAGTGGAGAGATCTGTCTCGAGGCAGATTTCTCGGCTACGCTCGAAATAACGAACTTAGAATAAAACAATAAATCTTATCTTGGCCGCCAATACCAATAAATTAAAAATCTCCCTAACCAGAATATAAATGTTACTGAAAAAAGTCACCCTCCTTAGCGCAACATTGCTCTTTTGTTCCCTGATCAGCAATGCCCAAAAAGTAAAACCCAACACCATGAAACTCTGGTACGATAAACCGGCCGGTAACTGGAACGAAGCTTTACCCTTGGGGAACGGGAGGCTTGCAGCAATGGTTTATGGTAATCCCGATAAAGAAGAAATCCAGCTGAACGAAGAAACGATATGGTCTGGCGGACCCGGCAATAATGTGCTGCCGGATGTGTATGGCAACATTACCGACATGCGTAAACTACTTGCCGATCAGAAATACAATGATGCCCAGCAGTTGGCAAACAATACCTTTAAAAGGGCCAGTGGCGAAGGTTATAACCACGGAATGCAGTACCAACTTGCCGGAAGTCTTTTTATCCATTCCAAAAATACGGCGGCTATCAGTCAGTACTACCGCGATCTCGATATCAGCAATGCCATTTCTACCGTAACTTATGTAGAAGATGGCGTAAGCTATAAACGCGAAACCTTTACCTCGCTTAAAGATCAGGTACTGATCATCAGAATTACTGCAAATAAGCCTAAAAGCATCAGTTTTAGCCTGGGCATAAACAGTCCGATGCCAAACCACAAGGTGATAACCGAAAATAATACACTTAAATTAAGTGGAATTACAGGCGATTTGGAGGGAAAAAAAGGTCTGGTGAAATACACCACCCTTGTTAAAACCAAAACAGAAGGTGGAACATTAGGCACAGAAAAAGATAGCTTAAAGATCAAAAATGCCGATGCCGCAACCATTTACGTATCTATTGCCACCAATTTTAAGGATTATAAAACGCTAAACGTTAATGAAAATGAAAAGGCTTCGAACTTTCTTTCATTAGCAATGGGCAAAAGTTATGAGAACTTAAAAACCGATCATATCCAGGCTTACAAAAAATATTTCGACCGTGTTAAACTCGATCTCGGTTTTACTGATGATGCAAAACTCCCTACTGACGAACGCATCAGGAAGTTTAAATCGGGCGATGATCCGGCTTTGGTATCGCTTTACTTCCAGTTTGGCCGTTACCTATTGATCTGCAGTTCGCAGCCCGGAAACCAACCTGCCACCTTACAGGGCAAGTGGAATTCGAAAGTGGCACCACCATGGGATAGTAAATATACGGTAAACATCAACACCGAAATGAACTACTGGCCGGCAGAGGTAACCAATCTTCCCGAAATGCACCAACCTTTGTTCAGCATGCTCAAAGACCTTTCGGTAACAGGAAAGGAGAGCGCCGATAAAATGTACCATGCCCGCGGCTGGAATATGCACCATAATACCGATTTGTGGCGCATTACCGGTCCGGTAGATGGTGGCTATTACGGGATGTGGCCGATGGGCGGTGCATGGTTAACACAACATATCTGGCAACACTACCTGTATACCGGAGATAAAAAGTTTTTAAAGGAAATGTATCCGGTGTTAAAAGATCTGGCCATGTTTTACAAAGATGTATTACAGGAAGAGCCAACGCATAAATGGATGATCGTTTCTCCATCGATGTCGCCCGAAAATGAATACCAGAAAGGTGTAGCGCTTGCTGCAGGCACTACAATGGATAATCAATTGGTTTTTGATGTATTCAGCAACGTGATAAAAGCCTCTTCTGCTTTAAAAACAGATGTTTCTTTTGCTGATAGTTTAAAAACATTAAGGACTAAACTTCCCCCGATGCAGATCGGGCGTTTTGGTCAGCTACAGGAGTGGTTACAGGATTTCGACAGGCCGGGCGATAAACACCGCCATGCCTCGCACCTTTATGGTCTGTATCCTTCAAACCAGGTTTCGGCCTATCATAACCCCGAACTTTTCGATGCCGCTAAAACTGTGCTGCTCAACAGGGGGGATAAATCAACCGGTTGGAGCATGGGCTGGAAAGTGAATTTCTGGGCACGTTTGCTCGATGGTAACCATGCCTATAAACTGATTACCGATCAGCTTAGTCCGGCACCGGTTGCCGAAAGCGGACAGGATGGAGGAACTTACCCAAATCTTTTTGATGCGCATCCACCGTTCCAGATTGATGGTAACTTTGGCTGTATCTCGGGCGTGGCCGAAATGTTGATCCAATCGCAGGATGGGTTTATTTATGTGCTCCCTGCTTTGCCTGATGCCTGGAAAAACGGAAGTGTAAGCGGACTGGTATCGCGCGGCGGATTCAGTTTTGATTTCAGCTGGAAAGATGGAAAAATCAGTAAACTGACGGTTCATTCTACTCTTGGTGGAAACTGTAGGTTACGCCTGCCAAATGCTGTAAAGTTTGTAAAAGGAGCTGCTCCAGCCTTGGCAAAAGGAAAAAATCCGAACCCCTTATTTGAAGTAGAAGAACAACAGAAACCCATTATAGCCGAAAGTGCAAAACTTAATCCTGTGGCTTTAAAAGCATCGGTTTTGTATGATGTTAAAACCGAAGCAGGGAAGACTTATTATTTTGAGTAATAGATTAAAGACTCGTTGTTAATAGACAATCCCCCCATAACGTCATCTCGAGCGAAGTGCAACGTAGCCGGGTTCAGTTAAAACAGCACAAAACCACTGCGTTTCATGTTTGGTAGTGCTAATTGTTCTATTTTGCAACTGTTTTTTTGATTTTCCCCGCACTTGGGATTGACGGCGTTCTTCGGTAAAATCTGTTTTTTTTCAAAGCAAATTAGCATTGCGCCTTAAAAAGATGTGTCCATACGATAGGATAGCAATCGGAATGAGATGACGACGTTTTTTATTAAAACTTATTTCTTATAAGGGAACAATCTACCAACCTACACATAAATACTCCCTTCCATTACAATTACCGAAGAACCGCTAACCATAATGCCATCATCTTCTACACGGACATGTATTTCTGAAGGATGACCCGTTTGTTCGCCTTGAAAAATAATATGGTCTTTGTTTTTTTGTACATATTCCAGTTTTTCGAGATAACCTGTTAACGGACCGGCGGCGGTGCCCGTAGCGGGATCTTCGTCAATGCCGATGCCCGGATTGAAAAACCTTGTACTGGCAAGATAACCCTTCGCCGATGCTTCGGTAGAAAAAAGATAAAACCCATCAAAATCGTACTCCTCACTCAAAGCTTTTAAAAGTGCCTTATTCGGAATAGCGTGTATTAAAGTATTCGTATCTTTAATTGGTACCATCAAATGGCTCACTTCTGTTTTTACCACTTTACTTTCCCAACCATTAACTCCAACTGATGCCACATCAAGGCCTATAGCTTCCGCAATTCTTGCATGCGGTACATTGCCGAGGATTTCGGCAGGGCGTTGTTTCATCGCCACAAAAGGATGACCATCTTTTTCAGATATATTTACAGGTATTGGCGTACCATTGATAGCAACCCATTTGGCAGCCCCCTGTGTTTTAAAAATATCCCAATCCTTTAGTAGCGCAAGGATAACCGCACCCAGTAAATTATGTCCTGCGCCGTTTACCTCGAAACCTGCGGGTGTAAACGATCTTACTTCCAAAGCTCCGCTTACATCACTATAATGCACAAAAGAAGTTTCCGAATAACCGAATTCTCTCGAAATCTGATGATATTGTTCGAGACTAAGTTCTTCTGGTGTGTAAACTACGGAAAGTTGATTTCCGGTATAACGTTGAACAGTAAAAACATCCAATACGTAATAATCCAATTTTTTCATTTTTTATGGTTTTATTTGTTGAGACCTGTAATGATTTTATAATTTTCGATCGTTGTATAAAGCTTTTTTATCCGCGAACAGTAATATAAAAATTTTTTAAACATGACTTTTACTTTTAAAATCCATCTCAAAATTAGGCGGTAATAGTTTATTTTTGCTATGGGTTAATTCAAGGTAACCGGTAACCTCAAGTTAACTATTAAAGCTATGTTCACAACGAATATCAATGGCGAAGTACGCGAAGCCACCTGCGAGCAGGAACTTTCGGCTATTCGCGATAGTCTGGAAATTTTAGGCGGAAAATGGAAGCTCCGCATTATGCGTTATCTGGATGCAAGGCAGGATCAACGTAACACCTTTAAAAAAATACAAAGGGAAATTGAGGGCATTTCGGCTAAAATGCTATCCAAAGAACTGCAGGATCTGGAACTGAATCTTTTGGTTTCAAGGGCCGTAATCGATTCTAAACCGATTACTGTAGCCTATTCCATCACCTGTTATGGCTGTAGCGTACTTCCCGTGGCCGATACTTTGGTAGAGTGGGGATTGAGGCACAGGGAAAGAATCAAAGCAAAACTTTAACAGATCGTCACCCTGAACTTGTTTCAGGGTCTTTTATGCAATATAGATCTCTCCGCTACAGTCGAGATGACGCCAATTTTTTAAAAAAAAATATCAATGGTAGCCAGCTCCCTCCGGATCGTCATTTCGAGCGGAGTGCAACGAAGTCGAGAAATCTACCTTGAAACGATCATTCTATTGATGTTTTCTTATTAATTTCTTCAACAAAATCCATTTTTAATCATTTTTTAAGGCTTTATTAATCGAACAGGGATATTTTGGCCATTGCTAACCAGATAAATACCCTGTTAAATTTTCATCGGCATTTATTTCGTTAGCTAAACGCTTTAGATCTAAATCTCCATGACAAAAAAAATATCGATTAAAGACATCGCCCAAAGGCTAAATCTCTCTACCACCACCGTTTCCTTTGTAATTAATGGCAAGTCGAAAGAAAAATTTATCAGTAAGGAAGTAACTGCCAAAATTCTCGATCTGGTTGCCGAAGTTGGTTTCCGTCCAAATTCATTTGCCAAAGGATTGAGAACCGGGAAATCAAATACCATCGGTTTTTTGGTCGATCATATTTCGGATCCCTTTTTCTCTGGTATTGCCCATTTTTTAGAAGAAATAGCTGCACAGAACGGTTATAAAATCCTATTCAGTAGCACAGGGAAAGAAAAGAACAAATTTGTGGAACTGGTAGAAGCCTTTACCGAAAGACGTGTTGATGGCTACATTGTGGCCACGGCCCTGGGCATGGAAGAGGAAGTAAAAAAACTGGTTGATTCTGATGTTCCGGTAGTGCTTTTCGACCGTTATCTGCCGGGCATCACAGCCGATTATGTGCTGGTAGATAATTTTGTGAGTACGTATAAAGCTACGCAGCATCTTTTTGAGAACGGTTATCACAATTGCGCCTTTATTACCACCGATACAGAAGAACAGCAGATGACTGATCGCTTGGAAGGTTACCGCGATGCAGTTGCAGATCAGGGTGGGGAAGAGCTGGTTTTTAAAATTAAATACGAAGGCACTGGTAGTGTAGTAAATGCGATTACTAGTTTTCTGCATGCAAACCCACAAATCGATGCAGTAATATTTGCCGCCAATTACCTCACCATGGAAGGCCTGCGTGCTTTAAAATCGCCAAATGGAAAACTCAGAAACGACCTGGCACTGGTTTCGTTCGATGATTTTGAACTGCTCGAATTTATTTCTCCGGCAATTACCGCCATCCAGCAACCTATGCAAAAAATAGCACAGCATATCATGAAACTGCTACTGGCTAAACTCGCCCAAAAGAACGACCAGGATATGTTTTCTACGGTCAACATCCCCTGTGTATTAAATAAAAGAGAATCGAGTGCGGCTAAAGTCCCCACGTTACGTCACCCTGAATTTAGTTCAGGGTCTTCTATTAAATAACACCTAACAATCCCAACAATAAAGCAATTCAACAATATATATGAAATACCTTTTAACCCTTCTTTTTACCTTAACTATAACACTCACTCATGCCCAATCTAAAACCACTTACGTAGATCCTTATATCGGTTCTGGGAGCCACGGACATGTTTTTGTAGGTGCAAATGTTCCTTTTGGAGCGGTGCAGCTTGGACCGATGAATATTTTTAAAGGCTGGGACTGGTGCTCGGGTTATAATTACGGCGATAGTATTTTAACCGGTTTTTCCCATCTGCGTTTAAGCGGCACTGGAATTGGCGATTTGGGCGATGTGCTGATTATGCCTTTTACAGGTGCCATCAAAACCGACAAAGGCACTGAAGAAAACCATAAAAGTGGCTACTCTTCCTTGTATTCGCATAAAAATGAAAAAGTACGTCCGGGTTATTACGCCGTAAAATTGGAAGATTATAATATTGATGTAGCGCTTACTGCAACCGAAAGGGTAGGTTTTCATCGATACAAATTTCCATCAGGTAAACCGGCGCAGATTATAATCGACTTAAAGGAAGGCCTTAACGATAAAGCTACCGATACTTATATCGAGCAGGTTGATGCTTACACCCTAAAAGGTTACCGTTTTTCTTCGGGTTGGGCCAAAGAACAGCAGGTATTTTTTGCTATCCGTTTCGAAAAAGCCATTGATGCTTTTAATGTATACGAAGAATCTAAGCTGCTCAACGCTAAAAAAGGACGAGGAAAAGCCATTAAAGGAATGGTCAGCTTGGGTGAATCGCCTGGCACTGTACAATTTAAAGTGGGTATTTCGCCGGTAAGCAGCGAAAATGCTTTGACCAATATTACTGCAGAGATACCGGATTGGAACATGGCCGGTGTAATTAAATCGGCAGATGATAAATGGAATAAGGAGTTGTCGAAAGTGGAAATCAAAACCGGAAGTAATGCTGATAAAAGGGTGTTTTATACGGCATTATATCATGCTATGATGCATCCTTCGCTGTTTAACGATCATAACGGCGATTACCAGGGGGCTGATAATAAGGTGCATCAAAAACCTGCTTTCAATAATTATTCGATCTTTTCTACCTGGGATACCTATCGTGCCGAACATCCGCTTTTTACCATTCTCAATCCCGATAAAATCAGCGATTTTGTAAATACCATGCTCGCCATTTATGATGAACAGGGTTATTTGCCGATATGGCATTTAAATGGCTACGATACCGGAACAATGGTTGGGATTAGCAGCCAGCAGATTATTGCAGAAGCTTATTTAAAAGGGTTCCGTGGTTTTGATGCCGAACGTGCCTTTGCTGCAATGAAAAAAACGGCCATGAGCGATCTCCGCGGACTTAATTATGTGCACGATTTTAAAGCCATCCCTTCTGATATTGGCATTAACAGGCCTGTTGCCAATGGTTTGGAAGATGCTATTGCCGATGGAAGTATAGCTTTAATGGCCAAAGCAATGG
>NZ_DJDT01000283.1 GCF_002432345.1 Pedobacter sp. UBA5917
CTGAATTTATTTCAGCATCTTAATAAAAGACTCTGAAACAAGTTCAGAGTGACGAAACTTAAAGAACAATGGATACACAAAATATTAAACAACGGTTCGGTATTATTGGCAACTCGCCTTTGCTTAACCGTGCCATAGATATTGCAAGCCAGGTGGCGCCAACCGATATGTCGGTGTTGATTACCGGCGAAAGTGGTAGCGGTAAAGAGGTTTTCTCGCAGATTATCCATCAAATGAGTGCCCGCAAGCACGGTGCCTTTATTGCCGTAAACTGCGGTGCTATTCCCGAAGGAACAATAGATTCGGAGCTTTTTGGTCACGAAAAAGGATCTTTTACAGGTGCCCATGAGGCCCGTAAAGGTTATTTTGAAGTAGCTAACGGCGGTACCATCTTTTTAGATGAGGTTGCCGAACTGCCTTTAGGTACCCAGGCCCGTTTATTACGTATTTTAGAAAGTGGCGAATATTTACGTGTAGGTTCATCTAAAGTTCAAAAAACAGATGTACGTATTATTGCCGCCACCAATGTTGATGTATACAACCGTGTTAAAAACGGAAAATTCCGTGAGGATTTATATTACAGGTTAAATACCGTTCCATTGCGGATTCCAGCTTTACAGGAACGCAAAGAGGATATTTACCTGTTGTTCAGAAAATTTGCTGCCGATTTTAGTGATAAATACCGCAGTCCGGCTTTGCACCTTGAGCCTGATGCCATCCAGATTTTAACCAATTACAGTTGGCCGGGAAACGTACGGCAGTTAAAAAATATTGCGGAGCAGATCTGCGTACTCGAAAAAGACCGCAATGTTACCGGGCAGGCTATTTTAAACTATATCCCTAACGAGGCCGGCAGTAACCTGCCAATGGCCATCAATTCGCAATCAAAAGAAGATTTTACAGAACGTGATATTTTGTACAAAGTGCTTTTCGATATGAAAAAGGATATGGTTGAGCTAAAAAAACTGGTCGCCGAAATTATCCAGCACGGTGGAAATACTGCTACGGTTTTGGCCGATAATCCTCAATATATCAATCAGCTTTACCGCGACGTGGAATTGCCTGTAGGGCATGAGCATGCTTTTACCATCCAGCACCCAACGCCTGTAAATAACAACGTTAACAATAATAATAACAATAACGATTATTTTGCGCACGAGGCCGAAGAGGTAGAAGAATCGCTCTCGTTGGTTGATAAAGAATCAGACCTGATCAAAAAAGCATTGAAGAAGCACAAGGGCAAGCGTAAATTTGCCGCCCAGGAGCTGGGCATATCAGAACGTACACTTTATCGTAAGATCAAGGAATTAAATCTGTAATTTATCAATAGCCGTATATCAATTCTGTTCAAATTACGTTCCCTATAATTTTAGATCCTATTTTTCGATAATGATGAAAATTAAAATATTTGCCTTAATCCTTATTACCTCGGTATTGGGTGCCTGCTCTTATAAATTTAGCGGAGCTTCTACAACAGGATTAAAAACGGTGGTAATACGTCCGTTCGAAAACAATGCGCCACTGGTGGTGCCTACCTTAAGTAACCAGGTTACCGAATCGTTAAAAACCCGTATCCGTAACCAGACTAAATTGATTATTGCAACAACAGGAGAGGGCGATGCTTCTTTTGAAGGCAGGATAACCGGTTACGAAATCAAACCTGTGGCACTTCAGAACAGTGCTACGCCTACTTCGGGTGCAAACAGGCTAACCATTACCGTTTCTGTAAAGTATAAAAACAACTTAAAAGAGCACGAAAAAGAAAGTTTTGAAGAAAGCTTTACCAAATATTTCGATTTCCCGATAACCGGTGCGCCGATACAGACGTTATTGCCCGGTGCTATCGAGAACATTAACAAGCAATTATCCGAAGATATTTTTAACCGTGCCTTTGCACAGTGGTAAATAAAGCTGTATTGTACACGACAAAATTTTAAAAACCCGTCTACATTTTTTTAACTTAGCACCAAACCTTCAATAATGGATAACAAAAAGCTACTGGCAGATTTACTTGCGCAACCCGGAAAGGTTAGGCCAGAGCATGCATCCATGTTACAGGAAATGGTTGCTCAATATCCTTATTCACAGCCTATCCACCTGCTTTTAGCAAAAGCTAATGCATCATTTGTACCAAAGGCCGCTTTATATGGCCAGGGCCATGTACTTTTCCATGTACTTAATATGGTTGCGGTTGATGATGTGGAGGCTGAGACTGCGGTTGCAGAAAATGACGCTGATGAACAACAGGTTTTTGAGGTGATTGGAGCATTAAATGATGAAAATCTTAATCTGTTAAATAGGGGAACAGCTGAAATTGAAACTCCTGAGGGCATTCATGATGAAGAAGAGGTTTTTGAAGATCCTGCCGAATTAAAAAATGATACAAGCGGCTTAAATCCGGTAGAGGAGATCGAAACGCCAGATGGCTTGCCGGGTACCGATAGCCATTTAACAGATAAGCCTGCAGCCGATGATTCTTTTATTGAAAGTGTAGCCTCGGTTGATTTTTTTGCATTTGAAGAAAAAATGGGTACCGATATGGTAACGCAGGTACCGCATATCGAAACCGTAGTACCTGATGATCCTGAAGTAAATTTTGTTTCGCAATATAACGACGATAAACTTCCATATACCTTTTTATGGTGGCTGGCCAAAACACGTAAAGAGCACGAGCAGGTTTTTCAGCCCTATGCACCTGTAAACCCTAATAATTTAAGACCGCAACCTCAAAATACACAACAACAGGAGCGGGCAGAGTTTCAGCAGCAGTATGTAGAGCATATTTTCCATATCCAAACCCCATTCGAGGTAGCCGATCATTTAGCCGAATATCCTGCTCCCGAAGTGAAGGATGTTAAGGGTGCCGAAATTATCGAGCGCTTTTTAAAAGAAGATCCAACAATCAAGCCGCCTAAACCAGAGCAGATTGATAACGAGAATAAAGCAAAAAAGAGCGCAGAAGACAATTACGACCTTGTTTCGGAGACTTTGGCCAAAATTTATATCGAACAGATGCTTTATCACAAAGCCATAGATACTTATAAAAAATTAAGTTTGAAATATCCGGAAAAAAGCCGTTACTTTGCCGACCTTATCCAATCTATAGAAAAGAAATTTTAAAAAATATAATATTACCATGGTAACCTTTCTAATCATTTTATTAATTATTGCGTGTGTAGCTTTAGGTTTGTTTGTTTTAATCCAAAATCCTAAAGGTGGTGGTTTAGCTACAGGTGGTGGCACAAGTAACATGTTTGGTGTACAGCGTACCGGCGATGTTTTGGAAAAAGGATCGTGGGTTTTGTTAACCTTAATTGTGGTACTAACCCTTGCTGTTACTACAATTGCCAAAACAAGCGGCGGTTCTGCAGCTGTTGGAAATTCAGCCATCCAGGAACGTTTAGATAAAACGCCTACACCATCTCCACTTGGCGGAGGCCTGAACAGCACTAAACCTGCTGCAACTCCAGCTCCGGCTAAAAGCGATTCGACTAAAAAATAATTTATAATCAATAAGATTTTAAAAGCTTTCCCCAAAAAGGAAAGCTTTTTTGTTTTTTAATTATTTTTGGGCTTTGATGCATAGAGAAACGGTTGTTAACACACATTTAACATAAAAAACTTTAAATTGCAGCATGAAATTAAGTGTGCTGGTTTTATTTACTGCTCTCGCCGTTGGCATTTCCATCGGGATGGTTAATTTTTATTTTCAGCATAGCTGGTATTACATGGCCATTTCGTTCGGGGTATCATTTCTGTGCAGTTTTCTGGTTTTTTACTACCTGCTCGAAAAATATATTTACACTAAGATCAAACTCATTTACAAGCTGATCCATAACCTTAAACTGGGCAAAGATTTAAAGGATGCCCTTGGCGAATATGTAAGTTCGGATCCGATTAATGATGTAGAAAATGAAGTAAAGGAATGGGCCGGGGCTAAGAAAAAAGAAATAGACCTGTTGAAAAAGCAGGAGCAGTTCAGAAGGGAATTTCTTTCAAACGTTTCGCACGAATTTAAAACACCGCTTTTTGCCATTCAGGGGTATATCGAAACCTTGCAGGATTGTTTGGTGGATGATCCCGACCAGGCCGTTATTTTTTTAAAAAAGGCAGAGAATAACGTAGAGCGCTTAAGTTATCTGATCAAGGATCTGGATGTGATTTCTAAACTCGAAACCGGCGAATCGCCCATTAATTACCAAAAATTCGATTTTGTGCAGCTGGCCAAAGAGGTAATGGAAAACCTTGAAGACCGTGCGCATGCTAAACACATTAAGCTGTTTTTTAAAGATAAATATACCGCAATAACTCCTGTTTCGGCAGACAGGGAGAAAGTACGTCAGGTACTGATTAATTTAATTGTAAACAGTATTAAATATGGTATTGATGGCGGCGAAACCGCAATCAAGATTTTCGAACTGCACGATCAGGTTTTAATTGAGGTTACTGATAACGGTATCGGCATTGAAGAAAAGCACTTATTGCGCTTGTTTGAGCGTTTTTACCGCATTGATACACACCGCGCAAGGGAAGTTGGTGGAACAGGTTTGGGCTTAGCCATTGTAAAACACATTTTAGAGGCCCACCAGCAGACCATTTCGGTGAGAAGTACGCCGGGCATTGGTACAACCTTCGCATTTACGCTGCAAAAGGGGGGGTAGGCCGGGTTTTACTGCAAAGTTCGCTGGGGAATGCGCGAAGCACGCAAAGACTTCTTACTGGTCTTAGCGTCTCGTTAAGGCCCCGCAATGTTTGGTGCATCCACGCCTTGGTTCATTTCACCAAACCATTTTTGTTTTGCCACGGAGACACTGAAAGCACGGAGAAAGATAAAATCCGTGTTAATCCGTCGCCATGGTTCGTGTCTCCACGGATCACTATTAGTATAAATAAATCCAAATCCGTGCATCCGCGGCTAAAAAATGTGATATTGTCCGCGTGCTCTCCCTCGTCCTATCTTTGTATCTTACACACCACATTATTATTTTCCTAAACCTTTATCCGTTTCATTATCAAATACCTAATAGGAAGATGAAAGCGATGTAATGTGACAAAAACAGGTAATAATTTCTTAATATAATTAATGAATTAACATTAACTTAACATTGAGCTTGTAGCTTTGCAACATATTAAAAATTAACATGAACAATATTTTTAAGTTCTTTACCCCTCAGGATAGAAAGTTTCACCCACTTTTCGAGCAGGCTGGTAGCAACGCATTAAAGATTGCAGAAGCCCTTTTAGAAATGGTAAGCACAGGTGATGCTGAAAGCAGAAAAACTATTTTTAAAGAGATTGAACGCCTAGAGCACGTGGGAGACGATATTACCCATTCGATCTTTCTTGAATTGAGCAGGAACTTCATTACGCCGTTCGATCGCGAAGATATTCACCAATTGGCTACTGCCGTTGATGATGTTGCCGATTATATTTATGGAACTGCAAACCGTATGCAGATGTACAACATGAATACCATTAACGAGCCGATTGTTAAAATTGCAGAGCTTTTGGTAGAAATGTGTACCGATATTGATAAAGCCATTAAAGAATTACGCAGTTTTAAAAACATCCGTGTAATTGCTGATGCCTGTATCCGCATCAACAGCGGCGAAAACCAGGCCGATTACGTATTTACATTGGCGGTTGCCCGTTTATTCGAATACGAAACCAATGCGATTGAATTAATTAAACAAAAAGAGGTTTTACAAACGATAGAAAAAGCGACAGATAAATGTGAGGATGTGGCGAATGTGCTTGAAACTATCTTGGTTAAAAACGCTTAATAAAAAACAAACATGGTAACTACCTTATTGGTTGTTGTTGTAATTCTGGCTATTGCTTTCGATTACATTAACGGCTTCCACGATGCCGCTAACTCGATTGCAACAGTTGTTTCTACAAAAGTGCTTACGCCTTTTCAGGCGGTTTTGTGGGCTGCGTTGTTCAACTTCGCTGCTTACTTTTATTTTACCGACCACAAAGTGGCCAACACGGTTGCTAAAACCGTAATCGAAAACTATATCACTTTAGAGGTAATTCTTGCAGGTTTAATTGCTGCAATTATCTGGAACCTGTTAACCTGGTGGTACGGTATTCCCTCAAGTTCTTCGCACACGCTTATCGGTGGTTTTGCCGGTGCTGGTATGACACATGCTTTGCTCATTGGTGCCAGCCCATTGGCTGCGGTTGAAATGGGATATGTTGTTAAAATCGTATCGTTTATTGTACTTGCGCCAATAATTGGTATGGTAATTTCGGTTGTATTAACACTGATTATTATAAATATCTGTCGCCATGCTAAGCCAGCAACAGCAGAGAAATGGTTTAAACGCCTCCAATTGATCTCATCTGCTGCACTAAGTTTCTTCCACGGAGGTAACGATGCACAGAAAGTAATGGGTATCATTGCTACCGCTTTAATTGCGGCCAAAGTTATTCCTAACTTCGAATCAATGCCGGCCTGGGTGCCAATATGCTGTTATTCGGCAATATCTTTAGGTACCATGAGTGGTGGTTGGAAAATCGTTAAAACCATGGGCTCAAAAATTACCAAGGTAACAGCCTTAGAAGGTGTTGCTGCCGAAGGTGCCGGTGCGGTTACATTGGGTATTACCGAGCATTTTGGTATTCCGGTTTCTACTACACATACCATTACAGGTTCTATCGTTGGTGTTGGTGTGGTAAAAAGTGTATCAGCTGTACGTTGGGGCGTTACCATCAACTTAATCTGGGCATGGATTTTAACCATTCCGGTTTCGGCAACATTGGCTGCAATTATTTATGCCATCATTTACTACTTGAAGTAAAACAAAATCCTTTATATACTCAAAAGACCAAGGCATTAGCTTTGGTCTTTTTTGTTTGGCGTTTTTTAACGGAAAGGCTGATGGGCTTACCACAAAGGGTATTGAGTTTTGGACAGAGGTGAACGGGAAAAGTGTAGTCTGGGCTACCCATTAACATACCCCAACAAAAAGGTCGTCATCTCGACTGAAGCAAAGCGAAACGGAGAGATCTGCCTAGATAGATCTCTCGACTACGTTGCACTCCGCTCGAGATGACGGCGACTATAGAGAAGTTACCCGTCAACTCCTCTGTCATTCTGAACGTAGTGAAGAATCTTTCATTGATTTGTTCATTTCTTTAGCCACTTCCTTTGCCACCGGATCTTCGCTTTTCTCCAGGTTTGCAATAATGCTTTCCTGGTTTTTTGCTGAATGGTTCTGGCTCAGTTTAAAAACATGGTCGATATGGCTCACCGAAACTTCGAAACCTGTAATTGCCTTTAAATGTTTTTGGATATAAGCTTCATCCATTTTGTTAAATGCCGCTGGGCTTGTTTCGGGATCTTCATATTTATTGGTCAGTTCTTTAATTACCTGGTAGGTTTCTTCTGAATCCATAAGTCTGATGGTGCCTTTAGCCTGAACTGTTTTATAATTCCAGGTAGAAACCGAAGCCGGTTTTTCGTAAACAGATGCGCTGATATAAGCATGTGCACCGGTAAAAATGGCCATTACCTTCGGGTTTTGCTCAAAGGCTTTACAATGATCGGTTTTGGTCATGATGTGGCCGATAAGTTTTATCGAATCACCATTCACCACCGTTTTAACAGGTACCTGCGTAGCAACGGGATATTCTCCGTCGGAACCAATTAAGGTGATGAAATTATTTTGATGCATAAACTCAAGAATTTCATCCTGGTTTTTAGCTGTAAAATGTGGGAGTTTGTACATAATATTTAAGTCTGTCGTCATTGCGAGAAGGAACGACGAAACAATCTAATTAGAAAACTGTTTTGGAAAGAAAATCTTTTAAAACTTAACACTGATCTCTACTGAATCAGTTCCGTTTTTAGGTAATACCCAATCCGGACCACTTTGGATAAGCCGCATGGCTTCTGCGTCGGCTTTTTTGTTCAGCGATTTTATAACAGCAACGTTGGTAGGCCGTCCGTTCTTTTTAACCTTAAAGCTTAAAATAACAAATTGTTCAGGGCCTTTGGGGTTGTATAGTTTATTGTTGCTTTCGAGGTATTGCGTATAGTTTATGGTAGAAACCGGAACTGGTTTTGTTATTTCTTCTTTAGCTTTTCCATCCAGGTTCTGTTCTGCACGTAAGGTGATTTTCGGTGCAGGGATATTTTCTTTCTTCTGTCCGTTAGAGCCGGTAATCAAAGCAATTTCGTTCAGCGTTCTATTGCCGGTTAAAGCGTTTTTAATCGCATTCGGATCCTGCAATCCAATTACAGGCGCTTCTTTAAACCCGATTGCATTAATCAACAGGTCTTTATCTTTTGCATTACTATCGGCAGGCAAATAAAAATAACCCTTGGCATCGGTTGCGGTTACATTTTTAGAACCGGCCAATTTTACAACAGCACCCTGAATGGGCTGGCCATTGCTCTGATTTACCACGTTGCCGCTAAATGCAATTTTGCTTGAGCCAAATGCTGGCGCAGGTGCTGCAGCAATCGCCGGTTCATTTAGGGCTTCTTGTGCCGCCTTTGCTTTACTTGCATAGCCATTAAAATTCTCAAATCTCGCGGTACCTTTACGGTTATAATCGATAACAGCTTTTTGTTCGGCAACAGCTTTCTCTGAAGGTTGAATAATTGCTTTTGTTCTGGTGTTTTTTGCCAGATCGCCGGTTTTTGCATCAGCAATCGCCTGATCTACCAATGCAGATTTGGTCGCATTTTGAACTACAGTATCTTCCTTGGTTTTATTGGATACAATTGCGGTACTGCTATCTAATTGAACCATTACACCTTTATTTTTACGTGCAGCATTTTCTATATTTCTGCGGTTTGTTTCACGCATAAAAAACAGAATACTCACGGCTATAAAAGCTACCGTAGCTGTTGCAGCAATACTTAACCTTTGTGTGGTAATGCCCCAAAGCTTGCGTTTTATCGGTTTTTCCGAAACACGGTCGTACAGTTGTTTTTGTAAAATGGAAAGCGTTTGTTTGCGTTTTGGCGACTGTTTCAATCCTTCTAAAGCTTCGGCCACGAAAGGATCTTCCAAAGCCTGCCTTTCTACAAAGTGCATAGCCTTGGCATCAAGTTTACCATCAAGGTAATCTTCCAGTACATCAATATCTAACCAATCGTTATTCACTACTGTTTTTCTCTATACAAATCTTTAAATTCCGCTTACCGTTCTGGATATAACTCTTTACCTTAAGCATGTCGTAACCCGTAATATCGGCTACTTCTTTATAGCATTTTTCCTGTAGATAAAATAAATCTACGCTTTTTCGCTGTTCTTCGGGCAAAGTTTCCATACACTTTTCCATGATGGTAAGCTGCGTTTCTTTTGTGTTGTCTATATCCAGATGCACAAACTCGCTGTTTTCCACAAAAGTATCGTCAATCGAAACATTATTCTGCTTCGAGGATTTCCGCAGTGCCATTAAACAATGGTTGCGCGTTAAAACATGGAGCCAGCTTTTAAAATTCTGTACCTCATGTATTTTTAGCTTGGTAACCAGTTCTTCGAAAATCTGCATTACCGCATCCTTACTCTGCTCTACATCTTTAAAATAGTTAAGGCAAACCCCGAAAACCAGGTGCATGTATTTGTTATAAAGCGTACCCAATGCATTCAAATCGCCGGTATTTTTATACTGGGCAATCAGTTTGGCATCATCTTGCTGGTTATTTCCAGCTGTATTCTTTATAAATCTCAAAAAAATATGGCAGCTATTCGAATTATCTTTCAAGTATAAAAAATATTTCTGAGTGATGGCGTATAAACTAATATTTTAGGATTGATTGACTTTGAATAATTCCGGATTCGCAGGATATAAACACTTATATTTGAGTTATCAATTTAAATTATGGCAGTTGTTTTGCTAAGCCCAATTAAACACACACAATGAAAAAGATCTATATTTTAGCCGCATCGATAGGCCTGCTATCGGTAAGCTTAAACGCAAACGCCCAGATAAAACTAAGCGATATTTTTAAGAAGGTAACCGAAAAACAGGGTACCACTACCGCTACAGGTGCAACCGGAACACCATCTACACTCGAAATCGGGCAGGGCATTAAGGAAGCATTGCAGATCGGGGTTTCGGCTGGGGCAGACAGGCTCTCGGTTAAAGATGGCTTTTTAGGTAACCTTGCCGTTAAAATATTGATGCCACCCGAGGCACAGAAAGTAGAAAAAACATTACGTGGCATAGGGCTGAACAAACTTTGCGATAATGTAATTGTGAGCTTAAACCGTGCGGCAGAAGATGCAGCAACAGAAGCGAAACCGATTTTTATCTCTGCTATTAAGCAAATGACTTTAACCGATGCCACCAATATTTTATTGGGGAACAACAATGCAGCCACCGATTATTTTAAAAGGGTGACTACTTCACAGTTGATGGAAAAATTTAGCCCGATTGTAAGCACGAGTTTAAATAAGGTAAATGCCACCAAATATTACAGCGATTTAACCACGCAGTATAACCGTTTGCCTTTGGTAAAACCGGTAAATACGAACCTTACCGAATACGTTACACAAAAAGCCATAGATGGTTTATTTGTTGAAGTAGCAAAAGAAGAATTAAAAATAAGGGGTAACCTAAGCTCCAGGAGTTCTACCTTGCTGCAAAAGGTATTTGGTTACGCCGATAAGAAAAAAATTTAGTTAAGTGATGTTCGTGAAGACACGAACATCGGCGAGATTTAATATATGTTGTGGTTCGTGTCTTCACGAAACGTAAGCTTCATAATGTTTTAAGAAAGATATCCCATGCCTCGTGGTTCGTGTCTTCACGAACCACTAATTAAGTTTACCCTAAGTAAAATATCACCTATCCGCTACTTTCTGACCGATAGAAACGAAAACTATTTGTAAAATTGCGTATGACGAAAATCAGTAGCACATTAGTTTCTATTTTAATTCCCTGTGTGGCATTAATCACTTCATGCAACAACAGCAAATCTAACAACGATGGAAATAAAGCCGTTTTGGATACTGTTTCATTAAGCAATAAAAATTTCGCATTAGCTTACCAGGATGGTGATAAAATCGTTGCCACGAGTATCGATACGATGAAACAGATTTCGTTCGGTGGGGCTACCAATCCTGCTATTTCGCCCGATGGCAATAAACTGGCTTATACATTAAGCGATTCGGTAGGCAACAGGTCCATCTGGATTGCCGATATGGAAAATAAAAACCAGGGCAAACTACAGGTAAACAGCAATAATTATTATGGTGCGGTATGGTCTGCTGACGGCAACAATATCGCCTTCAGTATTTTTAACAAAAGTGGTATTTGGAAAATAGGTGTGATAAAGGCCGATAATTCCGGTTACATCATGTTGGATAGCACATCGAAAATAAATGCTTATGCACCAACCTGGAAAAACGATAAAGAGATCATTGCACACGATCTTGAAAACCTTTACACTTTTGATCTTTCCGGGAAATTGATCGATACGAAACCGATCAAAACATTAATCGGAAATGAATATCATATCTCGAGTAGCGACAATTTCTTTTATAGCAAAGATGGAAATAAACTGATTTTTACTGCCGCCAGCGGCGAAGTACTACATGAGTTACATGATATGGCCAATGCCGTTTATATCCTCGATGTGGCCAGCAAAAAAATAACACCACTTTCGCAAAAAGGAATGAACGTGCCTTCTCTTTTTGTAACTGCCGACGACCGTATTTTTTACAGTGGTGCCGAAAAGCCTTATACAGAGAGTAAAATTTATGTAGCCGATTTAAATGGCAATATTAAAACGGTGGTTGATAAAGGAAGCAACCCAACAGGCGCGCTCAAGTAACGGTAACTTCCGAAGTCAAAAAAGGCAGGTGAGCCGGGGAAGACTTCGGAAGTCTGCAGAATAGTTATCCCGAGATAGATCTCTCCGCTCCCGAATATTCGGTCGAGATGACGGACACTTTATATAATTTCATTTTACCGCTTGCAGGGTGTACCTACGCTGTTTATAAACCTGATTGAAACGGAAAGCCCGCAATCCCGATCCTTCATCGGGAGCGGACTTGGAGAGGAAAGCAGGGCTGCAGTCTGCCAAGAACACCCGGCCTTTCATTTTCAAAATAGAATAATTAATAATAAACCTGAACAAGGCCTATTTATACTTTCGAAGTTACCCTCTTCCCAATCCCCTCCGTTAAACTTCGAAAGATGCCAAAAAAATAAAGAAAATTTAAAGTAATATTGAGTTTCATCCGTTTACTGCTTTATACGCAATAAATAGTGCCAACAAACGAACCTCAAAATATCATTTCAACGGTTGCCAATTATGGTAAGCGCCTGTTCAGTTTCATCCGTGGAAGGGTGAATACCGATGAGGACGCGGAAGATATTTTACAGGATGTTTGGTTCCAGCTGAGCAATCAGCCCGAAGTAGGCACCATCGAGCAGATCAGCGGTTGGCTTTACCGTGTAGCCAGAAATAAGATTACCGATAAATACCGTAAACAAAAGGAAGAATCGCTGGAAGATTTTAGTTTCGAGGGAGAAGATGGTGAAATTAATTTTAAGGAAATTTTACTTGCCGAGGCCTACTCGCCGGAAGAGGAAAGCTTAAAAAAGCTATTCTGGGATCAGCTGTTTCTGGCGCTCGAAGAACTGCCCGAAAATCAGCGTTACGTATTTGTACAGAATGAACTGGAAGAACGTACTTTTCAAGAGCTGGCTGATGAAAGTGGTGAGAATATCAAAACATTAATATCAAGAAAAGGTTATGCGGTAAAACACCTGCGTAACCGCTTACAAAATTTATATCAGGAATTTATTAACTATTAAATTTGCAGACATGATGAATAGAAATTTTAATCGGCGCAAGAAATTTATTTTCTTTTTACCCGTAGCCCTGCTTATTGCAGCGGTTTTGGGGTATGTGGTTATGTTTTTATGGAATTGGATTTTACCGGAGGTGGCACATGCGGGCAAACTAACTTACTGGCAGGCCCTTGGTTTATTGGTGCTGTGCCGATTACTTTTCGGCAATTTTAAAAAAGGCGGTCATGGTGGGCACGAAGGTTTCCGTGAGCGTGCAAAAACCATGCGCGCCAAATGGGAAACCATGGATGATGAGGAACGGGCAAGGTTTAAGGAAGAATATAAACGGAGGTGTGGCGGATGGGGCCATCACCGCAATAAAGAATAGTAAAAAGCTCCGGAGAAATTCGGGGCTTTTTTGTTTTATTGGTTGGTGGACAACCGATAGTTTAAATAGTTAATTTTTCGTTTTTGAGTTTTAACTAGCTTTTTAATTAAAGCGATCGTCACCCTGAATTTATTTCAGGGTCTTACAAGCTAAAAAGATGTTGAAATAAATTCAGCATGACGAATTGATCTAGTCAGTGCATTTATAAATATTCTTTTCAATAAATAATAATCGACGCAGATTAAAAAGATCCTTCACTGCGTTCAGGATGACACGAGGAGGAGAGGATGACAAATAAAAAAAATCAAAATAATTTAAAGTAAAAATAAAACTCTTCCGTCTTCCTATATAAATAACAAAAAATAACAGATGCGTACATCAAATCGCTTATAGCGAATTGATTACCGTCATAAAATATAGAGAGATGAAACCATCTTGATTTTCAGAACAGAAAACAATCAGGGAAATCAAGATAGCTTCATCACAAATAAAAACATATATAAACAGATGAAAAAAATATTAAAAGCTATAGGATTTGGGATTATACTTGGCGCAGCCGCTTTCTTTGTCCCATTTGTATTTAAATTTATATTGGCGATAGTAGTGATCGGCTTTATGTTCAGGGTTTTCGCAGGTAGGAAACGTCATTATTTCCATAGCCGTTATAATGGTTTCGAAAACCATTTCAACCCGATTGTACCCATCGATAATCAATGGTACAAACCAAATGTACAAAGCAATGGAACGGTTAACCACATCAACATCAATTACTAAGCCATGAGAACATTTAGAATATTACTGGCATTGGCTGTTGCCGCAGGAACTTTTTACAGCTTAAATGTACTGGCGGTTCAAAATGGATACCGCGATCGCCTTGACTTTAAAAACAGGCATTATAACGAAGATTGCGATCATGAGCGTAACAGACACCATGCTTTCAATCACCACAACAGCAACACAAACTATACAATGATCAGTAAGGTTGATAGTGTTAACACCCTAAATAGATAAAGATATGTCGCAGATACTTTTTTTGAGCGATCCATCCCAAAGTGATGTAAGTCCGATTTTAGGGATGGCCAACGAACTGATCAGCCGTGGAGAAAAGGTAACCTTTTTTAGCTCGGATGAATTTAAAACCCCCATTGAGGAAATAGGTGCCGATTTTAAAGCCTACAATCAGGAAGTGAATATTTTTCAGCCGAAAAAAGATGCAGACGGAGAAGAAAAACCTAAATCGGGATTGATCAGTGCGTTGCTGGAACCCATGAAGTTTATCGATGATATTTTGGTGCAGATCAGGGGACTGAAATTCGATTATGCCGTTTTTTCGCCAGCTTACCCTTATGCCAACATCATTACACAGCTATTGGGCATACCAAAAACCGAACAGGCGGTTTTAAATTAGAAATTGGCCTTGGGCCAATAAATTAACAGATTAATCACATTAAAATTAATAACATGTACAATCAACATAGATGCCATGAGGGCAAGATGCACGGTCGGTTCGGCGCTGGAGAAGGAAGATTTGGAAGGCACTTTGGTGGCCCTTTCGGTCACCACAAATTCGGGATGTTTAACCAGGGATTTAGAAAAGTGCCGGTAAACATCGAAGAAACAGAAAGTAGCTTTATCATCGAGCTTTTTGCTCCGGCTCTGCTTAAAGAAAATTTAAAAGTAGTAACCAAAGATGATGTATTAACCGTTTCTTATCAACCACAGGAAGAAGCCGATGCCGCTAAAAAATATAGCCGCAGAGAATACAGCAACGGTGCTTTCGAAAGGGGCTTTGCCCTAAACGGAAAGGTTTTGTCAGAAAACATTTCGGCCGGTTATGCCGATGGGATCCTAAAAATTACCCTTCCTAAAAACCCCGAAACCAATATACCAGAGAAAGATATCCTGGTAGACTAAGTTTCGTCTATTATAATTTCCAAGCCCCAGTTGTTCAGAACAGTTGGGGCTATTTTATTTGTAGTTGGCCTGCAAAAAGTAGTTATAGCGTATTAAACTCGCCGATATTGAAATGCCGTTTGCTATTGGCGGTATTTTAAGGTACTTTTGCTAAAAGACATAAATACAATAGATTGAATTTTAACGACTTTAACTTTAACCCCGATTTATACGAAGGCTTAATGGCCATGGGGTATAAAAGCGCTACTCCAATACAAGAACAAGCCATACCGGTAATTTTAGATAACCACGATCTGATTGCCTGCGCCCAAACGGGAACCGGGAAAACCGCCAGCTATCTTTTGCCTGTAATGGACAAAATCAGCAGAGCTACCGATAGGCATAACAATACCTTAATTCTGGCACCAACGCGCGAATTGGCCCAACAGATCGACTTACAGGTTGAAGCTTTGGCTTATTTTACCAATATCAGTTCGTTGGCCGTTTATGGTGGGGGAGACGGTATTGCCTACGAACAGCAAAAGCGTTCGATGCGCGAGGGTGTAGATATTATTATCGCTACTCCGGGTAGGTTAATGGCACATTTATCGTCGGGAGTATTAAAACTGCAGCACTTGCAGCACCTCATTTTGGATGAGGCCGATAGGATGTTGGATATGGGCTTTTACGACGATATTATGCGTATTGTAAGCTATCTGCCAAAAGAAAGGCAAACGCTTCTGTTTTCGGCTACCATGGCTCCAAAGATCAGGAAAATGGCCGGCAGCATCTTAAATCATCCACAGCAGATTACCATTTCGATTGCTAAGCCTGCCGAAGGAATCGATCAGCAAGCCTACAATATCCACGATCAGCAAAAACAGGCCCTGCTTTCTGATATTTTTAAAGCCGGAACCTATAAAAGTGCGATCATTTTTGCCTCGACAAAAGAAAAAGTAAAGGCATTATACAAAACATTTAAAAGCCTGAATATTAAAGCAGAGGCTTTCCACTCCGATTTGGGGCAGAAAGAAAGGGAAGATATTCTGTTGGCTTTTAAAAACAAAAGATTGCCTATCATTATCGGTACCGACGTGTTATCGCGTGGTATTGATGTAGAAGGGGTTGATCTTGTAATTAATTACGATGTTCCGGGCGATCCGGCTGATTATGTACACCGCATCGGTCGTACAGCCAGGGCAGCAACAAAAGGTACAGCCATTACGCTGGTTAACGGCAGGGATAAACGCAAATTCGATAATATCGAAAAACTGATCGAAAAAGAAGTGCCGCGGATGCCATTGCCTGAAAGCATAGCCACCATGGAAATTACACATGTAGAGGAAAAAAGACCTCAAAATAAAGGCAAGAAAAAGGTTTGGCATAAAAAGAAAAAACCAAAGCCTTCAGCTTAAAAATGTAAAAGGGAAGATGTAAAATGGATGATTGAGCTAGCGATAGGATATTCGTCCATTTTTTGAAAACGCTCGTCACCCTGTCCCGAACCTTCGGGATCAGGGTCTTTCATGCTAAACATTATTTTAAATCAGTCATTATAGAGTTCAAGTTTTAGATTAATTCTGCGCTATTTCAAATGGCAAATTTTATTCTTATCGGTTTATGCATTTTGGCGGGTATTCTTTTCAGAAAAAGCAAATCGTTACCAAAAGATGCACACAAGGGCATTAACGCCTGGATTATTTACATCGCTTTACCCGCAGTTTCGTTTAAATACCTTCCGCACATTACCTGGACTAAAGACCTGCTTTTTCCAGCCCTGGCACCGGTCTGTATATGGCTGGCAGGTTGGCTGTTTATTACGGTTTACAGCCGGATGAGAAACCTCAGTAAGGCAACTTCGGGTGGATTAAAACTCACCAGTTCGTTAAGCAATACCTCATTTGTGGGTTTCCCGTTAATTGTGGCTTATTTTAGTGAAAAAGAACTCGGAATTGCCATTATCTGCGATCAGGTTACTTTCACACTTTTATCAACCATTGGTGTTATTGTAGCCATCCGATCGTCGCAGAACCAGAAATTGAGCGCAAAACTTGTTCTAAAAAAGGTATTGACTTTTCCACCCTTAATCGGTTGTGTATTGGCTTTAACTATACCCCATTTTATTGACATTTCTATACTCGATCCATTATTCGATAAGCTGGCCGGAACGGTTGGTCCGCTGGCCTTGTTTTCGATCGGTTTACAGCTCAAATTTGGTGGCTGGTTCAGCGAACTCAAACACATCAGTTTGGCTTTGTTGTACAAGTTAATTCTGGCTCCCTTGCTCGTGATGTTGATTGCCCTGGTTCTGGGCATGAATGGAACAATTACCAAAATAACCATTTTCGAAATGGCCATGCCTACATTATTAACCGCAGGAGTAGTAGCCGACCAATACAACCTTAACCCTAAACTTTCCAATCTGGTAGTCGGGATCGGGATATTGCTTTCGTTTATAACCACAGGTTTGTGGTGGCTGGTGCTAACTTACTCGGGGCTGGTTTAAGTTAATTCGTTTTTAACCGCAAAGCACGCAAAGGGAAGGGCGCGGAGAACACAGAGGATTTTTTTTGCAACGCCTGCCTAGCTGTTCAGGCAGGGATGCACGGATTTACAGACAAAATCGTCATCTCGACTGGAACGCAGTGGAATGGAAATCCTTCAACTCCGCTCAGGATGACAAAGTAGATTTGACAGAGGCACTCGAAATGACGGTTTGGGAGGAGCTTCGCTTAACGCCAGCCACCATACGCTTAGCGCTCTTTGCTAAAAACCTAGCGTCCTTTGCGGTTAACACCAATAAAAAAGCCGCAAAATCTCTCTTGCGGCTCCTTTAAATATGTTTAAAATGCTTACAAAGCTAATTTCTTAGCAATGACGGCCGGAATACCGGCTTTATTCAATAAAATGGCTGTGGTTTTATATTTTACGTAGTTTTTGGTTACGTATAAATAGCCTTTATAATCGTTGGTTGCTCCCCATGAGTTTTTAACGATATAGTATTCTTTACCGGTTTGATCTTTGGCTAAACCTACGATATGCATACCATGATCATCGGTAGTCTGGTAATTATCGAAAGCCAACTGACGGTTTTCCTGCGTAATTTCCATTTCTGGCTGTGGACCGTTAAAAAGTTCAGCTTTTTGTTTCATTGTCATATCTGCGAAAGGCGTTTGCGGAACAAAAGCAACACCGTTTTTCCAGCTGAAAGTTTTTTCGCTTACATCAGTTGCCCATGCAACAGTGTAACCACCTTTTAATGCATTGTCGATAATATCTGTAAGTTCATTTACTTTAACATTGTAAACCTGATCGAACGACCAGTTATCAGGCACTAGCAAAGTAAACTTGCTGTAAAAAGGATGATCGTTAAAAGATGATAATTCTACATAATTATCAGGATTTAAACCCACAACTTCCTGTGCAAAGGTTTTTGGTGTATATTTTTTGCCGTTATAGGTAAAATTTTCCGGTACGGCACCTAAGTAAGCATCAATTACGCCTGTGTAAGCTTTTAACCAGTTAGGAGTTAACTCGCCATTTGCATTTTTAACCACTGCTTCTAAAACACCTTTTTCAATATCGCCAAGCTCGGCAGTTTTATTGATTTTGGTACCATAGTTTAAGCCGGTATACACTTCCTGTGGAACTGCACCGTATTTTTTGTACATATTGATTACATCGTGCAAAGCACCGCCATCGCCCAGCGAAACGGCTCCATGCATGCGTACGTAATTTTTTCCTTTTTCTACGTAAGCATTACGTGCGGAAAAAAGCTGCGATAAGGTTACAGGTTGTTTACCTGCCTTGATCATTTCAGACTCTAAAAATGAATTGGTCGAATAGCTCCAGCAGGTACCTGACGAACCCTGGTTCTGAACTGGTGTATTAGCAAGATTAATCAGTTCGGTAAATTTAAAAGAAGCCGCACTGTTTTCGCTCTGGTTGTTTTTTAAAGAATTAACAAGATTGTCTTGGCCGTAAGTTACCATAGTAGATAACGACAAAGCCAAACCAATCACACTGATTTTGGTGTAGTTGATCATTTTTTATGAATAATTATTAAAAATTGAGCGAATGTAGAAATACTTGCTGATTTAGGGTCAGAAAGTTTGTAATAAATCGATAACATAAGTCATTTAATTGCAACAAAGTTGAATTAACACTCTGGCAAACTGATCGGGATATTGGTTGCCAAGCCTCCATCAGAGGTTTCTTTGTATTTGGCGTTCATATCCAGGGCCGTTTCCCACATGGTGTTAACCACGGCATCCAAGCTTACTTTGGCTTTATCGGGATTACTTTGCAGGGCCAACTGACTAGCCGTAATGGCTTTAATGGCCCCCATGGTGTTCCGTTCGATGCAGGGGATCTGTACCAAACCACCGATCGGATCGCAGGTTAAGCCTAAATGATGTTCCATGGCAATTTCGGCAGCCATTAAAACCTGCCTTTGCGAGCCGCCAAGACATTCGGTAAGTGCTGCTGCGGCCATAGCAGATGAAACACCAATTTCGGCCTGACAGCCGCCCATTGCAGCAGATATGGTTGCACCTTTTTTGAAAATACTGCCTATTTCTGAAGCACAGGCAATAAACTGGATGATTTTTTCTTCGCTATAACCGTCGCAAAAGGTAATAAAATATTGCAGAACCGCAGGGATAACACCGGCAGCACCATTTGTTGGTGCTGTTACCACGCGGCCAAATGAAGCATTTTCTTCGTTTACGGCCAGGGCAAAACAGCTTACCCAATCTAAAGTATAATTAAAGCCGTTACCGCCTTTTCTGATCGCTTCTACCCAGCCATCGTAATTGGCATATTCGCTTTTGTTGATCAAACGTTTATTCAAAGGAAAGGCTCTCCGGGCAACGTTTAAGCCGCCGGGTAAAAAACCGGTAGTATGGCAGCCACGGTAAATACAATCGCGCATTACGGCGAAATGCTGTAAAATACCTTTTTTGGTTTCCGCCTCGGTACGCCAGGCCAATTCGTTTTCCATTACGATTTCGCTCACCTTTAATCCGGTTGATAAGCACCAGTGTAATAGTTCTTTGGCTTTTTCTACCGGAAATGGAAGATCTACCTGCGCTTTATTGCTGTTGTCTTCACCTTCTTTTACCACAAAACCACCTCCAATAGAATAATAGGTTTCTGAAAAGGCTTTTCCGTTATTTAAAAACGCCTGAAAAGTTACTGCATTGGGGTGAAAAGGTAAACTTTCGGTAAAAAGGAAGAGTAAATCTTCGTCATAGTCAAAATTGATGATCAGATTGCCTGCAAGATTCAGTTTTTTGTCGCGTTGGATGCTTTCGAAAGTAGGTGTAACCGCATCTACATCAAAAGTTACCGGATCGGCACCAGTTAAACCCAATAAAATGGCTACATCGGTTCCGTGTCCCTTACCTGTTTTTGCAAGTGAACCATACAATAATATCTTAATGCCTTCAATATCGTTAATCAGGCCATTTTGCGCAAGCGAAGAAGTAAATTGCTGTGCCGCACGCCATGGGCCTAAAGTATGCGAACTGGATGGGCCAATGCCTATTTTAAAGATATCGAAAACCGAAATTTGTTCCTTGATCATTATGAATATAAGTTATACAAAGCTATGATTGTTTTATGATTTTGGCTAAATTAATTTTGACCGATGATCAAAATATTTTACCTTAGAAAGGTCTAATTATAAACGCTCTAAAATGGACTTCAGCACAAACGATTAGGTAGTTGATTTAGATTACTGCCGCGCCACCACAGGTAAAAGATTTGCCAATTACGTTATCGATATGATCGTATTTTACATTGTCGCTTTTGTATTGGGAATTGTAATCGGTATTTTAAAACCAGATTTATTAACGGGTTTGGATAATTTATCCCTGCGTTTAATTATGCTGTTGTTTTACGCTATTGTGATGTTTATGACAGAGGGAATGTCTAACGGAAGATCGATAGGCAAATTAATTACGGGTACAAGGGCGGTAAATGAGGATGGTAGTGATATGACTTTTCAAAAAGCCTTTGTTAGGAATATCGTTCGGGCTATTCCATTTAATGCGTTAAGTGCTTTGGGCACGCCAAGTCATCCTTGGCACGATCGCTGGTCGGATACCATTGTAATCGACGAGAAGAAACTTGCTTTACATACCAGTAGGGCAGAGCTGTTTGATTCGGTTAAAAATCAAACTCTATAATATCCTTATCCTTTAGCATACGCTCCACAAATTTCTGATGGTTTTGCGGTGTTCCGGTAGCAATCCAGTTTCCGGTGATGATGTCGTTTACCAATTGGTGTTTGCCACGCTGCGGCTTAAGCTTACTTTCTCTAAAAACCTCCTCGTAGCTTTCCAGATCGCCGTGGGTATGCTGTTTTTTCACAATGCGGTAAACCCTTTTTGTAAACCTGCGGTCGCCGATTTCTTCCAGAAAAGGAAAAATAATCAGGGCCAGTAATACCACAATGGTAACGCCAACTGCCTGCTCGTAATAGCCGGAACCAATGGCCATGCCGATGGCCGCAACAATCCAGATAATACAGGCGGTAGTGAGCCCTTTTACGCGGTTTTCTTCTTTGAAAATTACGCCGGCACCAAGAAAACCGATGCCGGTAACAATATTGGAGGCAATACGATCCTGACTGGTTGGACCGATTTTGATGGATAAAATGGTAAATAGGGTAGCACCCAAACCGATCATCATCATGGTTTTTAAACCTGCCGATTTACTTCTGTATTCTCGTTCGGCCCCAATGATGCCGCAAAGCAGGGTAGCCAATAAAAATTTATTGATTTCGCTTTGTGTAATAAAATGGTCGTGATCTAAGATTTCGTTCATTGCCCCTGGATTATCATTGGCAAATTAATAAAAATCGTAACATCTCAGGCCATTTGCCCGACCTCCATTTGAACTATTTGGAAAATATTTTTCGTAGCCCACACCAATTTCGGATGTTCCACCCGTATTGGAGTAATTAATTTTTGATATGGTGGCGTCGTGACTGATGCCCAGCCTGAATTTTTCGCCGTTGGTACGCCTGTTGAAAATATCGAAGATCACTGAAAAAACAATGGCATCATTTCCGTTCGAATTCCCATCGTTGCGGTACCAGATACCTGCATTAATGCCTGCATATTTGTACTGCATGCCTGCGCTGAAAGAGCTTACGTTACCCTGTTTGTACGCTACGATTGAGGGGATAATGTAATTGCCATCGCGATCATATTCATCGGGCACCAAAGTAAGTTTATAACTTAAGTTTGCTGAAATGCGCATGGGTAACTTTGCCTGAAAACCAGATAAAGATTCGTCGGGGCGGTTAAGGTGGTGTGTGGCTAAACCCAGCATAAATTTGCCTACCACAAGGTTAGCTCCGGCGTTGGCATCAAAATAGTATCTGCTATCGATACTGGGGCGTTCTGCACCCGAAACGCTGCCGGGAATATAACCGGTGCCAATATCGATCTGATCACCAAAAACAAGTTTATCCCAGTTTAATTTCTGGTTGGTAATACCGCCCTGTAAGCCGAATGAAAGGGCGAAATCGTCTCCGCCGATGATGTAAGAATAGCTTAAAGCAATGTTGTTTTTAACCAGATAGGCCGTACCCTCGCTACTGCGGTTAAAAATGATCCCAACTCCGCTGTTCAATCTCCGCAGGTTCAGGTCGCCCGAAGCGGTCATGTACGAATAATCGCTTGCCAAACCCGTCCATTGGTTACGGTAAAGGGCATTAAACCTGAGGTCGCCTTCAAACTGACCCGTTAAGGCCGGATTTAAATAAATCGGGGCGTTATAAAACTGCGAATAAATATGGTCCTGCGCCAGCGAAATCAATGGCAGCATCCAAAACAAAAATAATATTATCCTTCTCCTCATCATCTTATTAAATATATTACGCCCGTTTTCTTTGGAGGAGATGAATCATAGGTCATTCCTTTCCAATCGCTGCCATTAATAAATTTTATATCTATTTTCCAGTAATAAACGCCCTGTGGCTGATCCTGTCCGTTGTAGGTGCCGTCCCAACCTTCCAGAGGTGAGCCATCATCCAGTTTGGTAGTTTCCCATAATAACTGTCCCCATTTGTTAAAGATGGACATGCGCCACTCTTTTATTCCCCTGCCTTTGGCCTTAAATACCTTGATTTCATTTTTCGAGCTCGCCGGCATAAATGAATTCGGGATATTCAGATTGCCCGGTACTCCGATAATCCTCACCGATTGAAAAGTGGTAGCAAAACAGCCTTCTTTATTGAGTACCTTAAGGGTTACGGTGTACGAACCTTCATTAGCGTAGGTATGGTTAGGATTTTGAAGGGTAGAAATAGCGCCATCGCCAAAAGTCCATTGCCAGCTTACCGCATCCGTACTGATATCTTTAAAAGCAAATGAATAGTTGGGTATAGATATTTCATTGCCTGGGGTTACGGTAAAGGTAGCTACCGGTGGCGCTACAATATTGATGAAGTTGGCCAGTGTAGTTGTGTTCTTGCAACCTTCTGCATTAACGGTTGTTAATTTTACTGCATAGTTAATACCCGAGCCTGTGTAGGTATGCTGTGGCTCGAATTCATTCGAAACGGGAGAACCATCACCAAAATCCCAGGTATAACCAATTGCTCCGGTACTTGTATTTTTAAATTTAACGGCCAGGTTGGTACAGCCAACAGTTTTATCGGCACTGAAACTTGCCGTAGGTTGCGCCAGTACGGTTACGGTTTCTGTGGCAAAGTTTTTAGAACAGTCGTTTTCAGCATCCAGGCGGATGGTATACCTCCCAGGTTTAATAAAAGTGTAAGGGAAAACGCCGGTACTATTGGTTGGAAGCTGGATGGGGGCTTCTCCCGAATCTTCATTGGTAATGGTATAAATAAAACGGCTTGCCCCACTGGTATTATTTAAAAAATTTACTGTCCAGGGCGCACAGCCTCTTTTTTCATTTCCATTTACTACCAACGCCGGTATAATATTATTTGGCGAAACCCTGATCACAACCGGGATGGCCTCTACTTCACCACAACTATTTTTAGCGGTCATTTTTACCGTAAAATCTTTTACCTCAGTTGTTGTAAAGGTGTGGCTTATTGTTCTTCTGTCGGGAATAGGACCGGAGGTATTACCATCACCAAAATCATAGGTATAGGTTGTTCCTGCACTTTCTGGCCCGGTATTGACAAAGTTTACCAATAAATTAGAACATCCGGTGGTTTTATCGGGCGAAAATATAGCAATAGGTTTTGCATGCACAATAATGGTTACATCTGTAATAATCGGTGGTCCGCAGGGTGGCGTAGTTTCCAAAGTAACATGATAAATTTTGTCTTTCCCTGTTGGGGCGGGCTGAAAAGTCTGTGGCGCTGGTTGTGGCAATACAGATCCTGATCCATTGTCAAAATCCCATTTATAGGTAGCACCCGAAAGCGGTGTTGTGGTATTGGTAAAGGTTACGCTGAACGGTCCGCAATCTTCTGTGTTACTCGCAGTAAAAGATGGGGTTACTACCGGAAGCGTACGGAATTCCTGACTTTTTTCATCAGGGTTACAGCCCAGGCTGCTGGTTACCACCAATTTGATGATTACGCTTTCGTTGCCGTTTACGATAGTATAACCGGGAAAAGTTGGGCCAACGCCAATCTGCGCGCCATTGGCAAACCAGGTATAGATGGCGTTACGATCAGGATGTAAAGTAGCTGTAATGTTATCTGCAACGAGTTTAAAAGGGGCGCAATCAATGTTTTTAATAAAGTTTAATTCGGCTAAGGCATGAAGGTTAACCGTTATTTTAACCTGATTGCTTAAATTATTACTGCAGGCACCGCTGGTTACGGAGCGCCTGTAATAAATGGTAGCGGTTGGTATTGGTGGAGTAAAACTAACGCCGGTTGCTCCCAATACATCGGTCCAGGTGGTGCCGTTAACACTCGATTGCCATTGGTAGGTATAAGAGCCGCTGCCTCCACTTGGTAGGGTACCTGTTAACGGAGCTGCGGGCGCACCGGTACAGATATTCTGATCGGTAGAAATAGTGTTGTTGGTTAAGCCCGGCAAAACGGTAACCTGTATAGAATTACTGATAGATGGGACACAGATGGAACTGTTTACCAAGCGCCTGAAATAGGTTGATAAACTTGTAGTTAAGGTTAAATCTTTATTGGTTGCTGTTGGAATGTTTATCCAGGTGTTCCCATCAGCACTGCTCTGCCATTGGTAAGCAAAAGTACCTGTACCTCCCGTTGGGGTATCGCCCGTAATGGTAATGCTCTGGCCGGAGCAGGCTGGAACTGTTATAGGGCTGATGTTATTGGTAACGGGCGGATAATAGATTACCGTTACATCGTCTGTTGATGGAGGACATCCGTTAAAGCCCGAAATTGTCCACCTGAAGGTATAAGTTTGTCCTGGTACCAAGCCGGTAACCGCGGTATTATATAGGGTAGGATCGGTAATTGTAACGGCTGGTCCCGCTATTATTTCCCATTTACCAGTATTTGGTGCAGGGTTATTACCGCTTAAGGTAATGCCGTTTCCACTGCATAAATTTTGATCTGGGCCTGCATTTGCCGCAACCGTTCCGGGATTTACGGTAATGGTAGTTAGGCTTGATACGGCTTCGGCACAGCTACCGCTTTGCACTATGGCGCGGTATTTAGTACTAATGGCCAGGTTCGAAAAAACAAAAGGATTGGCTGTTGAAATAATGGTAGACCATGTTAGCCCATTATCAATAGAGCGTTCCCAACGGGTAATATTCCCAACCTGCCCACTTAAAGTAACATTCCCACCATTGGCACCTGCGCATACATCTACGTCGCCGGCAGTAGTCCCGCCAACACTTAAAGGATTAACGGTAATCTGCACATCATCGCCAGAGGTAGAACAGCTGGCATCTTTGATCGTCCATCTTAAAACATAAGTGTTGCCAGCCTGTAATCCGGTTATATCGGTAGTTGGCTGTGTATCATCGGTAAAAGTTACCGTGGTTGGTGCCGAAACAATGGTCCATTTACCTGTACCCACAACCGGAGTATTGCCTTTCAGTGTATAAGAGTTTAGGTTACAGATGGCATCATCAGGACCTGCATTGGCCGGTGTAGCGCTTGGCAATACGGTAATCGTAACGCTTATTGGCACACCCGGACACCCGTTTGAAGATACCGGAGTAATGGTATAGGTTACGGTCCCTGAAGTAGTGCCTGGATTAGTTAAAATATCATTGATCTGTGCTCCTGCAGAAGCAGTAGGCCTGTTGCTGTTACCGGTTATGCTGCCTGTTGCAGTACTGGTATAAGTGTAATTTATTCCGGTTAAATTAGCCGATAAAGTAATGGCCGATGACGTTTTGTTACAAATGGTCTTGTCGGGAGTTGCTGTGATAACCGGGTTAGGTTTAACCGTAACAACGAATGGAAATGGAGTACCGTCGCAACCGTCGAAATGAGGCGTAATAATGTAGGTTACATTTGCGTCGGCATTAAGATCAGTGTTGGTGAGTACATCATTAATATTTCCCGCTCCATTTGCGGTGTAGCCTGTGGCTGTTCCCGTAGCCGTCCAGGTATAGGCAACACCTGCAACTGCCGAGGTTGGGGTATAAGCTACACTGTTACCGGTACAGATGGTTTTGGTTGCTACACTTGTTAAACTGATATCCGGCTTGATTTTTAAGATAATATCATCATCAATCTGGTTACATGGTGCAGCCAGTGCGGTGGTTACCCTCAAAGTCAACGTAACGATTCCTGCTCTTTTTTCGGCCAGTGTTGGGGTATAAACCGCATTTAAATCGTTTCTGTTCGGGCTAAATGTTCCTGCTCCTCCTATCCAGGTTTGTGTGGTAGTGGCTCCGGTTACCGCTCCGCTCAAGGTAAAGCTTGGATCGTTAAAACAGATATTTTGGTCAGCGCCTGCATTTACCACAGGAGCAGTACTAAAGGTTAGTATCTGGGAATCGGTTACCGAACCACAATTATTTTTATGCGTAACCGATACCTTGTAAGTATCGTAACTATCAAACTTAATCGATGGATATTTGGAGTTTACCGTAGTGCCGCTGGTAAAACTATAAGTGCCCGATCCCGAAGGTATAACCTCCCAGATATAAGTATCGGCGAGTTCCTGTGTGGTTCCGCTGATCAGTGTTTTGGTTGGCCCAGTGGTGGTATTGTTAAAATCGTAGGTAGTAAGGTTACACAGGGTAATATCGGGCGAAAGCAGGGCTTTTGGACTTTCATTTACGATAACAGTTTGGGGCAGGCTAACAGCCGGACCGCAAGATGGAGTGGTGATGCTTAAGGTAACCGTATAAATGCCGGGATTGGTAAAATTAAACTGTGGTTCTTTACTTGCTGCGTTGGTGCCACCTGCAAAACCTACAGCAGGCGTAACCGACCACGAATAACTATTGGCTGCATTGCAGATATTATCTATAACTGAAAGATCTTTCGGTATTAAAGTTGTTCCCGAGCAGATGGTGCTTGGTAAAATCTCGAATGCCGGTTTAGGTGGATCCTGGATGCAGATTTTCATCTCTACAGGATCGGCATTACAAGAACCGGAACTATTGGATTCCAATCGGATTGTGTGTTCTCCATTTGTTGGGAACTTATATACCAGATTATAAGATCGTGGTTGGTTTGCCTTAACCGGTACATTATCAACATACCAGTTATAGGTTACCTCATTTGGTGCACAACCTAGTGTATTGGTGTTGGGGTTTTCGCCGAGGGTAGAAGTATTTACAAAGGTAATATCAGTATTTGTACATCCAGGGTTGTTAAAAACAAACGAATTTACCGGCTTTACCACTACTTTGGCTGATGAAGATACAGGTGTGCCAATTATACCGCAGAAAGTGTTCGAAACGTTGATAGATACATCAAAAGCATTAAAAATAGTACCGGCGCTTGAAGTAGACACACTTCCGCACGAAGATTTTAAGTAAGAGTGTGCCACAATTCCACCATTGCTGATGATCTCGCAAAGGGTGTAGGTTGTTGTAGTTTGATCGCCCCAGGTAATGGTATAAATATCACCTGGAAAGTTGTTTTGTATGCCCGATGCCGACGTTACATCGACATTAAATGTTAGTGTACCCAAAGGCAAACATACTACAGTATTTCCGGTGTTTGCGAAAGCGGTTACTGTTTTATTATTGATTAGCAGATACGCCTTGGTTGCAACTGTACCATCAGGCATTACGGCTTTAGTATATATGGTATAATGAGATTGTTGAGCAGTAAAAGTTTGTATTGGAGCGGAGAATGTCATTGAGCTTGTAGCCCCACCGGTTCCTTCATCGGTTATTGTTGCTGTAACTGTACTGTTGGCAGTAGACTCGTTACTGATTAAAAAATTATTATTGGGTTTACTTATACAGGTGCCAAATGTTTCTTTGTTATTATTATTCAGGTAGTTTGAAGTTAATTTCGCTTCAATAGGGGCCCCGGCTTTAATCTCAAAGGGGGTGGAGGCAGCACTTACGGTAGCGGGTATGGTTGTTTTTACCCTCACCCGGTAACCTGTGCCCGGCGTAAGCCCTGCAGGGAGCAACCCATTGATATAAGTGCTGTAGAAACTATCGTAGGTACCAATACGTGTTTCAGTACCGAAGTTCCCGTTCTGATCTGATAGATAAAGTTGAAATTGGTTTCCCTGTGATATGCAGCTTGCCGGTACCTTAAATGGAACTGCAATAGTACTGCCGGGAGTATAAGGCCCGGGATCTACCGTGCCAAGGCTTACCTGGGCTAAAACATCTGACGTGAACAAAAATGCCCCAAAAAATAGGACAAAACAAAGCCATTTCCTTTTACAACGAATCTTCATAAATCTCTAACACTAGGGAATGATTTTATTGTGTTCCGGAAGCTGTTAGTGAATCAGCTTTTGCCTGTTCTCAGAATTGAGTACTAGCCCTAAGACGCGCCAATAAATATTCAAGTGCAAAGAACGTAATTTCTGTATTACATTTCATATTTTTTTACACCAAACATAACTAAATGAGTAGGTTATAAACAGGATTAAGTTTCGTTTCCGCTAAGTAGAGGGCATAAAAAACCCCGGGTGCCTTTCGGGCCCGGGGAATATTTTTACACGAAATGGTTTCGTTATGGAGCTGATATTACATCATACCACCCATGCCGCCGCCGCCCATTGGAGGCATTGGAGCGCCACCTTCTTCAGGTTCGTCAGCCAAAACAACTTCTGTGGTTAATAACATTGCTGCGATAGATGCTGCGTTTTCTAATGCTACACGGCTTACTTTAGTAGGGTCGATAACACCTGCACCAATTAAGTTTTCGTATACACCAGTACGGGCATTGTAACCGAAATCGGCAGTACCTTCTTTTACTTTTTGTACTACGATAGAACCTTCGATACCTGCGTTTTCACAGATCTGACGTAATGGTTCTTCGATAGCACGACGGATGATCTGGATACCAGTGTTTTCATCTTCGTTAGCACCTTTCAAATCAGCTATTGAAGCTACTGCACGGATGAAAGCAACACCACCACCTGCAACAATACCTTCTTCTACAGCCGCACGAGTTGCATGTAAAGCATCATCAACACGGTCTTTTTTCTCTTTCATTTCGACTTCAGAAGCTGCACCTACATAAAGAACAGCAACACCGCCAGCTAATTTAGCCAAACGCTCCTGTAATTTTTCTTTATCGTAATCAGATGTAGTAGTTTCGATCTGAGATTTGATCTGGCTAACGCGTGATTTAATATCTTCTGAGTTACCGGCACCGTTAATTACAGTTGTATTGTCTTTATCAACAACAACTTTCTCAGCAGAACCTAAGTAAGTTAAATCAGCATTTTCTAATTTATAACCTCTTTCTTCTGATACCACGATACCACCGGTTAAGATAGCGATGTCTTCTAACATTGCTTTTCTTCTGTCGCCAAAACCCGGAGCTTTAACAGCAACAACTTTTAACGAACCACGGATTTTATTTACTACCAAGGTAGCTAAAGCTTCGCCATCTAAATCTTCAGAGATGATCACCAATGGTTTACCGGTTTGAACAGTTTTTTCTAATACAGGCAACAATTCTTTCATGTTGCTGATTTTTTTGTCGTAGATTAAAATGTAAGGATTATCTAATTCAGCTTCCATTTTATCTGCGTTGGTAACAAAGTATGGAGATAAATAACCCCTGTCAAACTGCATACCTTCTACTGTTTTTACTTCAGTTTCAGTACCTTTTGCTTCTTCAACAGTAATTACACCATCTTTACCTACTTTACCCATTGCCTCGGCAATTAAAGCACCAATTACTTCATCGTTGTTAGCTGAGATAGATGCAACCTGTTTAATTTTGTTGTTATCCTCGCCAACAGTTTGTGATTGAGCTTTTAAGTTTTCTACAACAGCAGCAACCGCTTTATCGATACCGCGTTTTAAATCCATTGGATTTGCACCTGCAGCAACGTTTTTAATACCTGTAGTGATAATAGCCTGAGCCAATACAGTTGCAGTAGTAGTACCATCACCAGCAATATCAGCTGTTTTTGAAGCTACTTCTTTCACCATCTGGGCACCCATGTTCTCAACCGCATCTTTCAATTCGATTTCTTTAGCTACAGTAACACCATCTTTGGTAATTGCCGGAGAACCGAATTTTTTATCGATGATTACGTTACGGCCTTTCGGGCCTAAAGTTACTTTTACTGCATTTGCAAGGATATCAACACCTCTTTTCAGGGCGTCGCGTGCTTCTACGTTATATTTTACTTGTTTTGACATTACTTTTTAAATTTTGAATGATTTTATGAGAGAATGTTAAATTTTGAATTTCGAAATGTTCTATCATTCAAAAATCATTCATTCTATCATTTATTGTTTATTTTTTAATCGATGCTGAATGTTGTGATTTTGAAACACTTGGTCATTCAATCCTAAATTCTTACCCTACAACTGCGTAAATATCGGTTTCACGCATAATTAGGTAGTCTTTACCTTCGTAAGGGAATTCGGTACCACCGTATTTACCATAAATTACAACATCGCCAACTTTTACAGTTGCTTTTTTACCTTCAGAATCTTCTTCAGAAACAGAAACTACGGTTCCTTTAGATGGTTTTTCTTTAGCAGTATCAGGGATATACAAACCCGATGCAGTTTTTTCTTCTGCCGCAGCCGGTTCAACTATTACTCTGTTCGAACTGCCAGCAATTGGTTTAAGGTTTAACGCCATAACTTTTATTATTTTTTTATTTTGATTTTGTTTTTTTAACTACGCATACATTTAACACTTTTTATGCCAAGTGATTTTGCGGGACAAATTTTCACCAAACTGTCAAACTTTATACCCTAATTAAGAATGCAGCGTGTCAGCATGGCAGTAAGTTTTTAAATTTTGAGCCAAATTATTGATTAATCAACCGTTCGTCATTTCGAGGAATAATTTATTGCCTAAAAATCAATATTATTGACAGAGGGGTTAATTTAAGCTGAATCCCCCAGATACGTCATCTCGAGCGAAGTGAAACGTAGCCGAGAGATCTATCTCGAGTTAGATCTCTCCATTCCACTGCGTTTTAGTCGAGATGACGAATTTGATTGTGTTGAAATATGTTAATATTTACAGTTGTTCTATATCGCTTTTTCCGTTAAATATTTCCAGTACCTTTTAGGCACATGCTGCACATGCAGTTTAGTGTTTTTACGCGCTACAATGTTAGCACTTTTAAAGTAATCTTTCCAAAGTGTGGCGTAAAGTGCTTCGCCCTCGTCCATTAAAACAGGGGCAGGGTTTTGCTTATTTACCCCATGGCTAAAACTGATGGTAATTTCTTCAACTGCGGTTAAATTATAATGCAGGCCGTATTTTCTTTTCAGGTCGTAAATTACCCATTGCTGATCGGCATAACGGTTTTTAAAATGATTGGATATTAAGGGCAATACATTAAAATCGGGATCAATGCCCGCGTAAAAAATACCATCTCCTGTTTTCTGAAAACGGATAAAGGCTTCCATACGGTGTTTTTCCCTTTCTACACTTTTTGCGTATTTTGATAATGCAATTACATGTTCATTGCCATAATTGCTTTCGGCACCTATCGGATTTTGAAAGATATAAATGCTAAACTGGAACAGGTGGTTATAGGCCTCCGGAATTTCTGATAAGTAACTGCAATAGAATTTGCGTAACCAATCTTTTTTGAGTTTTTTTTCCAATCCATTCCAAACCCGGTCGGCTTTTTCGGCATCGGTAATCACCGTAAAACTTTCTACAAAAGCTTCGGGCTGGAAAATTTCGGCCGATTTTAATACCACTTTGCCCGGTTTGCGTTCAAACCATTCGAAAACCGATGTTAAAAGGCCTTGGAGGGAGTTGTCGAAAATGTATGTCATTATTATTATAAACGCCATCATTGCGAGGAACAGCCTGTCCCGCTTTGCGGGAAAGCAATCTTAATGCGGATGCTGGAGCGATCGTTTTAAGATTGCTTCCTCGGCTGAAAAAGCCTCCTCGCAATGACGAGAATGGGTTTTAAAACAAAATCATCTGATTACTATCTGTTTTTAAATATTTACTCTGGCTTTCGGCCAAAATAAAAGCTTTGATCTGTGTACCCTGATAATCTCTTAGCTGGTATGGACTATCCAAACAGGTAATAAAATGTTTCGCCCGGTTATAGGCCACGCCGATTTTTTTTAACTGATCGATTCTTAATTTTCCGAATTTACGAGCCTGTACAATTTTCTGTGCCGACATTACACCTATTCCCGGTATGCGGAGGATCATTTTATAATCTGCAGTATTGATATCAACAGGAAAATGCTGCATGTTGCGGATGGCCCAGCTTAATTTGGGGTCGATATCCACATCGAGGTTAGGGTTGGCGTCATTTAAAATTTCCTGCACCTTAAAGCCATAAAAACGCATCAGCCAGTCGGTTTGGTATAATCGGTTTTCCCTTAACAGTGGAGGCTGTGTACCCAGAACGGGCATCCGTGTATCGTTGCTGATGGGCACATAACCCGAATAATAAACCCTTTTTAAGGCGAAGTTTTTATAAAAGGCATTGGCCGTGTACATAATATCCTTGTCGCTTTCGGGCGTGGCACCAATCACCATTTGTGTGCTTTGGCCCGCCGGAACAAATTTTGGGATATGTTTGATCAGCTTTTTATCTGCCGAAAACTGGCTAATCTGCTGTTGTACAAATGCAAGCGGTTTAATTACATCTTCGTGGTTTTTTTCGGGTGCCAAAAGTTTTAAACCGGCTTCGGTTGGCATTTCGAGGTTAATACTCATCCTGTCGGCATATAGCCCTGCTTCCTTAATCAGTTCATCGCTGGCACCTGGAATGGTTTTAAGGTGGATATAACCATTATAATTTTGTTCTAAACGCAATTTTTTTACCACCTGGAGCAAACGTTCCATGGTAAAATCGGCATTTTTAAAAATACCTGAGCTTAAAAATAAACCTTCGATATAATTGCGGCGATAAAAATTCATGGTCAGCTCTACCACTTCATCAACGGTAAAGGCCGCACGTTTAATGTCATTGCTTTTCCGCGAAACGCAGAATAAACAATCGTATATACAATGGTTGGTTAACAGGATTTTTAACAGCGAAACGCAGCGCCCATCTTCGGTATAAGTATGGCATATACCCGACGAGTGACTGTCGCCAAGACCTTTATTGGTGTTTTTTCTTGTGCCGCCGCTTGATGAACAAGAAACATCATATTTAGCGGCGTCAGCAAGAATGTTCAGCTTTTCACGGATTCTATCAGACATAGGGATGTGTTTACTAACAAAGATAGCTTAAATAACTAAAAATATTAGTAAAAATCTCTGATTATCCTATTCGTTTAGGGAATAATTTTAATTTAATCAAAACTACTGCTGGGCTTCAATTTTATATTTAATGGTAACTGAAGTGGAATGTTATAACTTTCTTTATAAAACTGTAGTTCCGTAAAAAAACGCTCTGCATCTTTTTCGTGTTTTTTTAGGGGACTGAAATAAGCCACGAAATTTGGGTTTTTAAACGCCACCTTATAAAAATATCCGCCATTATGGTTATCGAACATTTCGGTTACACCGATTACATTATCCCAATGGCAGAAAAAATTTGTTCTTCTGTATAAAAATGAAGTGCTTTTTAGCTTAAACCGGATACCTTTTTCATTGATCTGGACTTTGCCTGATACAAAAATCTGCGTACGGGTAATCCACAAAAGCGTAGTGGCCATAAAAACGACCGATAAGCAGATTAGAATCAGAGTTGAGGGTTCTGAAAGTGAGGTTGGCAAATTAAAGAGGCAATATAACATCAGTGATATAAAAAACACCGGAATGCCAACCATGGCAATCAACAAAACACTGTTTTTGTGGTACTTTAGTTTGTATGGTTGCATAAGGAATTAATTTTTTGTAAAGTTAAGTCCTTATAAAATGCGCCAAAATACTTACTAATGGGTAATTTTTTAACAGACGGCCCGTAGGTTTATTGGCCTTCCCATTCTTTATAAAACTGATTGAGGTATTGCAACATAAAGTTATGCCTTTCTGTGGCGATTGTTTTACCGCCTTCGGTGTTCATCATATCCTTTAGCAGGAGCAGCTTTTCGTAAAAGTGGTTAATGGTAGGCGCGGTGGTGTTTTTATAACTTTCTTTGGTTAAATGCTCCTCTGGCGGGATAGCCGGATCGTAAAGCACCCGGTTTTTAAAACCACCGTAGGTAAAAGCCCTTGCAATACCAATAGCCCCGATGGCATCCAAACGGTCGGCATCCTGTACAATCTGCATTTCCTTTGAAGTGAAGCCGGTGCCATCGAAACTGTTTTTGAACGACATGTTCTGGATAATCAGTTTAACATGTTCGATAACGGCAGCATCTACAGCGATTGACGCCAGAAATGACGCAGCCATGTTCGGTCCCAACTCCTCATCGCCATTGTTAAATTTAGGATCGGCAATATCATGTAATAAGGCCGCAAATGCCACTACAGATCCATCACCATTTTCTTGTTGATTAATGGTTTGAGCGGTTTTAAAAACACGTTCAATATGGAACCAGTCATGTCCCGCCTCAGCATGGGCTAAGGTTTCTTTAACAAAATCGATGGTTTTCTGAATGGCATCCTGCATAATCCTAATTTTTTCCCAAAGGTATCGGAATTATCGGCAGGGATAAAAAAATGATATCAACAGTGCGGTTTAACTTGCAGCAGCTGCCCTGTTCTCATCATCGGTAATAATTTTGATCAGATCGCTATGGTTAAGCGTGAGCAAATGCGCAACCTCTACCTCCAAAATTGCTGCAATCTGGAATAAGCGGTCTATAGTTAGTTTACTATAGCCAAGCTCAATCTTGCTGTAGGCATTTTGTGATATTTTTAATTTTGCTGCCAGATAATCTTGAGTATAGTCTCTGTATTCTCTAATTTTTCTGATATTCCCGGCAACATTCTTCGTCTTTAAAGCCAATACATCTTCCATAAAAAAGGGATAATTTTAATGTTCTTCCGATATTTACGAAAATCCAAATGGGGCAGATTTCAAAAAAGGAAATTTTTAGCACTTTTAGGAATTATATGTGCTCCAAAAGATACTTATGGTTATAACAAAGTAACAGACCAAATGTTTAATGTGCTAAATCCGGGGTATTTAGTTGTCTGTTTATGAGCGTTTTGTGGGGTTTGTCCGCCGTAGCAATAAGATCTGTTATGGCGCTGATCTTAGCGGATGGAATAGGGCAGGATAATATATATATAGTGGGTATTATCCTAATAGGAAAATAAAAGCTGCTGGAAATTTGGATGCCAAGGATTAATATAACCCCCAGTCATCTTCAAATTCGTCTTTTTCGAAATATTTAACCCATTCGATAAACAACAGGCGGAATTTCTCCATTTCATCCAGAACAATATCCTTGTACTCAGGGGTACAGATTTCGAACATATCTGCGGCCCTTACCTGTGTTTCGAGTTCGCGGCAGTTGGTACGGATGATGGAAGCATTCTCCATCCTTAAAATATACATATCGGCACCTTCGGCACCAACAATTTTCGGACAGAGCATCAGTGCATTCTGCATAATCAGGTTGGCCGTCATTTCGGCCATTTCACCTTCAAGGGTTTCGCAGAATAGGGCGGCATATTTATATACTGCCCTTGCCTGGTTGTAAAGACTTTTTGCCCTGGTTGCCTTTAGCCTAACCTTTTCCGCGTCATCAATCGATAGGCCTTCTTCATCCTCGTCATCGCGGCCAAAACGGCTAAAATGCTCCCATTCGGGCATATGATCCATGTCATCAAATTCCATATTCTTCAAAATTTTCTACGTTATGGTACGTAAGAGAGCGTAATATATCAATTTTCAATGAAAAATTATGCCTCAATTAATGGAGCCCTGCGCGAGCCATCATATAATTCGTATTCCAATAAACGACAATCTAACTTACCATTATAAAATTCAATTTTTTTAGATGCTTTTAAACCTATTTTTTTTGCAAGGTCGGGATTTCCGGTAAAAATATAACCCGAATAGCCTTTGCACTTGGTTTTCATGTAATCGCCCATGCGTTTATAGGTTAGCTCAAGTTTGCTGTGCACACCTAAACGTTCACCGTATTCGGGATTAAAAACCACCACGCCCTTGCCATCTTCCGGAACGGGTGTTAACTCAAAATCGCAAACCTCAAATTCGATCAAAGTATCCACGCCGGCAGTTTTCGCATTTCTGCGGGTAACTTCAACGGCATCCTCCGAAAGATCGGAAGCTATAATCTTAAGGTCGACATTTTTAATTACCTGGTCTTTTAAAATCCGGCGTTCAGCAAAAAAGGCCTGTTCATCATAACCCAATATATGCATAAAACCATAATTCATACGGTATAGGCCCGGCGCACGGTTGGTTGCAATTAAAGCGGCTTCGATAGCCAAAGTTCCCGAACCGCACATGGGATTAATAAATGGCGATTTTCTGTCCCAGTTGCTGGCCAGGATAACACTCGAGGCCAAAGCTTCGAGCATAGGTGCCTTTCCGGGGATTTTACGGTAACCATGTTTGGCAAGTGTTTCGCCCGAGGTATCTATAAATATATCTGCATCGGCATCTTTCCAATATAAGTGTACCACTGCTTTATTGGCGTCAGAACCCGAATTGGGGCGAATGCCCTTTTTCTCTTTCATGCGGTCTACGATTGCATCCTTAACTTTTAGGTTTGCAAAAAGAGGTGTGGTAATATTTGGGTTATCAACATTTGAGGTAACCGAGAAATAACCCGAAAAATCGATCAGTTCTTCCCATTCAATAGCTGATATTTCTTTGTATAAATCATCGGGTGTAACGGCCTTAAAACTTTTTAAAGCATAAAGGATCTGACTGGCACAACGCAAGTTTAAATTAAGCTTAATACACTCTGTAAGGGTAATGTTGAGCTCTACGCCGGTGGCGAAAGCCCTTTCGATGGTATAGCCCAAAGCCTTAACTTCGTCCTGAAGATAAGGGGAAAGGCGCTTGTTGCAGGTAATAATTACCCTGCTTTTATTGTGGAAAACTTGCATCATAATATATGCGAAGTTATCAATAAAATTATAGAGATTTGATGTTTATAGTACAATAAGTAGTATTGATATGGAAATTAAAGGAAAAGTACACGAAGTAGGTGCCACACAACAAGTAAGTGAAACGTTTAAAAAACGTGATTTAATAATAGAATACGCAGAAAACCCAACATACCCGGAATATATCCGTTTTGAGGCTTTACAAGATAAAACTGCATTATTAGATACATTTAAAGCAGGTGATGAGGTTGAAGTGTTCTTTAATTTACGTGGTCGCCCTTGGACAGATAAACAAGGTAAAACATCATATTTTAACAGTTTGGTAATTTGGCGTATCAATGCTGTTGCAGCAGGTACCCCAGCGGCAGCCCCAGCTTATGCAGCTCCGGTTGATGTAAGCAATGCACCAGGCGAAGACGATGATTTGCCTTTTTAAATAAAGAATCTTTTTTAAGCAAACAATTTTGAACCATGCCGAGGCTTTAGTCTCGGCATTTTTTTTGCCTTTTGCCCAAGACTTCCGAAGTTTTGCGGAGGCACCAGCCCGGCTAACTTCGGAAGTCTCGCCACCGCTGTTAAAATATGTTAAAAACAAACACTTAGCTTTGCTATTCAGTATTTTTGATACCTGTTTAAATTTAAAAGGTTTATTCCGGTTTTAAATTAAACCATTCCGGTTCAATGAAGAAAAAGAGTTTTTGGTTAATTACCGTTTTAATGACGGTGGCTTTGCTGGGTGTTCTTGTAATGCAGCTGTATTACATCAGGGAATCGTATAAGCTAAAATCGCAGCTTTTTGATGAACAGGTAAACCAGACCTTAACTACGGTAGTAAATAAAATACAGCGCAGAAATGTTGCCGATCATTTAAACCGCAAGGATGCTGAAAATAAACTGAAACAGCTTCAGGATTCGAGGCAACGTACATTGGATATTAAAGATTTAAGGCAGCAATATCTTCAGCAAAGTGAATTAAAAGAGGTTGAACGGGAAAATGAGATCGAAAATTACCTGAACCAGCAGGATAGTATTATCCGTAATACATACCGCGCGCCCGCAGTAATTTCTGAAAAGGAATTTAGTTCGTTAAGTTCAAAAAACGGCGATAAGCTCGATCTGCAGATGGATGCTTTTATCGATATGAAAAGCCTGATCATTAAAGGCTATAGCATGCGTACAAAGCCATTTGCTACACCGCCTAAAGCATTTGAGTTTAAAAGTTTACAGAGTTTGCCCGATACATTGAGGTATCTGGTTTTCGACCCGCGGGATGGTAGCCCGGGTTTTGCCAATGTTCCGAAGATTCCGAGCGATTTACAGAAAAAATTTAAACGTGAGGATGAGATTGCCAAAAAACAGCTGGAGATTAAGATTGCGGCATTGGGTAAAGATACCTTTTCGTACACTCGGTTAAGTGTGGTTGAGGATGTATCGAAGGAATTGCAGGAAACCAAAATCCCTATTGTTAAACGTATTAATTTCGATGCCCTCGGTAACCTGTTAAAAGACGAATTACTGGCGCATAATATTACCCTGGAGCCCGCTTACCGCATTTCGCTGGCTAAAAAGGATTCGACCATTTTTATGACGGCCTCCAATGTAAAAGGAGAGTTTCTGCCGGAGAATACCTATAAAACCCCTTTGTTCGGCAACGATATTTTTCGCGATCCGGGGATGCTTTTTGTAAGTTTCCCAAATAAAAATTCGGCTATTGTTGCCAATCTGAGTGTTACCCTGGCATCATCGGTTGGGCTGTTGCTGGTACTCGTTTTTATCTTTTCTTACACACTTTATGCTATTTTAAAGCAGAAAAAACTGTCGGAAATGAAAACGGATTTCATCAATAACATGACGCATGAGTTTAAAACACCGGTAGCAACCATTATGATTGCCAGCGAGGCTTTAAAAGATCCCGAAGTAACAGAAGATAAAGCACGTTTAAAGCGTTTGGCAGGGATTATTTATGACGAAAACGTACGCTTGGGAAGCCATATAGAACGTGTTTTAAGTATTGCCCGCTTAGAAAAGGGCGAACTTAAAATGGAAAATACCGAAGTGGATGTAAACGATCTGATTGTAATTGTGCTGGATAGTATGGAATTACAGCTGCAGAAAAAAAATGCAATTATCCATGTGAATACTGATGCGGAAAATTCGGTGGTGTTTGGAGATGAGCTGCATTTATCAAACGTAATCTACAACCTGATCGATAATGCCAATAAATACAGTACCAATACGCCCGAGATTACCATTACCACCCGCAATAACCATAAAAATTTAATTGTTGAGATTGCAGATAAAGGTATTGGCATGACGAAAGAGCAATCGAAGAGAATTTTTGACCAATTTTACAGGGTGCCTACAGGTAACCTGCACGATGTTAAGGGTTTTGGCCTGGGCTTAAATTATGTTCAGGATATTATCAAAAAAGCAGGGGGAACGGTTAAGGTAAGTAGCGAAAAAGATAAGGGAACAACGTTCGAAATATCTTTACCTTTATATAACGGATAACCGTCGGCACAAAAGGTGGCTTTATCGATACATTAAAATATTACAGGTTTAATTTGCCTAATATAGTAGCGTATTAATTTATTCTACAACCTAAATTAAACCGTTATGCATATTCAGAATCAAACTTTCACTGTAGGGAATGCTACATATGTGAATAAAATTAAGAAAATGAAAAAAATACTTCTGGTAGAGGACGATCCGAATTTAGGTTTATTATTACAGGACTATCTGCAGTTAAAAGGCAAGTTTGATGTGGTGTTGTGCACTGATGGCGAGGATGGCTTAAGAACATTTAACAAACAGAACTTCGATTTGTGTATTTTGGATGTGATGATGCCGAAAAAAGATGGTTTTACGCTCGGTAAAGACATTAGGAAGGTAAATACCCAGGTTCCGATCATTTTTGCAACGGCCAAAACCATGCTTGAAGATAAATCTGCTGCTTATGATTTGGGCGGCGATGATTATATTACCAAACCTTTCCGTATCGAAGAACTTTTGTTGCGCATTAATGCCATGTTTAAACGCGTTGCCAATAAAACAGGCAGTAATGATGAAACCGCGGAAACAGAGTTTTCTATAGGCCAGTATCATTTCGATTATACTACACAGATTATTACCAATAATGATCAGCAGCAAAAACTTTCTACCAAAGAGGCAGAATTGCTGCGTTTATTATGTTTAAAAAAGAATACTGTTTTAACCCGCGAAGAAGCTTTATTAAGCATCTGGCATGATGATAATTACTTTAACGGCCGCAGTATGGACGTGTTTTTAAGCAAATTGCGCAAATACCTGAAAGCAGATCCGGCTGTAGAGATTATCAATGTTCATGGTAAGGGTTATAAGTTGTTGGTAGGGTAAGGTTGAAAAGTTGGAATGTTGTAAGGTTTTAATGTTACACCGTTCTGGCGTATCAAATTTATGTCGACTACATCCTAAAACCGTATCATTATTTCGAGCGGACCGATAGCTATCGGGTGCAGCGCAGTCGACAAATCTATCGAGGCACAGATTTCTCCATCAACTCGTCACCCTGAACTTGTTTCAGGGTCTTTCTAGCTGGAAAGATGCTGACCACGAAGTAGCTATTAGACCTTTGAAAACAATAAAAACGGCTAATAAAATAAATTCAGCATGACGGCCGCATTAGGAAAAGTTGGCTAAAATTGATGAAAGCACATCAATATTTATCGAACTAGAGTTTGTAGATTTTTTTGCAATTTAATACAATTCCCTCAAACCAACCTTCCAACTTTTAACCTCCTAACCTTTCAACAATAACATATAGATCTCTCCACTACGGTCGGGATGAGGAGCAGGATTAAATATACAGATTTTCCTGAATTGCAGGGATAATGCCTCTTTCCTGCGCAAGCTTAAATAAAGTATCAACTGCTTTGCGGCCTTCTTCACCCAGGTTAATGCTGTATTTATTTACGTAAAGTTCGATGTGTTTGTACATTACACTTTCTTCCATCGCCTGGGCATGTTCGCGGATAAAATCGATACCCGATTTTGGATGTGCAAAAGCAAACTCAACAGATTGACGGATCAAACGGTTCACTTTTAGCTGCACTTCGCGATCCAGGTTACGGTTAATTACAATACCGCCCAAGGGGATGGCGCAACCGGTCAGTTTTTCCCAGTAATCGCCCAGGTCAACAATTTTGTTCAATCCCTTGTCCTGATAGGTAAACCTGTTTTCGTGGATAATCAATCCCAGATCGATCTTTTCATTCAGCAGTGCCGATTCGATTTCAGAGAAAACCAGTTCCTGTTTATTTTGTAAGTGTGGATAAGCGATGCCCAGCAGAAAATTGGCCGTAGTATATTTTCCGGGTATGCCGATTTTAAGTTCGGAGTTCGGCGTTTGGAGTTTGGGGTCGGTTTCGCCGTCGAAATGCTTTTTACTGATCAACAACGGACCAACACCAAAACCAAGAGCGCTACCGGCATCAAGCAAAGCATATTGATTGGCTACGTAGGCAAAAGCATGAAAACTTAATTTGGTAATATCCAACTCGCCCCGCATGGCTTTCTGGTTCAGGGTTTCTACATCATCGTAAAAAACCTCAAATTCTAAACCTTCGGTATCAATTTTATGGTGGATTAAAGCATCAAAAATAAAGGTATCGTTAGGGCAGGGAGAAAATCCAAGTGTAAGTTTCATCTATTTATTTTTTGTTTTCAGTTGTTAGATGGAGCCTTTGACAATTAAAATAATTATTTTAATTGTGTCGGGTTCATAAATCAAAATTAACTACTGTGCTACAGTAATTGGTCATAATCAGTTCATTTCTCCAATAAAAGCAATGGCCCAATCGTTCAGGTTTTTAACCGCAAGGCCAATTTTCCAATTGTCTTTATTCCGGGGTTCCACATAATTGGATATGCTTCTGATCTGTAAACAGTCAATATTTAATTGTTTGGCCGCATAAAAAACCGCTGCACCTTCCATGCTCTCGGTAGTTGGGTTAAATCTTTCGATCAGGCTTTTAATGCTTTTTTCGCTTCCGGTTACGCAGTTCATGGTAATGCCCTTGGCCAGTGGCAAGCCAACTTTACGCTGTGTTTTGGAGTTGTAATGATTCTCTCCGAAGCCTAAATCGGTTATAGATATAAACTCATCGCCATTTTCGGCGCCCAATTCGGCAAAAGTATCTTCAGTAATGTTTAAAACTGTGCCCAGGGCTATATCTCTATCAAAACAGCCGGCAATACCAAAATTTACCACCAGTTCATATTTATGCGAAAGGTGTTTGCCCAGCGCGAAAGCAGTTGCTACCATACCAACGCCGGTAATGAGCAGGTCGAAATTTTTACTTTCCACAAAATCGCCTTCCGGCAGGTTAAAATGCTGATAAAAGAAAGCCAATTCGGCCTTGGTAGCGGCAACAACTAAAGTTTTCATAATGTAAAGTTAATGAAGATATGTAAAATGTATAATGGAATATGGATGAGTCGGAAAGTCCGATGTCCGAGGTCAGAAGATGTTGGGTATATAAGGTTAAAATGGATGAAGGAAGGGAAGAGATGGAATATGGACCCGGCATTGCTACATCATCCATTATCCCTCTTCCATCATACATGATTATCCATCAAACATCATCCATTTTATCCGTATATTTGCATTTTATTTTATAGTAATGATTTACATAACAAGAAAAGCATCATTTAATGCGGCGCACAAATTGGCGCGTCCAGATTGGGATGATGATAAAAATAGTGAAGTTTATGGTAAATGTGCCAACCCCAACTGGCATGGCCATAACTATTGGCTGTATGTTACAGTAAAAGGCGAGGTAAATCCGGAAACGGGCTTTCTTGTTGACTTAAAATGGCTTAAAGACGTAATGAACGACTATGTTGTAGATAAGGTTGATCATAAAAACTTAAACCTTGATGTCGATTTTATGAAAGGCAAACTGGCCTCTACCGAAAATCTGGCCATCGAAATCTGGAAACAGTTAGAGGCACCAATTGCAGAAAGCGGAGCCATTTTACACTGTGTAAAAATCTACGAAACCGAAAATAATTTTGTTGAATACTTTGGTTAAAAACCTAAATTAATGAGCAATATAGACGCATTTGACGATGAGCCGGTAAGCGGTTATGTAAAAGTAGACCGTTACAATGAAGAAAAAATTGAAGCTGTAGCTACACATTACAAAGATATATTAGGGCAATTGGGCGAAGACCCCCAGCGCGAAGGTTTGTTGAAAACCCCTGAACGCGTGGCCAAGGCCTTGCAGTATTTAACCCATGGTTACGATATTAAGCCTGATGAAATCCTTAAATCGGCCATGTTTGAGGAAGATTATAGCCAGATGGTGGTGGTAAAGGACATTGAGGTATATTCTATGTGCGAACACCACATGCTGCCGTTTTTTGGTAAGGCACATATTGCCTATATCCCTAACGGACACATTGTGGGGCTAAGTAAAATCCCACGTGTAGTTGATGCTTTTGCACGCCGTTTACAGGTACAGGAGCGTTTAACTAACGAAATCAGGGATTGTATCCAAAATACCCTTAACCCGATGGGTGTGGCTGTGGTAATGGAGTGTAGGCACTTATGCATGTCGATGCGCGGTGTACAGAAACAGAACTCGGTTACTACAACTTCGGCCTTTACCGGAACTTTTTTAAGCAACGATAAAACAAGAGCGGAGTTTTTAAGGTTAATTACTGCGAGCTTGGACTAGTTGGCATCAACTGTTTAGTATCAAGAAAGAAGTATTTAGTTAAGGAGAATAAGTACAAGTAATAATTATCAAGTAGAAAGTATCGAGGTAAATGGCTAGATGTAGAACGCTAACCACCAAACGCGGTACGCCAAACCAATTATAATGAAAGCATATATTTTTCCCGGACAGGGAGCACAGTTTGTAGGTATGGGTAAAGATCTTTACGAAAACCCGAAAGCTGCAGCATTGTTTGAACAGGCAAACGAAATTATCGGTTTCCGCATCAGCGATATTATGTTCGGTGGAACGGACGAAGAACTAAAACAGACCAACGTAACCCAACCTGCAATTTTTTTGCACTCGGTTATTTTGGCAAAAGTTTTAGGTGATGATTTTAAACCAGATATGGTTGCCGGTCACTCTTTGGGCGAATTTTCTTCGCTTGTAGCTGCAAATGCACTAAGTTTTGAGGATGGTTTGAAACTGGTTATTGCCCGCGCAAATGCCATGCAGAAAGCCTGTGAGGCAGAACCATCAACTATGGCTGCTATTTTAGGTTTGGCTGATGATGTGGTAGAAAAAATCTGTGCAGAGATTGATGCGGTAGTGGTACCTGCAAATTACAACTGCCCAGGGCAACTGGTAATTTCAGGCAGTATTGAAGGTATCGACCTTGCCTGTGCAAAATTAACCGAAGCTGGAGCAAAAAGGGCATTAAAATTAAATGTTGGTGGTGCATTCCACTCGCCTTTAATGGAGCCTGCCAAAATAGAATTACAGGCTGCTATCGAAGCAACAAATATCTCGGCACCTGTATGCCCGGTTTATCAGAATGTTGATGCAAAACCTTATACTGATCCGGCAGAGATTAAAGCGAACTTAATTAAACAGTTAACGGGCGCCGTACGTTGGACACAAACAGTTGGTAATATGCTTGCCGATGGTGCAACCGAATTTGTTGAGGTTGGTCCGGGTAATGTATTGCAGGGGCTGGTTAAAAAAGTGAGCCGCGAGGTACAAACCAGCAGCGCTACTGTAGCATAAATCAATGTTGTAAAATATAACAATGCCAACGCCATAAGCCCCAAGTTTATGGCGTTGCTTTTTATCAATAATTAATATCTTTATCGTGTATGAATATGAGCTTTGGTGTAAAAATTAGGTTTCTATTACTCGTTTTGGGCTGTTGCCTTATGGTAACGTCTATTTCGTTGAGCCATTTTACCACCAAAAGCGAATTACTGGAGCACGATGCGGAAGAAGTACAGCAGAACCTTTTGTCGAAAGAACGGTTGGTGCAGGCTTTTTTGGCCGATAAACAACAGGTAGCAAAGGCTAAGCAGTTTCACCATAATCCTAAAAATGCGACCGATTTTATCAATACCTATCGCAGCAATAGCGGGGTAAATCTGCTAACCTACGAAAATAACGACCTGAAATACTGGAGTACGGTTAAGGTTTCTGATATTGATCCAAACTCAATCCGTGAAGGCAGCTCGGTACTCTTCTTCTCCAACGGCTGGTATGAGGTAATCAAAAGTACGCAGGGCAGATTTACTCTGATTTTTTTAATCGCTATCCAATCGCAATATCCTTTTAAAGAAACACCCTACTTTAAAAACGATATCGATCCTCTATTATCATCTTCAAAGCTATTAACCTTTGCATCTTTTACCGATAAGGATGTTTACGTAATAAAAAGCCTCGATAATAAATTTTTGTTCGGGCTGAAGGTAAAACCGGGGTATGCCGAGACCTATTATTCGGGCACACAGTTGTGGCTGTTTATTGCGGGGATGCTGTGCATCTGCATGTTCTTTAACTCGTTGAGTTCGCTTATTGCACGCCGTGGCCATATTGCCTGGGGAACCTTTTTACTGCTCTTTTTCTTTCTGGCTTTCCGTTTGTCGGATCTGTATTATGGCTGGTTTAACCACCGGTTTATCCTTGATCTGTTCGATCCGAGGATCTATGCCGATAATTTTCTGATGCCCTCGCTCGGCGATTTCCTTCTAAATGTAATTGTGCTTACCTGGCTCTTGCTTTTTATGTACAACCATAAAGAGCAGTATAAATTTCCGACATGGATTAAACGCAATAAGGCTGTTGGCCTGACTATCCAGGCTGGTTTAATGGTGCTGATCGGGCAGATTGTTTGGGATACGGACGATATTTTTTTCGGACTTATTTTTAACTCGAAAATCAACTTCGACATTGTAAATATTCTTAAACTGAGCGGTACCAGTTGGGTTGGGATTGTGATTTTATGTTTGGCCTGGTTCCAGATTTACCTGATTACCGTTATTTCGGCAACGGTGAGCAGCCAACTTAATGTTACCAATAAGGAAAGACTGATTATTTTCCTGATCGGTTTTGCAGGCGTTTTCATTTATAAACTCATTGTAGATTTTAATGCCTTTTTTATTGTTTTTGCACTCGTACTGTTTATCGTGGCAAGAGCGGTTTATCTTAAAGAAAAGCATTTTTCAATCGGGTTGTTTGCCATTGTTTTTTTCTGTCTGGCCTTTAATACCTCAATTAAATACACCAG
>NZ_DJDT01000230.1 GCF_002432345.1 Pedobacter sp. UBA5917
AGCATCTTTTTAGCATGAAAGACCCTGATCCCGATGTAAAATCGGGACAGGGTGACGATCGCTGTAGAGAAAGTTTGTTTAACCAGTAAAATAAGCTTAACTCGCTACCAAACTCCTGAAAGCTTTGAGACTCATCCCCTTCTGCGACTTAAAAAATTTGTTCAAATGGCTTTCATCCGTAAATCCCAATTCGAAGGCAATTTCGTTGATCCGCATATCACTGAAACGCAAACGTGCTTCTATCAGCTTGATTCTTAAATTGGCAATATACTGTTGTAAAGTTTCTTTGGTCTGCTTTTTAAAGTATTTTCCAAAATAGTTTTCAGAGATCCCAAATTCGGCACTCAGCTTTTCGGCCCTTAGTTTCTCCGGATTATAGATATTAGCCTGTATATAGTTTAACAGATCGAGCGTTTTTTGTTCCGAATCTTCTTTAATATTGGCAGGCAGGTATTTCGCAATGTTACGTGCCACCAGCACAATCATGGTATCAACCATTTTGGTAATCAACTCTTTGTTGTAAAGATCGCGGTTTACATATTCTGCAATCATGGCCTCAATCAGCGATTTAACCAAAGGTTTATCAGAAAAGTTTTTGAGGATACATCCTGGCTGGTGACTGGCATTTTGAAGGATATATTCCAATCTTTTCACATCATCGGTATGAAAATCTTTTGAGTGGAGGTATACATTGCCAAAGCGCAGAAAGAAAAACTCGGTCGTATTTTCAATGTCGAAAGAATGGCAATCGTCTGGTGTGATCAGGAACATGTGTCCGGCACGGTAGTCGAACTTGTTATTATTGATACATTGTTTGCCACTGCCCGATAAAACATAAACCAGTTCGAAAAACAGGTGTTTATGGCCATATTTCGGACATTCATCGAGCTTTTGATATACAATTTCGTACGGTTCGTATAAAGTTTCTTTAATCATGTAAAAAAGCTTACGGCGCAAATATACCGAAATAACACCAATTAATACCGTTTATACTTAAATTATCAGTTGATATTTGCTATATAAAATAATCACACATGAAAAATCAATTAAAAAGCAGCCTCTTATTGACGGCACTTTTCAGCCCATTTTTTTTAATGGCACAACAAAACCACCAAACCAATCTCGAAGTTGTTGCCGCGCTTGATGTCAGGCCGGGCGACGTGGCTGTATCAGCAGAAGGCAGGATATTTTCTACCATCCACCCATTGGGAAATACAACTGGTTGAAATTAAAAATAAAAAAGCAATACCCTACCCATCAATAAACCTACAAAAGAACGGGCAAAAAGCTTCCGATCAAACTATTGATAGTCCTCTGGGAATTATCTTCGATAAGAAAAACCGTTTGTGGGTAACCGATATGGGTTTGAACCTCGGCAAAACCCGTCTTTGGTGCTTTAATATCAAAACTAATCAGGTAATCGAAAAAATAGAAATTCCTGAAGCTATTGCACCAGCCGGAACATTTGCACAGGATGTTGCCATAGACGAAAAAAATAATTGGGCTTATCTGGCCGACATCAATAACCCCGGCATTATAGCTATAAACCTAAAAACGAAAGAAGCTCGGAGATGGAGCGGACACGTCTCTTTACAGGCCGAAAATAAAGATATGGTGATTGATGGAAAAGTAGTTTATTTTAAAGGGAAACCTGCCCGTGTAGCCATCGATCCTATTACAATTTCTGCAGATAGGGAAACCATTTTTTACGGTGCCATGGTGGGTACTACCTGGTACAAACTGCCAGCTAAACTGTTCAGGGAAGGAAAAAGTGATCAAACTATTGCCGATGCTGTACAAAAAGCAGGCAATAAACCTATGAGCGATGGTGCAACTACTGATGAGTATGGAAACCACTATTTTACCAATTCACAGGAACATGCCATTACCAAAGTGGATGTTAAGGGTAAAAGCTCAAATATTGTACAAGACGAAAAAATCAAATGGCCCGATAATGTTATATTTGGTCCGGTTGGCTGGATATATGTTACTGCCAACCAACTGAATACCACGCCAGCCTTTACCGGCACTACAGATACCGGCAAGGCGCCCTACTACATTTATAGATTTAAAATAAACAAAAGATAAATTACAATAAGCCATAAGATATGAAAGCAATAGGATTTAAAACCTCATTACCCATAAACGAAAGCGAAAGTTTTATTGAATTTGAAACACCGATCCCTGAAGCAAAATGCCGCGATATCCTTGTAAAAATCAAAGCCATCAGCGTAAATCCGGTTGATTTCAAAATCCGCCAGAACAGTGCAAAAGATACCATTTTGGAAAGTCCAAAAGTGATCGGTTGGGATGCTGCCGGAACAGTAGAAGCCATTGGCGAAGCGGTAACCTTTTTTAAACCCGGAGATGAGGTTTATTATGCGGGAGAATTTACCCGAGATGGCTCCAACGCCGAATACCAACTGGTTGATGAGCGCATTGTGGGCCTAAAACCAAAAACATTAACTGATGCAGAGGCAGCAGCCATACCATTAACCGCGCTTACCGCATGGGAATCCCTTTACGATCGTATCCGCATCAGTGAGCAAAAAGATAAGGGAAAAAGTATTCTGATTATTGGCGGCGCAGGCGGCATGGGCTCGATTGCTATACAGCTTGCCAAAAAAGTAAGCGGTTTAAAAGTTATCACAACGGCATCACGCCCCGAAACAAAAGAATGGTGTAAAGCCATGGGGGCTGATGTGGTAGTAGATCATAAAAACCTGGTTGAAGAAGTACGCGCAGCAGGTTTTAACGAGGTAGATTTTATACTCGATTTTGTTGACCTCAACGGTTACTGGGATCAAATTGTGGAACTGATTAAACCACAGGGACATATTGTATCCATCACCGGATCGGCTACTCCAGTTGTGCTGAACAAATTAAAAAATAAAAGCGTTACTTTTTCATGGGAGTTTATGTACACCCGCTCGCTGTTCAAAACAGATGATATGGAAGAACAGCACCGTATTCTGGATCAGGTTGCCCAGCTTTTGGATAAAGGCGAAATAAAAACTACACTTCAACAAACGTTGAAAGGATTTACCGTAGAAAATCTAAAAGAAGCGCATCGTTTACTAGAAAGTGGCAAAACTATTGGTAAGGTGGTGATTGAGTATTAGAAATTTAATAAATCGCATAAAACATAGTCGTCACCCTGAATTTATTTCAGGGTCTAATCAGTATGATAGATGCTGAAATAAATTCAGCATGACGGCAGTGCGAGAAGAATAATACCAAAAAAAAGAGAGAAGCCTTTTTAACTTCTCTCTTCTTATATTCCTATCCGGCTTTATTAAACCGTAGTCCTGTTTTCCGAACTTCTTTTTAACTGTGCATTAATACGTTCCAGCACATCATCTATATCAAACGGTTTACTGATATAATCATCTGCAAGCGCATCAATAGCCTTTTGTTCGCTATTGTTCTGTGCCGACATTACAATAATTGGGATGTGTTTGGTAAAAATATCGTTTTTTAAGTCTTCGCAGATTTCTGCCCCATTTCCGTCTGGCAACATTACATCCAACAAAAAAAGATCAGGCATTGCATCCTGGATATTCTTTTTCAGCTCTGCAAATGATGATGAAAGCTGTAGTTCAAAACCTTCTTCCTTCAACAGGATTTCAATAACGTTTCTGATCTCCTGATCGTCTTCTAAAATGTGTATTCGTTTTTTTTCCATGTTCAAATTATATGTTTGGGATATACCGTCGGCGTGGAATGCGCTACACGATAGTAACAGTAACACCTAAACTCTCCAAATGTTTTACAATTTGTTCAGAAATTCCTTTATCGGTAATAATATGGTCTATTTCTTCCAATCCGCAGATCTTTCCAAAGCCTCGTTTTCCAAATTTGGTTGAATCGGCCAGTACAATCGTTCTTTGGGATGCGCCGATCATTTTACGGTTTAAATGTGCTTCCATGGCATTTGTGGTGGTTAATCCAAAATCAAGATCGATCCCATCCACTCCTAAAAACAGCTTGTTGAAATAAAAATCCTGTAAAACCTGTTCCGCATAAGCCCCCATCACCGACGACGAGCTTTTTCTGAGCAAACCACCCAATTGTATCACTTCTATACTCGGCTCACGCATTAGTTCTAAAGCCACATTAAGTGCCGAGGTAACCACTGTTAAATTGGTAGCCGGAGCAATATTCTTCGCAAAATAAAGTACTGTTGTACCCGATGCAATTACGATCGAATCGTTATCGTTTAACAATGCAGCAGCAGCGATGCCGATTTTATTCTTTTCGGTAGATTGTATTTTTTCTTTCTCGTTAACCGGACGATCAACCGTATATGGATTGTTTACCGTAGCACCACCGTGCGTCCTAAACAACAAGCTTTTATCTTCAAGTAGTTTTAAGTCCTTTCTTATTGTTACAGACGAGACTTTCAGTTCCTTACATAAATCAACCACGTTTATATATTGATCGCGTTGCAGGCGGCTCAAAATAAACTGGTGCCTCTCAGCCAAATTCATCATAGTATATTTAATTAGCAGGCTGCAAATTAGCAATAAAAACAATCTTTAAAATATTTTGAACAAATAATTAATAAATTTTTAACAAGGACACTATATTATTTCGATAGTTATTTCGTATAATTACATATTGTTTCGTTTTATTACTTTTACAAATCAAAATGAAAAGATTACATCAGCCGAAAATAACAGATAACATCAATTGGGACCTGATCATCATTGGTGGCGGCGCAACTGGACTTGGTACAGCTTTGGATGCCGCAAGTCGTGGTTTTAAAACTTTATTGGTAGAACAGGCTGATTTTGCAAAAGGAACATCAAGCAGGAGCACCAAGCTGGTACATGGAGGCGTAAGGTATCTTGCGCAGGGCGACATCGGTCTGGTAAGACATGCACTCAAAGAACGTGGTTTATTACAACAGAATGCCAAACACCTTGTACATAAAGAAGCATTCCTGATCCCCTGCTACGATTGGCTTTCAGTGATCAAATATTTAACCGGACTTACATTATACGATTGGCTTGCGGGCAAATACAGTTTCGGCAAATCTAAATATTTTTCTAAAAAAGAAACCCTTGCCATGATGCCAGGCATTAAAGAAAAAGGTTTAAAGGGCAGTATCAGATATTATGATGGAAAATTTGATGATGCCCGTTTAGCCATCAACATTGCCCAAACAGCTGTAGAGAAAGGAGCATCTTTATTAAATTACACCAAAGTAACCGGATTATTAAAAGATGGCGAAACCGTAACGGGAATTGAAACAGAAGATGCCATTACAGGCGTAAAAGCCAGCTATCATGGCAAAGTGGTAATTAACGCTACAGGTGTTTTTGTAGATGAAATTCTGCACATGAACAATCCCAATTCCAGAAAAATGGTACGTCCGAGTCAGGGGGTGCATGTGGTATTGGAAAAAAGTTTTCTGAATAGCGAATCGGCTTTAATGATCCCGAAAACTTCCGATGGCCGCGTATTATTTGCGGTTCCATGGCACGAACATTTGCTTGTGGGCACTACCGATACCCCGTTAGATGAACACAGTTTGGAACCAAGAGCACTAAAAGAAGAAGTTGATTTTATTATGGCTACTGCTACGAGCTACTTTAACCGTAAACCTTTGGAAAAAGATATTTTAAGTGTGTTCTCTGGCCTGCGTCCATTGGCTGCGCCAACTAGTAGCGACGGAAACAGTACAAAAGAAATCAGTCGCGATCATAAACTGATTGTTTCGGCCAAAGGATTGATTACCATAACCGGTGGTAAATGGACTACTTATCGCCGCATGGCTGAAGAAACAGTTAATCTGGCCATTACCCATGCCGGTTTAGCATCGAAAGCCTGTATAACCGAAAATTTAAGTATCCACGGGAGTATTTTTGTTGAAGAAAATCATCCTTTAGCCATTTACGGATCAGACCGTGCTCATATTGAAGCTTTGATACAAGAAAATCAAGCTCTTGCACAAAAATTACATCCCTCTTTTCCTTTTACAGAAGCTGAAGTAGTTTGGAGCGCAAGGCACGAAATAGCCGAAACAGTGGAAGATATTTTAAGCAGGAGATTAAGGGTATTATTTATTGATGCACAGGCTGCAAAAGATATGGCACCTAAAGTTGCCTCGCTCCTGGCCAAAGAATTATCAGCAGATCAAAACTGGGAAACCGAACAGATTGAAACTTTTAATACATTAGCTGATGGTTATCTTTATCATCAGTCTTTAAAATAACCGAGCGGGCATTGCCCAAAACCAAGTATAAATTATGAGCAAGTACATCTTATCTATCGATCAGGGAACCACGAGTTCGAGGGCTATTATTTTTAACCACAATGGAGAAATAGTGGCCATTGCGCAAAAAGAATTTACGCAAATTTACCCCAAGGCCGGTTGGGTGGAGCATGATCCGATGGAAATCTGGTCTACACAATTGGCTGTGGTAACCGAAGTAATTGTTAAGGCAAGCCTTACTGTAAACGATATTACCGCCATCGGTATTACCAACCAGCGCGAAACCACCGTAGTTTGGGATAAAGAAACCGGATTGCCGATTCATAATGCCATTGTATGGCAAGACAGGCGGACATCGGCCTATTGTGATGGAATTAAAGCTAAAGGTTTAGCCGGTAAAATACAGGATAAAACGGGTTTAATCATCGATTCGTACTTCTCTGCAACCAAAGCCCGATGGATTTTGGAAAATGTAGATGGTGCAAGGGAAAAAGCGGAAGCCGGAAAACTGGCTTTTGGGACCATAGATACCTGGTTGATCTGGAAGTTAACTGCCGGAGAGAAACATGTTACCGATGTAACCAATGCTTCGCGCACGATGCTTTACAACATCCATACTTTAAGCTGGGATGAAGAACTGCTCGAGCTATTTTCCATTCCAAAATCAATGTTGCCAGAGGTAAAATCATCGAGTGAGGTTTATGGCGAAACTGCAGGAAGAATATTGGCAGCTAAAATACCCATTGCAGGCATAGCTGGAGATCAGCAATCGGCCCTTTTCGGACAAATGTGTACCGAAATTGGTATGGTAAAAAACACTTATGGCACAGGTTGTTTTATGTTGATGAATATCGGCGAAAAGCCAAAAATTTCTGCAAACAACCTTTTAACTACCATTGCGTGGCAGATTAATGGAGAAGTAAATTATGCCTTAGAAGGAAGTATTTTTATAGGCGGGGCAGTTGTGCAATGGCTTAGAGACGAAATGGGATTTATTTCCAGATCGGCAGATGTAGAAACGCTTGCCAAAAAAGTAAAAGATACCGATGGTGTTTATGTGGTTCCTGCCTTTGCAGGTTTAGGCGCCCCACACTGGGATCAGCATGCCCGCGGTACCATAACAGGTTTAACACGTGGTACAAATAAATCGCATATTGCCAGGGCGGCCCTAGAGAGTATCGCTTACCAGACCATGGATGTGTTAAAAGCCATGGAAGCCGATGCCGGTGTAAACATTACCGAACTCCGTGTAGATGGTGGTGCAACAAGCAATGATTTATTGATGCAGTTTCAGGCTGATCTCTTAAACTGTAAGGTAATCAGGCCAGAAGTAACCGAGGTTACGGCTATTGGTGCTGCTTATCTGGCCGGTTTAGCCACTGGTTTTTGGGAAAGTATTGATCAGATCCGTGATCAATGGAAAATCAACAGAACTTTTACCGCAGAAGAAGGCATAAACAATACGGAAAGAATAAAGGGCTGGAACAGAGCTGTAAAAGCAGCCAGGGTTAATGCAGAAGATTAACAGTAAGTTGTCACCCTGTCCCGATTTCACATCGGGATCAGGGTCTTTTATTTCTGAATTATAAATTAATTAAATCGCTTAAATTATTATGAACGCATATCTCGCAGAATTTATCGGCACTGCATTAATGATCCTTTTAGGAAATGGCGTAGTTGCCAATGTAGTGCTTAAAGATACAAAAGGCAATAATAGCGGCTGGATTGTAATTACCACCGCCTGGGCATTGGCTGTTTTTGTAGGTGTTGTAGTGGCCGGTCCTTACAGTGGTGCGCACTTAAACCCTATTGTTACCTTAGGTTTAGCCCTTGGCAAAGGTTTTAGCTGGACTTTGGTTCCTTATTACATCCTCGCACAATTAACAGGTGCCATGACGGGTTCTTTTTTAGTGTGGATTATTTATAAAGACCATTTCGATGCTACAGATGATGCAGGTTTAAAAGCCGCACCTTTTGCCACATCCCCTGCCATCAGAAATAAAGTTTCCAATCTCACTTCCGAAATCATCGGCACTTTTGTGCTGATATTTGTAATCTTCTATTTTACGGACGCCAGTATGGGCACTAAAGAAACCGTTACGCCTATCGGATTAGGCTCAATGGGTGCTATCCCGGTAGCTTTTTTAGTATGGGTAATCGGTTTAGCCCTGGGTGGAACTACAGGTTACGCCATCAATCCGGCAAGAGATTTAGGTCCACGCATTGTTCATGCTTTAATCCCGATGAAAGGTAAAGGCAGCAGCGACTGGTCTTATGCCTGGGTGCCTATAATTGGTCCAATTATAGGATCGATATTAGCCGCCATAGCTTTTTTAATGATTGGAAAGTAAAATAATGAAGTCTTGCTATCGTCCTCGTTTGTAACGAGGATGTATGAGGCTTGCATTTTTAATGCGATTATAGAATAACAATGGCGATAAAATCGCCATTCTCGGCTATCCTCGTTACAAACGAGGACAATAGTTTTAATAGTCAAACCTTCGAGATTTGTAAAACTACTGGCTTTGTTCAATAAACCTGATAGGACGGAGAGCCCGTAGCGAAGTATGAGCAAGGCTTGGAGGGATAGCAGGGCTGAAAGCCTCCATGAAAAACAGAACGTTAATTTTCAAAAAAAGAAGCGAAATCTGGCATTGAATAGCCTGTCTTTTAAAAACGATAAAATCGTTTAGTTATTTATGCGCTCGTTGATAAACGAGCGCAAACACATAAGTGGAATACCAAACCTCGCAGGTTTCGAAAACCTGCGAGGTTTTTTTTGGAACGTTTTACTGAAAGGCAGCTCTTCCCACCTGCTCATCTCCTAAATACACCCATATGGCTCCTTTCATGTATTTGGCGAATGCGGCTTTCATATCTTCCAAAGTTACCTTGTTAAAATTCGCTACCATATCATCAACAATGGTATAACTTCCCAATACCTCAGCTTCGCCCAAATCCTCTACAATTGAACTCGCGCTTTCCTGGTGCCTGTAATAACCATCGCGGTGGTCTTTCTTCAGCGCATCAAGGTAACGCTGACTATATTGTCCTTCTTTGATATTGTTATATACGCCGATCATGGCCTTAAAAGCTTTTTTAGGCTGTGTAGTGCTCACAAAGATCGAAGTATATGGAATCTGCTGCATTTTGATGGTTGCACCGGGAGCATAAGATAAACCCTGTTTTGTGCGCAGTTCGTAATTCATACTGCCACTTAAAGCATTTATGGTTAATACGAAAGCATAATAATCGGCACTGCTCATGGTAGGTGCATTCATAATGCAACTCATGTAGTTGGTGGCTATATCACGCTGTTCAACTACTAAATGCTCGCCCGTAAGGGTTTTGCGATCGTAAACCGGTGGTGTATAAGGCTTTCCTTTAAGCGTAGCAAAAGAGGCACGTATTTTCTTTTCCAGTTCTTCTTTGGTAATGTTGCCTGCAACCACCAAAAACATCTTATTCTTGTTTAACAGCTCGTTATGGTAATAATTACCCACAGTTTCGGGCGTAAAAGCACTTACCGTTTTACTGTTGCCCATTGGATTGATGCTATATGGAGAATCTTTAAACATACTTTCCATACTCATCTGCTCCACCCTGGTTTCAGGGTCCGACTGGCTATGATAAATACCGGTGATCAAACGGTCTTTTGTATTCTGGAATTCTGTTTTATCAAAAGCAGGGTTTACAATCGCATCAGAGAAGAGTTTCCAGCCCTGATCGAGATATTTTGAGATGCAATCCATACTGATTGTACCATAATCCGTTGTAGACGATCCTGCGATCTCAATCCCATATTCATCAGCCAGCTCCTGGTAATCTACAACACTGTAATTTTTAGTGCCACAGCTCGCAGCAGCAGCCAGGGCCAGATTTTCGATTCCTGCCCTTTCTGCATTATAATTCATTACACCTCCCCTAAAAAACATACTTACACTAAAAGTTTCTTTCTGGGTGGGTTTTAGAATTACTTTTAAGCCATTAACGTCAAAGGAGATAGCACGCGTTTGAGCACCAACCAAGTGTGACAGTAAAATAAGATTGATAAAAAATATAAACTTTTTCATTGGAGCGTTGCGTTATGGATTTGATTTAAAAAAGGTTTCAGGTTTCACTTCATTCATGCCAGCTTTATCCATCATTAAACCGGCACAATAAGGTTTATCCTTTATATACTTGCGCACATAATCAATCAGATCTTTACGCGTTACCTTGTTTACATTTTCTTCGTAGTGCGTATAATAATCGATAGAGGCCGATGCCCACCAAAACGAAAGCAAATGCGCATAATCAGACGTTACCTCTCTCCTTTGCACCTGTTCTATTGATAATAAACGTTTTGCCCTTTCAATCTGTAAATCAGAAAGATAATCTTCATTTGTCCACAACGAAATCTGCTTAAGTACCTCCTGATAACATTCTTTTATCTTTGCCGGATTTGGGCTTACCATAAAACTGATCGGCCCGGTATATTTTTGAGTATAATAATTCACATCTGCCTGTTGCGCTAAACCCGAGTTAATCAGCGCCTGTTTCATCTTCGATCCATTCTGGTTCACAATAAACGAAAAAACATCCGCTGCATAAGTTGCAGGTATGTCGTTCCGTGTATCAGGTCCATGCCAGCTAAAAAGCATGTACGGTACAGGACTTTTATTTGATTCGACAAAATAATAATCGATTTTTGTTAATGGTTTAAACTCCGGTATTGGCCACTTTGTAAATGGATCAAACGGCGATCTTTTCCATCCGCTAAAGATGTAATTCACATAATTAAACGCTTCATCAACCTTTACATCACCCGCAATTACCAAAACAGCATTATTTGGCCAGTAATACTTGTTTTTGATAGAATCCATTTTTGATGGCGTGGCCGACAAAATCACTTCGTGACTGCCGATTACGTTTTTACGGGAATAATTAGTCCCCCACATATGGCGTGAATTGGCTTCCATCAATGCAAAAATCGGACTCGATTCGTGCCTTGTAAACTCAGCATTAACCACTTCATTTTCCATTGCCATATCCTCTTTTATAAATTTTGGATAGCGGATAGACGAATTCATCAGGCTTAAACCTGATTTTAGATTGGCCGCAGGCAATGTGAAAAAATAATTCACCACCTCTTCCCTTGTGGTAGCATTGGAGTTGATATCCAGATCGTTCATTCTCGTATTTAAACGCTCAAAGTCAGGATAATCTTTATTGGCCTTAAAAAACAGGTGTTCGTACAGGTGACTTAAACCATTAAACTCATCCGTTTCGGTAAAAGAACCATTTCTACAGGCCATTTCTATAGTAACCAGGGGAACGGTACGGTCTACCACTACCAGCACTTCCAAACCGTTATCCAGCTTTTTAAAGTGCATGTTTTCACTAAGCTTTTCCTGGGCAAAAGCAGATCCAAAGCATAATATCAATGCTATGGAGCAAAATAATCGCGAGCGCATAATTAAATAAATTTGAGCGGCAAATAACTTCAAATCTTTCACTTTAACAAATAATATTTTCTTTTACATTGAAATATTTAGAATGCGCTTATGCCCTAATCCTTTCGGATATTTAATTATATTTGAAAGGAGAACATTTACCTAACCATTTAAAATTGCAGGAATACTTCTTAGTTGTTGATACCGAAACATCTGGTTTGCCCAAAAACTGGTCGGCACCTTATTCCAGCGAAAAAAACTGGCCGCATATTATACAGATTGCCTGGATTATCTATGACCAGAACCATCAGGAAATTAAACGGGAAAACCATTACATTAATAACATTGGAGTTAAAATTGACAAGGCAGCCTTAAAAGTGCATCATATTGATGCTGAATACCTACAGGCCAATGGCGAAGCTAAAGAAAAAGTGATGCTCAGCTTTGCCGATGATATCGAAAAATACCGTCCGCTGGTAATCGGACATTTTATCGAACTCGAATACCATATGGTGAATGTAGAACTGCACAGGATCGGCCGGAAGAATATTTTCAAAGACCTTGTTTTTTTCTGTACCATGAAAGCAAGTGCGCCTTACATCACCAATACCGTAATCAGCTATTTAAAACTCGATAAGTTTTATACCGTGTTATTTAATGAAATACCTGAAAATGTGCACAATGCTTTATCTGACACTTTAAATACAGCCAAAATTTTCTTCCATCTTTTAGAAACAGACAAAATTAGCTTAACTTCAGCTTATCATCAGGAACATACTTTTAACAGGGAAAAGAAAAAACCATTTTCGATTAAAAGAATTTTACAGGGAATTTTTAATGGAAGATAAATTAGCAGATCAGATTTATACAGCGCGTATCGGCGATATCACTTTCAAAAAAATTGTGAGCTGCAGTCCTGACACCCCCATTTTTGAAGCGGCACTTAAAATGGCCGAGTTTAAAACCAGTTGCCTTTTTATTAAGGACGATAAGGATATTTATCTGGGTTTTGCAACTGATATTACCCTGCGTGATAACGTAATAGCGAAACAACTGGATACGAATTTACCTGTGAGTGAGGTAATGGATACCAACATTGTAACCATTTCGCCCGGTGCCTATGTTTACGAAGCCATATTGATGATGTTCAGCAAAAAATCGCGTTATCTCCTGGTAAACGACAATGGCAATTATGTTGGCTTTTTAAGCAGGAACAGGTTATTGAGCGAGCAGGCCGAATCGCCGTTGGTTTTTATCCAATCGGTAAAATCGGCAGTAAATACGGCCGATTTAAAGCTCAAATGGCAAAAAGTACCCGGTATTGTTGCCCAGTTATTGGCCAGGGGTGTGCATGCCAAAATCGTAAATGAGGTAGTTACCACCATTGCGGATACCATATCCTTTAAAATTATTGAAGAGGTGATTTCGAAACTCGGTCCGCCGCCTGTAAAGTTTGTATTTATGGTGCTGGGTAGTGAAGGAAGGAAGGAAATGAGCTTAAAAACAGATCAGGACAATGCCATTATCTACGAAGACACTCCCGAAGACGAAAGGGCTGCCGTACGCTCCTATTTCCTCGATCTGGCTACGCAGGTTTCCGATAAATTAAACTTTGTGGGCTTTGTTTACTGTGATGGCGATTATATGGCCACGAACCCCAACTGGACACGCTCCTTATCACACTGGAAATACAATTACAAAAACTGGATTGAAGAAGCTTTGCCCGAAGCAGCCGTTAAATTTGCTGCTTTTTTTGACTGCAGGGCAATTTATGGCGATTTAGACATGATGCAGAGTTTAAGAGATTTTGTTGATGCAGAACTGCAAAAGCCTATCGAAAAGTTTTATGTATACCTGGCCAAAAACGCTTTATTATACGAGCCCCCACTTACTTATTTCAGGAATATCAGAACCCAGAAAATCCATAAAAAAGAAGTGTTTGATATTAAAACTGCCATGACACCGATTGTGGATCTGGCCAGGGTTTATGCTTTACAGAACAGGATCTTTCAAAAAGAAAATACGGGAGAGCGCTTAAGGGCGCTAAAAGACCTTGAAGTTTTTAGTGAAACGCAGTATAACGAACTTTCACAATCATATTATTACCTAATGGGATTGCGGTTAAAACACCAGGCAAATCTCATCACAAAAGCCCAGGCTGCCCCGAACAACTTTATCGAAATAGATACCTTAACTAAAATCGAAAAAGTAACATTGATCGAGATATTTAAAATTATCCAGAATTTTCAGAGTGGGATTAGGATGAAGTTTACGAATACGCTGGGCTAAGGGCATAGCGCTTTCAACAAGGTCGTCATACTGAACTTGTTTCAGTATCTATCATGCTATTATATGTTAGTGAAAAGACCCTGAAATAAATTCAGGGTGACGACCTTCTAGGAAAGATTACAAAATAAAAAAGGTCCCGATTTGCATCGGGACCTTTTCTAAATATGATTATCGCCTAAGCGAAAATTTCTATTTTACTGCATCAATTACAGCTTTGAAAGCTTCTGGGTGATTCATTGCTAAATCAGCCAATACTTTACGGTTTAAACCGATTTCTTTTGAAGCTAGTTTACCGATCAATTGAGAGTAAGAAATACCGTGTTGACGTGCACCAGCGTTGATACGTTGGATCCACAATCCGCGGAATTCTCTTTTCTTAACTTTACGGTCACGGTATGCATATTGCAAACCTTTTTCTACTGTGTTTTTAGCAACAGTATAAACCTTACTTCTTGCTCCCCAATAGCCTTTGGCTAGATTAAGGATTTTTTTTCTTCTTCTTCTCGAAGCTACTGCGTTTACCGAACGTGGCATGTTGTTGTTGTTTTTTGGTAAGCGGCGCCCAACTAAGGAACTTTAATGCCTGATACCTGGTGAAATTAATAAATTACTTTCCGATGCAAAGCATACGTTTAACGTTACCTGAATCTGCGTCAGTTACAATTCCTGCATTTCCAAGAGCACGTTTACGTTTAGTACTCATCTTTGTTAAGATGTGACTTTTGTATGCTTTGTTTCTTTTGATTTTACCTGTTCCAGTAAGCGAAAAACGCTTTTTAGCACTGGAATTGGTTTTCATTTTTGGCATAACCTGTTTTTTAATTTATAAACCTATTTTTATTTTTTTGCTACTTTAGGCGCAACTGTAAGGAACATACGTTTACCCTCTAACTTAGGTAACAACTCTACTTTTCCTACATCTTCCAAAGCCTGGGCAAATTTCAATAATAAAATTTCTCCCTGTTCTTTGTAAACAATTGCCCTTCCCTTAAAATGCACATAAGCCCTAACCTTCTCACCGTTCTCTAAAAAGCTTATCGCGTGCTTTAGTTTAAACTGGAAATCGTGATCGTTGGTATTAGGACCAAAACGGATCTCCTTAATTACAGTTTGTTTAGCATTGGATTTAATCTCCTTTTGCTTTTTCTTTTGTTCGTAAACAAATTTACTGTAATCGATAATCCTACAAACCGGTGGTACGGCATTTGGAGAAATTTCTACCAAATCCAATTCCAGTTCATCAGCAAGCGCCAAAGCTTTCGCCAAAGGATAAATCCCCGGTTCAACATTATCGCCAGCTAAACGCACTTCGGGCGATTTTATATACTGATTAATGTTATGCTCTGCTTCTTTTTTCTTAAAAGGTGGACGTGGTCCCCTGTTAAATCCTGGTCTTCCTAATGCCAAATTTGTACTATTTTAATTTAAACTGTTATTTCTTTTCTTAATAAATTGTTGAACTCTTCCAAGGTCATTTCACCCAGATCGCCTTCACCGTGTTTACGGACAGAAACTTTTCCTTCTGCCATTTCCTTATCACCGATAATGAGCATATATGGGATCTTTTTAACTTCCGAATCGCGTATTTTACGACCGATTTTTTCATCCCGGAAGTCAATCAGCCCGCGAATATCGGAATTATTTAGCTCATCTAAAACTTTTTTTGCATATTCTTCATATTTTTCTGAAATAGGAAGGATAATAAACTGCTCCGGACTTAACCATAAAGGGAAGTTTCCGGCACAATGCTCAATCAGTACAGCGATAAATCTTTCCAATGAACCAAACGGTGCACGGTGGATCATTACCGGACGGTGTTTCTGGTTATCGCTACCGGTATACTCCAGTTCGAAACGTTCTGGCAGGTTATAATCTACCTGGATGGTACCCAACTGCCATTTTCTACCTAAAGCATCTTTCACCATAAAATCGAGCTTAGGACCATAGAAAGCGGCTTCGCCATATTCTACAACGGTATTTAAGCCTTTTTCGGCAGCTGCTTCGATAATCGCTGTTTCGGATAATCTCCAGTTTTCGTCAGAACCGATGTATTTTGCTTTGTTCTCCGGATCTCTTAACGAAACCTGGGCAGTATAGTTTTCAAAACCTAATGATTTAAATACATAAAGTACTAAATCGATCACTTTTTTAAACTCATCTTTAACCTGCTCAGGCATACAGAACAGGTGTGCATCATCCTGGGTAAAGCCACGTACGCGGGTTAAACCATGTAATTCGCCACTTTGTTCGTAACGGTAAACTGTACCGAACTCAGCAAAACGCACCGGAAGATCTTTGTAAGAACGCGGTTTTGTTTTGTAAATCTCGCAGTGGTGCGGGCAGTTCATCGGTTTTAAGAAGAACTCCTCTCCTTCCTGCGGGGTCTTAATCGGCTGGAACGAATCTTTACCGTATTTTTCCCAGTGACCAGAAGTTACATATAAATTTTTATGCCCGATATGTGGTGTTACCACTTGCTCGTAACCTGCTTTAGCCTGCGCTTTAGTTAAAAAGTTAACCAAACGTTCGCGCAAAGCAGTTCCTTTAGGCAACCATAATGGCAAGCCCATTCCTACTTTTTCAGAGAAGGCGAACAATTCCAGTTCTTTCCCCAATTTACGGTGATCACGTTTTTTAGCTTCTTCGATCATCAACAGATATTCGGTAAGCTCGCTTGCCTTAGGAAAAGTTACCCCATAAATACGGGTTAACTGTTTTTTAGTTTCATCGCCACGCCAGTAAGCACCGGCCACATTCATCAGCTTAACCGCTTTTACAAAACCGGTATTCGGAATATGTGGACCACGGCATAAATCGGTAAATGCGCCCTGGGTATAGAAAGTAATTTTACCATCCTCCAGTCCGTCAATAAGATCCAATTTGTACTCATCGCCTTTTTCTGTAAAATATTTTACAGCATCAGCTTTGCTCACACTTTCACGCACAAAAGTTTCCTTTTGTTTGGCCAGTTCAATCATTTTAGTTTCGATCGCTTTGAAATCATCCGAAGAAAATTCGCGGTCACCAAAATCTACATCGTAGTAAAAACCGGTTTCAATTGCCGGACCGATACCGAATTTAGTGCCCGGATAAAGCGCTTCTAATGCTTCGGCCATTAAGTGGGCCGATGAGTGCCAAAAAGTTGATTTTCCGGCTGCATCATTCCAGGTTAACAATTTTACTGATGAATCAGCTTCGATCGGTCTTGTTGAATCCCAAACCTCGCCATTAACCTCTGCGGCTAACACGTTACGGGCCAGGCCCTCAGAAATTGACAATGCAATTTGATGGGCAGAAGTGCCCTTTTCATACTGACGGACAGAACCGTCAGGTAAAGTAATGTTAATCATCTACAACTATGATTTAAATTTTGAATAAAAAAGTGTTAAAGATCACTTACAATGTGATTCTATTTTGTGCGAAGATACGATTTTTAAACCGCAATTTAACAGACAAACTTAAAATTCTACTTTGGCTGCAGGCCTACTTCGTTCAGATATGCTTTCTGTATTTCCAATAAACGGTCGGGATAAGCATTCAGTTGTTCATACTTCAATGTAAGCTCGCTATGCAGCTTTTTCTTTTCCTCAATGGTTTTTGCCTTCAGCATTTCTTCTGCCGTTTTACCATAAGCATTAATGGCTGTTAAGTATGCAACAATACCATCGTTAAATTTTACAGCTTCTTTGCCCGGTTTCAGATCAGCGATATCGGCAAGGTCCATCTTCGAATTATTGATCAGGTTTTCGGCCTTGTTAGCTAGTGAAATAGAATCCTGGAATTCTTTTGCATAAATTTTCGCGGTATCCCTGAAAACGCTGTCGGTTTCGTCTATCTGCTTCATCTCCCGTAAAAAAATTGAAGTTACTTTTTCATTATAAGCATAATCAGCATTTGATGATTTGCAGCTAAATAATAAACTTAATGACAGGAATAGCAGAACAGGTATTAAAGATTTCATATGCGGTTATCGTTTAAGAATTTCTTTTTAAGGTATTTACGCAACGGTATATCTACAAATTTCATTACCAGATAAGAGAAAAGAATCAAAATCAGCACCGAAACCGGGATAATCACCCAAAGTGAAGATGCTGTCGGCTGTACTTCGGCTACATAGGTTAAAAAGATCCATACAAAGGGATAATGTACCATATAAAGCGGGTATGATATTTCGCCTGATAGATTACATATCTTTTTAAATGACGGATTTAATACCGTACCTGCGCCCAAAGCAACTAATAATGGGAAATAAAATAACACCAGTATAGGTTCGGTAATAAAATTGTATTTATCGTTAAAGGGAACCAAAAAAGCCGCAAGTAAAAGCACGATCATGCCTAAAAACCCGAGTTTATTTTTGATCACCCAATTTAAGCGGTAAACCAGCATACCCACTGTGAAAGAATACAGTACGCGTGCTCCGCCATCCCAAAAATTCTGTCCGCCCCAGCCGCCACCTAAATTTCCATTAGGAACTTTCACCGCTATATAAACAAGGCATGCCGCTCCTACCAGAACCAGTGCTATTAACGACTTTTTACCTAAACGGTAAAGCGCAAAAATGTAAAAGATATTGGCAATATATTCCCAGAATAGCGACCAGGCCGGCGCATTTAAACAGAATAAATTCGTATACCTTTCGGGCATGGCCGGATAAGGGATTAGAAAAGCGGATGATAAAAACAAAAGAAAGGTTTTCCCGAATCCATATACTTCATAAAGATCGCTGTACGGATCAATCAGAAAAGTAAAGAGGCCTAAAACGGAGCCAATAACCACCAGCGGATGCAAACGGATAAGCCTTAATTTAAAAAACTGTGTGATCCCAATATGTGGCGCACGGCTATCGTAAGCGTAGGCGATTACAAAACCGGATAAGCAGAAAAAGAAATCGACCGCAAGAAAACCATGTGATAAAAAGTTTTTATTGTAATTGGTAATTGCGATTTCCATAAAATGATAAATCACCACTACAATGGCCGCTACGCCCCTTAATCCATCTAAAATCTCGAAATGTTGCTTGCTTGCTAATAGGTTTGTCTTGTTTTCTGCTGTAATCACTTTGGCTAGTTTATAGTTTTCGCTCCAATAATAGCCATTCTTGTTTTATATGGCAAAATTACAAGGTCCAATGTAACATAATATTCAAAAATGATACAAAAAAAAGCCCCGATTTTACATCGGGGCCGATAGAATTATTATGGTGGTTGTAATTCGCTAACTTCCGAAGTTGGCGCGGCACAGGGCCGGGGCATAAACTTCGGAAGTCTTGGCTTAATTCATTCCAAATGCCCTGATCTGGCCACCGCCACCACCAGGTCTGTTCTGCCTAAAACGTTTCATCATGTTCTCCATTTTAGTTTTATACTCGTCGGCAGTAATCAGTTTCGCTTTTTTTGGTGCGGTTACATCTTTCGAACTTACATTTCTGTATTCGATGCTTTTTGCAATTGAACTGTTACCTCTACCTTCAATAGCCAAAACAGCACCTTCTGTCCACATATTTGGGTTTGGAGAAAAATCGAAGCCTAGATCTTTAGTATACCAGATTTTGGTTTCTTCCACTACATTTTTGTCCATATCCAAAATTTTGATGGCCCTGGTAGATCTTACAATTGCCTGGTGACAGGTAAAACCTAAAATCTGCTTGGTAGAATCTGTTTTAACTACTTCGATGGTTGGTGCCGGAGCAGGTTTTGCCTTGGTGGTATCGTTCGGGTTACCGCCACCCATCCTGAACGAGCCGATTGGGCCAGAAGTAGATAAGGTTAATTTGCTCGGCATATAATACGTCGTATCGTTCAGGTCGAAAACTTCGGTTAAGCTTTTATCTGCGAAGGTATAGTAGTATTCGCGGTTACCGCCACCGCTGCCAAAACGCATCATCATACGGCCCATTCCGCCGCCACCGCCACCTGCACCGTTGCTGTCCTCGGTTTCTTCAACGGGCATATAACTGGCATTTGTTGCGGTAAATAATAACTCAAAATTGGTTTTGCTTGACGAAGGCATCCTGGCTTTCATCTGATCGGTTAATTGTATGCCACTGGCTGATGCCATAGCGGCCGGATCGATGGTATTTTCGAACTGTATTGCGCCTGAAGTCTTTTTTTGTGCATTTGCAGCACCTGCAATAGACATTATCCCCAATAATGCGATGAATATTTTTTTCATTATGATTTTGTTTTGTAATTTAGATACGAAAGCCTTTAAAAGGTTTAACAAAGGTATTGTAGTTTGTAACGTAAAGCTTGTTAAAATGTGTTAAAATCAGCTACTTAAAGGTGGTTGTAATTTATTTTTTACAATTAGTATTGCCAAACCTCGCAGGTTAAAGGGGACGTCATCCTGAATTTATTTCAGGATCTATATTTCATTATTTCAAGATGTATTATTTTTTGAAAAGCAATTCCTGTGGTTCTTCGGATGCAGCAGCCCTGCCCTCTGCTTAATCCCGATTAAAGGTGGTTTTTAATTTAAACATTTTGTTAAATCGGGATAACGCCGGCGGTCAGGTTTATTTAACAAAATACAAAAACCTCGCAGGTTTTAAAAACCTGCGAGGTTTAATTCGATTTAGTATTCCGTACTCTCCAGCCATCCGTTACAAAGCACATCGGCAATGTGCATGGTTTTGATGGCGAGGTTATTTTTTTCGATATAACCCTGAAGGTGTAAAAGGCACGAAAGATCGGTTGAAATGATATAATCTGCCTGTTGTGCCAGAGCGTGATTTACCTTTTGCTCAGCCATGGCCGATGATATGGCATCGAACTTAACTGCGAAAGTACCCCCAAAACCACAGCACATGTCGGTATCTTCCATTTCGATCATTTCCAAACCATGTACTTTTGATAAGAGCTGACGGGGTTCATCCTTGATTTTGCATTCACGTAAAGCGCTGCACGAATCGTGATAAACCGCTTTTCCTTCCAATTCGGCCCCGAAATAATCTTTTTTGGCTACGTTTACCAGAAAATCAGAAAGTTCCCAGATGTTCGATTGCAAACTCCTACACTTATTGTGCACAATGGTATTGGTAAACAGATCATTAAATCCACCTTTTACCATGCCAACGCAAGATGCTGATGGTGCAACCACGTAGGTATTTTCAGTAAAATCATTCAGAAATTTTGTACCCACTTCTTTCGCTTCATCCCAATAACCCGCATTATAAGCCGGTTGTCCACAACAGGTCTGTTTTGAATTGTAGCTTACATCACATCCCGATTTTTCTAACAGCCTTAACGTATTAAAAGCGGTTTCAGGGTATAACTGATCTACAAAACAGGGTACAAATAATTCTACTTTCATCATATTCTAAACGACTGCAAACTTACAATTTTGCCGGTTCTTTGCGTTCGATTTTCCTTAAGATTACCAAAAAGATTAATCCTACTATAAAAAATGATGCCAAAGCAATGATTGACTGACGCATATTATGTGTAACTCCCTCTATAAGAGCAAAACTGAATAAACCGATCACAATTGCCAATTTTTCTGTAGCATCATAAAAGCTAAAGAACGAAGCGGTGTCTGTAGTATTTTCAGGAATATTTTTTGAATAGGTAGAGCGCGACAGTGACTGTATTCCACCCATAATTAAGCCAACTATTGCTGCAAGTGCATAAAACTGATAGGCGTTGGTGATCGTATAACCATAAATACAGCAGCCTATCCAGATTAACACCACAATGATCAGGACATTGATATTACCCAGTTTCTTTGCTAAAAGCGACATCAGCCAGGCGCCTAAAATGGCAACCAGCTGGATGATCAATATCACGGCAATTAAACTTCCCGATTCTAATTTTAAAACTTTGGCACCAAAACCCGCCGCTGCCAGCATAATGGTTTGCACACCCATCGAATAGAAGAAGAAAGCCAGTAAATAAGTTTTTAAAAAGCTCATTTGCTTAAGCTGGTTCCATACTTTTGCAAATTCGCCAAAACTACTTTTAATAATCCCCTTACCTGCTGTTGATGGATTTGGTAAATCTTTCGGCAAAGCCTTAAATGGAATCTGGGCAAACAAAAACCACCAGATACCAACCAGTAAAAAGGAAATCTGTGCAGGCAGCGATTTATCCGTAATACCGAATAATTCGGGCTTCAATACAAAAACAAAACATATTAACTGTAGAATTACGCTTCCAACATAACCATATGAAAAACCCTGGGCACTAACCTTATCCTGGTTTTCGGTAGATGCAATGATGGGCAGGTAAGAATTGTTGAACATTACCCCACCCACGTAACCCATGGCGGCAAGCACAAAGCAGATAATTCCTGCTTCTAAAGTCTCCAGCTTAAAGAAAAACAATCCCATACAGGCAATTGAACCTATGTAGGTAAACAACTGCATAAAGAATTTCTTTTTACCCTTAGCATCGGCATAAGATGATAATATGGGCAATAAAACCACCATAATCAGGTAAGCGAAAGATAATGCATAGTTGGATAAAACCGTGTTTATAAATGTTTTGCCAAAAAACGTTACTTCATCGCCATGCTCCTTTGTGGTGGTTATGGCTACATAATAAACAGGAAAAATTGTTGAAGTAATAACCAGGTTATAGGCAGAGTTTGCCCAATCGAAGAAAGCCCATGAACGGATGGTTTTCTTATTGTCTTTTTCTATCATTTAGTTTTAAGAAGGTTAACGGGTTAATCGGTTAACTTGTTAATAGTTTAGGCGGCTAAATAGTTCAATACAAAACTAATATTTTATTGGTAACTTGTTTGGTCATTTTTCTCAAATCTCAAATCTCAAA
>NZ_DJDT01000272.1 GCF_002432345.1 Pedobacter sp. UBA5917
TTATTTCGGTCGGTGGGCCACCGACCGAAAAGAATAAGAGCCATTTTTAGCGTACTTTAATAAAACTTATCCGCTATTTATTATTTAAATCTTAAAGCGTTGAAAATAGCAGGGGTGATGTATTTTTTAAGATTTTCCATTTCATCGGTCAATATAAACGTATAGGCATCGGCAATATCTTCTTTGTATATGGCAACCACCATGCAGAATTTATAATCTTTGCCAAAATTTTTGGTTGGTGTAACTACGGTGAAAAATCCTGCGTCGGCATTAAAATCTTTTTTCACAGCTGGTGCCGGAAACTGTTGAATAGAAGGTGTTTTGGTGAAGTCGCCGGCTATGTTCATAGCAATTGCCATAAGTGTAGCCGATGGCATGGTGTTGGGATTTATTCTGATTTCTCCTTCTTTTTTTGTTTCCAACCACTTTTTGTATTCTTTTACCCTTTCGGTTAAAGAACGTACAGCATACCTGATTTCTATATGTTTCGAAGTGTCGATTACTGCGTATTCATATAGCATAGCTGAATTTTTGATAGGTTCTGTTTTTACAAAACCCATAGGTTGATCTAACATTAAGTTATTGTCGCTGGTTATTTTTTCAAAACTTTCAACAGGTTTCGTGTTTTGGGATTTTGCAGTATGGATGATCCCCAAAAGTGCAATTGCGATAAAATATTTCTTCATTTTGGTTAGTGGTTTGGGAAATGATGTAGAACTGAAGAGATTTCCATAAAATAGATTATAGCCAACAAGGTATATTTTGAAATTGGCTACCATCATTTGGAACGGTTATTGGGGTTGTAGATTACCTTATTGAAACATTAAATATCCATATGAAATTACGCTTTTTCATCATCTTTCTACTTTTTTTCATTTCTTGTAAACCTAAAAAACAATTAGGAGACGGAATTTTCGATCTAAATGATTTCTCTTTTAATTTAGATGCAACGCATTTATATGAAAAATCGTTAAAAAGGCAAATTACCGACAACTATTATTCGCAGGTTGATACTAGTTTTAATACACTAGAGGGAGACAATCATAGAAATGTTATAGGCATTCACTATATCATGAATATTAATAAGGAAATAGATACTATAGCAAAACTTAAAAAGGTCTGTTTTTTTAAAGTTGAATCGGTAACCGATGCAAAACAAAATCTGATGATGGTTTCAGCTGAAGGAAATGCGGATTTTAAGCAGCAAATGAGCCTTATAAAACAATTGATAGCAGAATATGGAAAGCCAAAAGTTATTCAACATATTAGTGGTTTTACAACATTTACCTGGAGATTATCTGATAGAATTATTCAAATAAATGGTGAAATGATTCCTGATTATGAAAATGATAAGAATGCAAAAGATGGTTTTTTAAATCCCAGTGGAGGATTTCTTAAAACTGATAATTATGAAAAGAATCATGTTGCAAAGATTTTTGCGTATGTTTTTAATATTAATCATGAAGAACTTTTGGAAAAATATGCTGAACAGTGGCAAATTTCAAATGATTATAGTACACCCTATTTACATGATGCTAATAAAATGATTACATCTCCATTTAACTAAGCATAAATCCAAAGTAGTACAGGTTTTTTCCTGTTTTTGAGCAGCTCATCTATTTTTCGCATGGTTGCATCAGATAAAACGGGACAACCCGCGCTCTGTCCGAATAGGGTTTGGGGATAAATTTCCTGATTAGGGACCGGAGTATAGGAATGTAAAACCACAATACGTTTAAAAGCATTGCTGTTTGTTTTCTCCAGACCATACATTTTATAGTGTACATTGATGCCCCAGTTACTGTATGCACGGCCTTTAACTTTGTATTTACCTAACGAGGTGCAATAACTCCCTTCTTTATTGCTGAAAACCGGTTTTGTTGGGGTGCTGCCACCACCAACACCATGGGCGCATAAGCCTTCGATAGTGATTTCTTTCTTTTTAAAATCGTAAACAAAAATCCTGTTTTTACCAGAGTGGATACTCATATCAACCATAATGGCAATTGATGTATCCATTTTGTTTTTTGTGCAGAAAGTTAAGGCTTCATTAATTCTATCAGTGCTTATTTTGTTGTTTGCAACAGGTTTAAATCCAAACAGCGTAAATAAGATGAGGAGAGCGAATAACTTTTGCATAATTAATTATTTCGGTCGGTGGGCCACCGACCGATAAAAGCAAGGGTTATAAATGTAATAAAATCAGCGCAACCAATGCCGGAATGGATTGCACATAAAGGATCTTTTTGCTGGCTGTTGCGGCACCGTAAATGCCGGCAATAATTACGCAGGTTAAAAAGAATATCGCCACATAAATTTTCCATTGGTGATCGCTGATGCATAACGACCAGATTAAGCCTGCAGCCAAAAAGCCATTGTAGAGGCCCTGGTTTGCAGCCAGTGTTTTGGTTGGCACGAATAAATCTTTTGGGATGGTTTTAAAAACTTTTGGCGCCCTGGTTGTCCAGGCGAACATTTCGAGCCAAAGGATATAAAGGTGGATAAAGGCTACTAAGCCGATTACGATTTGAGCTGCTACTTGCATATAGATGATTACACTGATTTAAATGATTGCACAGATAAGGTGATTTCACGGATTAAGTTAAGTTATAATAAAGATATAAAACTTTGAGGATTATTGTATGGGGTATGTTTTAGCCCGTCAGTCGATTTTTTGCACTGGCCGTTGTTAATAAACCTGATAGGAGCGAACATCCCGATTTTACATCGGGATAAAGCTATAGCAGGGCTGGTATTGCCGAAGTATTACTGACATTCATTTTCACATTATTTTAAATAATTCATTCTGCTTTACTAGTCTTTCCGCTTTGGTCTTTAGTCTTTCCGCTTTGATCTTTCTGCTTTAGTCTTTGGTCCCCTCATCCATCTGCCATCTTACATCATCCATCCCTTTCTGTCATGCTGTCAGTAAACTCCAACCTCTTTTTTTACATTTTATCAGTCTTTTAGCGATATTTTCTGCCAAAAACCAATTGGCACAAGCATTGTTTAATAGGAGTAGAAATTATAATACTTTAAAAGAGAAATTAAAAATACAATGGGAAAAATTATTGGAATAGACTTAGGAACAACAAACTCTTGCGTGAGCGTAATGGAAGGCAACGAGCCTGTAGTTATCGCAAACAGTGAGGGTAAACGTACTACACCGTCTATTGTTGCTTTTGCAGAAAACGGTGAGCGTAAGGTTGGCGAGCCTGCTAAACGTCAGGCTATAACCAACCCAACAAAAACAATATATTCGATTAAACGCTTTATGGGTAACAGCTACGACGAAAGTGCGAAAGAAGCTGGCCGTGTACCTTATAAAGTGGTTAAAGGTGATAACAATACACCACGTGTAGAAATCGATGACAGAAAATATACTCCACAAGAGATTTCTGCAATGATTTTACAAAAAATGAAAAAAACTGCTGAAGATTTCCTTGGTCAGGAAGTTACTGAAGCGGTAATTACTGTACCTGCTTATTTTAACGATGCACAACGTCAGGCCACTAAAGAAGCTGGTGAAATTGCAGGTTTATCTGTAAAACGTATCATCAACGAACCTACTGCAGCTGCTTTAGCTTATGGTTTGGATAAAGCACACAAAGACATGAAAATTGTTGTGTTTGACTGTGGTGGTGGTACACACGACGTTTCTGTATTGGAATTAGGTGATGGCGTTTTCGAAGTTAAATCAACAGATGGTGATACCCATTTAGGTGGTGATGACTTTGACCACATCATTATTGATTGGTTAACCGATGAGTTTAAATCAGAAAACAGCATGGATCTTTCTAAAGATCCAATGGCTTTACAACGTTTAAAAGAAGCTGCTGAGAAAGCTAAAATCGAGTTATCGAGCACAACTTCTACTGAAATCAACCTACCATATATTACAGCTGATGCCAGCGGACCTAAACACTTGGTACGTACATTATCACGTGCTAAATTTGAGCAATTGGCTGATAGCTTAATTAAACGTACTATCGATCCTTGTAAATCTGCTCTGAAAAACGCTGGTTTAAGCACAAGCGATATCGACGAAATCATTTTAGTAGGTGGTTCAACCCGTATCCCTGCAATCCAGGAGGCTGTTAAAGCTTTCTTCGGTAAAGAGCCAAGTAAAGGTGTTAACCCTGATGAGGTTGTAGCTATCGGTGCTGCAATTCAAGGTGGTGTATTAACCGGTGATGTAAAAGATGTATTGTTGTTAGACGTTACTCCTTTATCATTGGGTATTGAAACTATGGGTGGTGTAATGACTAAATTAATCGAGTCTAACACAACTATCCCAACCAAAAAATCTGAAACTTTCTCAACTGCTGCTGATAACCAGCCTTCGGTAGAGATCCATATTTTACAGGGTGAGCGCCCAATGGCTGCTCAAAACCGTACAATCGGTCGTTTCATTTTAGATGGTATTCCACCAGCACCTCGTGGTGTGCCTCAGGTAGAAGTATCATTCGATATTGATGCCAACGGTATTTTACATGTAAGTGCAAAAGATAAAGCTACTGGTAAAGAGCAAAAAATCCGTATCGAAGCATCTTCAGGTTTAACTGATGCTGAGATCAAAAAAATGAAAGAAGAAGCCGAAGCTAATGCTGCAGATGATGCTAAGCAAAAAGAAGAAGCTGATAAAATCAACGGTGCTGATGCATTGATCTTCTCTACTGAAAAACAGTTGAAAGAGTTTGGTGATAAATTATCTGCTGATAAAAAAGCACCGATCGAAGCTGGTTTAGAGAAATTGAAAGCAGCTCACGGTTCACGTAACTTCGCTGATATCGATGCTGCTTCTGCTGAATTACAGGCTGCATGGAATGTTGCTTCAGAAGAAATGTACAAAGATGGCGGTCAGCCTCAAGGTGGCGAACAACCACAAGCTGATGGTCAGCCTCAGGGTGGTGGCGATAACGTTACCGATGTTGATTTTGAAGAAGTGAAAGAAGATAAATAAGTCTTCAGTCCTGAGTCGAAAGTCTTGGGAGGATAAAAATAGAAAGCGTTCCTGATTATTTCAGGAGCGCTTTTTTTATGCGCTAAACCTCGCAGGTTTTAATAGAGGCCGTCATTTCGAGCGGAGTGCAACGCAGTCGAGAAATCTATCGAGGTAGATCTCTCCATTCCACTGCGTTCCAGTCGAGATGACGATTTTTTTATTAAAACCAATATAGTTTATAAACGACTTTTTTTGTTTTTTTGAAACGAACGGTTCTGTACTTTTCGGGAACTGCAGCCCCGCCATTCGCTATAGCCCTGATGATCCCGATGAAAAATCGGGATGGGGGCTGTCGCTGCTGTCGGGTTTATGGAAGGAGGAACTGTGCTTTTGGCCAGGTTTAATAGCGATTGGGTTAACTTATATATTCCTTAATATCTTATATGGTAAAAACCTGTTAAGTTAATTTTCTGTTGCGCAATAGGCAAACAATTCGTTCTGTTAAGAACCCGTAAAATAAACTATTGAACAATAATCCATAATAGAAAATAGGTCCGTCCATAAAGCCAAAGAACAGCGTGTGTGTAGGAAAACGGAAAATATAATATGGCTTGGCTATCGCCTGTATAATAGAACTATTTCCATCAGTGCCTTCTTCAACGGCTACGGCAGCAATAAGCGTTATAATGGTGAAAACCCAAAACAGGAGTGAGGCAGAAACAAAAAGCAAAGGCTTAAAATTAGTTATTTTCATGGTGCATTGTTAAACAATCTGTTTCTGTGTCGTAGCGAGACGCTACAATTAGATAAGTTTGTGCATTACGGTCCAACCAAATAAGTTCCTCCATTGTTGTCATTTCGAGCGGAGTGTAACGAAGTTGAGAACCCGAAGGCTCAACGAAGCTAAATCTATTTCGTAATAGATCTCTCCGCTCCACTACCGATAAAAAATCGGTACAAGTTGCGTTCCGGTCGTATTCTAGG
>NZ_DJDT01000194.1 GCF_002432345.1 Pedobacter sp. UBA5917
AGCCTGCACCTGGCCTCGGACTTGCCGTTCCGCCGGTTAGATTAATAGAACCACCGGCTTTTATTTTTTTCGATGCATATTTAATTGCTGCAAAAGCACCCCAATACCTTAAATTAAAAAAGGTACGTGCTTCTTCGATATCGGTTTCATTAATGGTATGCAAAGTCAGGTTTTCGCCGGCAGTATATACCAGATGATCGAAAGCTTCAGCCGAGTTGAAGAAATTTTTAATGTTTTCTTCTTTGCTTAGGTCAACCGATATTCCGCTGCAATTTTCGGGTAACGATTTTAATGCTTCATCAATCCTGTTCTGGTTGCCCGAAACTATAATCACCTTTGCGCCATCGTATGCTGCAGCTTGTGCTGTTGCCAAACCTAAACCAGAGCTTCCGCCCAATATGATCACCGTTTTGCCTTCCAGTGTAAATTCATTTGCTTTTATTTTCATGATGTTGTAAATTAATATGCAAATTTTAAGATATCTGCTGCCATTCCATTTACCAATTGGTAAAATCGATTATACCTTATATTTTTGTCCGACTTAATTTCTCCTAAATAAATCCAATGTCAAACCCACTTATCAGTTTTTTAAACCGGTACCAATCCTTTTCTGTAAAAGAAGAACAACAGATTGGAGCTGCTTTTAAACCCAGACCGTTAAAAGAGGGGGAAGAACTTTCGGAGCCGGGCAATATCTGCAGGGAACTCTTTTTTATTGTAGATGGCGTATTACGGATTGTAATTAGAAACGAAAAAGGAAATGAAGTAACCCATTATTTTTTAAAGGAAAATCAGTTCTGTACTATATTAAACAGCTTTCATAACCAGGTACCGGCCGAAGAATGCATACAGGCGGCATGTAATGCAACAGTTTTCTGTATCAGCAGAACTGCACTTTTAAAACTTTACGAAGAGGTACCTGCACTTCAAAGGCTAATCGACCAGATTACGCAGCAGGCTTTGATCGATAAAATTAATACCCGCAATGCTTATTTAGGTCAGGATTCGGCAAACAGGTACCGTTTATTTTTGGCAAAACAGGCTGATATTGCACTGCGCGTATCCTTAACCGATGCCGCATCTTATCTGGGTATCACACCGCAGTCGCTTTCGCGGATCAGAAGACAGCATTAGTTTTTGATGCACAGATTTTTGCCGGTCCGTTAAAATCATCAACAATTAAAACTTTATCACCTTTCCGGTGTTACATCTTATTGCTAATCACTTAATGGGGAAGGAATTTATACACTATGGGAAAAAAGATATGTTTATTGGAGGATGATGAGGGGATACGTGAGATTATCGAAATGATATTGACCGATGAACAGTACGAAGTATACGGTTTCTCAAATGTAAAGGATTTTATGGCCTTTGAAGATAAGGGATCGCAGGATTTATACCTGCTTGATGTGCGCTTGCCCGATGGAAGTGGGTTAATGGTTTGCGACGACTTAAAGAATAACGATGCCACTAAAAGCATCCCCATTATGATGATGAGTGCGCATGCCAGCTTAAACGAAATGAAACATAATTGCAGAGCCGAAGAATTTATTGCCAAGCCATTTGATATTTTCGACCTGCTTAAAAAAGTTGATCAGCAGTTGAGTAAAAGGAATTAACGTATTACATAGTCGTAATACAAACTAAATAATCGTATAGTTTATATTCTAACGGGTTACTTTATCCGTAATATAGTGCTATCGGCATAACAATCGCGTTAATATTCTACAATATTATTAGTAATATAAAATTTTAACATCTTAAGAGTGTAAGTAACCCCTATTAGAAGTAAACTGTAACCAGTTTATCACCGTATATATTGATACTAAAACCTAAAAACATGTTGAGTATCAGTGGAAAAACAGAAGCAAGAATTGTGGCCTGGAAGGCACGGAACGGTATTAACATTTTGCGTATCTGCCTTGGTATTATATTCATTTGGTTTGGTGTACTTAAATTTTTTCCGGGCATGAGCGCTGCAGAAGAAATCGCGGGCCGTACTATTCTTAAACTCACATTCGGATTGGTAAAACCGGCCACATCTATGCCTATACTCGCCATTTGGGAATGTATTATTGGTTTGGGTTTAATGACCAAAGCATGGCTCAGACTAACTCTGATTTTATTATATATGCAGATGGCAGGAACATTTCTTCCGCTGATCTTTTTTCCGCACGAGACCTTTCATCATTCGGTACTGGTACCCACACTGCTCGGGCAGTATATTATTAAAAACTTTGTATTAATTTCTGGTGGGATTTTAATAGGCGCAACCCTTAAAAGTAAAAAACAGGCAAACAATCCGTTTTTTGAAAGAAAAGTTGTAAAATCCGATGACCGTTTCGACAGGATTAAACGCATCAGTCTGAAAACGGTTTAAAATATTATTCGTTTATATCAGATTTTCAAAGCAATATAAAGCGCAGTCTGTTCTTAATTTACCATACGAAAAACATTTTATAAAGCAGAATTGCATAAGCAAGTTCTGCATTATTTTTAACATCAATTAAATTATTGGTTAAGACTTCAGTTCCATAATATAAATGTAACCTTGTGCAGAATTGAATTGCACATTAACCACATAATTTTTGCCATTGTTTTTAAAGGCATATACCGCAAAAGGTTCGTCATCTGATAAACCAACAGAGCGGTGTTTGCCTGTCCATAGGTTTTCTTTTAGCTTTTTCCTTAAAGCCTCATTGGCAGTTTCGTTAGGCGGGAATGCTCCTTTGTATATTTCTTTTGCACCTATTTTGGTAATATACCCAGTGATGTTTTTTTCGAACAAACTTTTGCTAAAATTTTGTCCATCTACATTTTCAAAAACCAATACGCCAAGTTTTCCATTTGTGGTATATACATCCTTACCGGTATAATTTTCCATTTTTTCGTTTTCAAAAACTTCCGATAGGCCATCTTTTTCGTTTAAAACCTTAAATTCCTTAGAAGGTTTAAAAAATGGGAAATTGCCGGGTTCTTTTGCTTCTGGAATATCTTTCCAATCAATGGTGGTGGCAGTTACGCTTCCGTTAACTTTAGGCTGTTCGACCGCTGCTGTAGGGATACTGTCTTTAGTATTTTCTTCTGTTTTCTTTTCCCTGCTGTTGCAGGATGCGAGGGCTACTCCAAGGGCGAGCGCAATTGCTGTTTTTTTCATTGAGCTTTTAGGGTTGATTACGTTTTAGAATCATTTTAATTTTCCGCTTTCTGTATATTCAAAAATGATGCCCCGATTAAACAGGAGGCGATAATTGATTTTAGCATATTCTTATGACACATTTTTATTAAAAATTTGTTCAGTTTGTATATCCCACAGGCCAAAACCTGTTTGACCATCAACATAATTTTAAAAACGAAAAATGGATTTACAATTAAAGAATAAAACAGCTTTTATAAGCGGCTCTACCGCAGGTATTGGATTCGCAATTGCCGAAAGTTTATTAAAAGAGGGTGTAACGGTAATTATCAATGGCCGCTCGCAAGACAGTGTAAACGATGCGGTGAAAGAGTTGGAAAAAATTGCGGGTAAAGGAACCGTTTCGGGCATTGCAGCCGATTTTTCTAAAGCAGAAGAAGTAAACAATCTGATTGCACAGCTACCCGAAATTGATATCCTGATTAACAATGCGGGTATTTTCGAACCCAAAGCTTTCGAAGAAATCAGTGACGAAGATTGGTTCAGGTTTTTTGAGGTGAACGTAATGAGCGGTATCCGTTTATCGCGTCAGTTATTCCCGAAAATGTTAAAGAAAAACTGGGGACGGATTATTTTTATTTCGAGCGAATCGGCAGTATTTATTCCTGATGAAATGATCCATTACGGTTTAACTAAAACAGCACAGCTGGCGGTTAGCCGTGGTTTGGCCGAATTAACAAAAGGAACTGAGGTAACTGTAAATTCAATTTTGCCCGGTCCAACCAAATCAAAAGGTGTGGGCGGTTTTATCGAAGATTTAGCTAAAAAAGGAAACATTAGTATTGCAGAAGTAGAGACCGATTTCTTTAAAAATATGCGACCAACTTCATTGTTGCAACGTTTTCTGGATGTGAGCGAAATTGCAAATGCGGTAACGTTTTATTCGAGTCCTCTGGCTTCGGGCACCAATGGTGCATCTATCAGGGTAGAGGGCGGTTTGGTGAGATCGATATTGTAGTAGAATGGCATTCTGAGCGTAGCTTGTAAGGATTCTTCAGCTACGTTCAGGATGATATAATCATATTCGTTTTCCGTGCATCCGTGGCTAATTTTTAACCACAGCGTGCAGACAAAGATCCTTCGCTGCGCTCAGGATTGACAGATTAAGCGTAAGGGAGAGATCCAGGCAAATTTAATCTTTCACAAAAACACGGTTAATCATTTTATTTCCGAGAACAAGTTGTGCCGAATCTTTTAAGATTGGTTTGAAATGTTTATAAGTTAAATCACTCAGGTAGGCCACTGCATGCTGTTGAAGGTTAAGATTTAAATACATAATCTGATTTTCTGTTTCAAAATTCAAAAGGCTATAAAAATTGCCATTCACCCTCATTTGGTTAATGGTGTTTTTCCTTAAACGCATGGTTGCGTTACCATTCAAAGTCAGGTTTAAACTGTCCAGATTCCAATTATGTAGTAAAATCGAATTGCCGTCGGCCGTAATTGATTTAATTGTTGGTGCAGAAATCATGAGGCCTACCGGCAGGTTATCTGCAAAACGCAATTGGTTATTACCCATTACCGCAAAACTAACAAAAAGTGTATCACCCTTTAGGCTGGTTTTTAGAAAGCTTTTTCTGTTGTTCAATACTTTTATTTCGGTTTTATTGTCTTGTTGAAATTTTATCGAATAAGCATTTCCTCCTTTTATTTTTAAATGATTAAAGGGTTGCAGACTAACTGTTCCGTAATTTTTTAAAGGATTGTTCCGGTTTATTTTAAGATAGATATTTCTGAGCAGTATATCAAAAATAACGATGCCACCGAGGAGTATAATAATCAGCCCCAGGAGTATTTTATTGCTGTTTCTCATTTTATTAATAATTATAGATGGCTAAAGTTCTTTTTCCTTAATTCTGAGCCAGGTAATAAGCCATAAGGTTACAGGTACAACAAACCAGAGCAAAATGCACGAAATGTATGTCATCATCGTTGTAGACTGGACATAGATATTATCGCCGTCATAGGCGAACTGAAAACTATCTAAAGGAACATTTGCATTTATATCCACCTCACCCGTAATTAATTTGAGTAATAATTCGTTGCCATTAAATGCTGCAAAGAATAAAGCCATGGTAATCAGTATCGTTTTAAAAAATTGGCTCTTGTTGAAGTATACCGAACCAAGCAGCACAATGGACTGGAATATGATGTACACAAATACAAATTGGTAGAAACTGTTTTTCATCAAATCTAAGCTTGCCCACTGGGTGGCTTCGGCTCCAAATGCCAGTAACATGAGCGCCTTAACCACATAAAATATCCCAAAGTAAACGACCAGATAAGCCACTATTCCGTAAAACAGGGCAACAACCAGTTTAGTTAAGGCCGAAGCGGGCAGGATGAGCAACCAGATTCCTTTTTGCTTATTGCCAAGGTCTTTTAAAATGGTCGACATAAATAATATACCTCCTGTAAAAAGCATCAACAAAAATATACCCTTAGTGGTATCGCCGTTAAAACTGGTACGCCAACGCCACGTTAGTAAAAATAAAAAGGCAAGTATACCTGCCAGGGCCAATGCGCCAATTAACCAGGCTTTTCGGTTTTCGAACCATTGTCTTTTTAAGAGTAAGATGAAATGTTTGGCACTTATCATGTAGTTACAGGGTTTTGTTAAAAATGGTGTTTAATAGTGTCGGCTGATGTAATGTGGCATTAAATAAAATTTCAAGATCGATATAACTTTTACTTTGGTTATTGTTAATGCACATGGCCATTAAACCATTCGGGGTTTGTTCTTCGTACAAAATAGTTTCGTTGCCTAGCTCACTCTTTTTGCAAAAAAATAGCCTTTCGGCTATCTGTTCTTTTTCGGTGTGGAGTAATATTTTACTATTATCCATGATGATTACCGAACTGATCAGATCATCTAAATCCCTCACCTGGTGTGTAGAGAGTAGAATAATTTTATCGGCTTTACCCGCATTGGTCATTATTTTACGGAACTGTACCTTTGATGGAATATCGAGTCCGTTGGTTGGTTCGTCCATAACTAATAAACGCGTATTCGCTGCTAGGCCAAAAGCGATAAATGTTTTCTTTTTTTGTCCGAAAGAGAGTTTATCCAAATCAGCTTTTGCATCGATATTAAACTCGTTGAGGTATTGGTAAAATTCTGTCCGGTTAAAAGATGGGTAAAAAGGAGCATAGATATTCAAAAAGTGTACAATACTTAAAGGCGGCAGGTAACATTCTTCCGGAATAAAGAATAATTGCTCTAAAAAGCTCTGTTCACGTTTGTGTGGCTGTAAATGATTAACCGTACAGGTACCTTCGAAAGGAAAAAGCAAACCGGTTATGGTTTTCATTAAAGTAGATTTGCCCGCACCATTTTTACCCAACAAGCCATAAATACTTCCCGCTGCCAGTTCGAGATCCAGGCCATTAAAAAGCACTTTGCTTTTGTGATAACGGAAACTTAATTTTTCAATCTTGATCATATCTCTTATCGGTTTCTGCACAAATGAAAGAAGAAGTAACCGGTGGCTCAAAGCAACTCGACATATAGTTAAAACAATTAGCCCAGACGCTGTTTTTTATCAACCAGGCAATATATTGAACAGATTTTGTGCCGTTGGCAAAAAAACAATAACGATCGGGAAATATTGGCTGTTGGTCTGAATTATTGGTCAATTTAGTTTGATAAAACAGATATTAGTAAAATGAATTTCGAAACATTAATACAGAAGATATACCATAATCCTAAGTTGCGTGTGCTTGCGCATGTGGGTTTCTGGGTGTTTCAGCTGTTGTTAAACTGGTACATGACCAATATTTCGTTTAATACATTTAACAGGTTCGATCAGGTTATACTTTTTCAGCTTTCGCTTACCGGCACGCTAAATTTGATGCTGTTTTATTACCCGCTGGCATATTTTGTATTACCTCAAATAAGCAATGGGAAATATATAAGTGGTTTTTTGCTATTGGTTTTGCAGGTGTTTTTATATGCCGCTGTTAATGCCATTGGCGAAGAAACTGTTTTAACCCATTGCGAAAGTTGCATGTTACAGATCAAACAAAGCCAAACCGGATACTATCAGTTTTTAAAAGGATTTTGGTTAAACAGGGTTTTGGCCAAGGTACTTTCGCTGGGTACTGTTTTTGGACTTGTTTTTACAATCAGCACGCCGCTGGCCATCAAAATTGCGTTAGGTGCTTTCAGGAAACAGATCAGGGCTATACAACTGGCCAAAGAAAACGTAGAACTTGAATTTAACTTTCTTAAATCGCAGGTAAATCCACATTTCCTGTTTAATACGCTCAATAATATTTACGGTTTAATTTTGGGTGGAAAGCCCGATCGTTCTGCCGAACTGGTTAGCCGGTTATCATCTTTATTACGTTATATTTTGTACGAATCGAACCATCAGAGCATGCCTTTATCAAAAGAAATAAACCTGATTAAAGATTATATTGAACTGGAAAAAGTAAGGCTTAATTTTACCCGGGTAAGTTTTAGCGAAAATTTAGATGCACAGTCTTATCAAATTGCGCCGCTACTGCTGATGCCGCTTATAGAGAATGCATTTAAATTTTGTGCAGATGATGCTTCCTCGCACATCAATATTAATATCGATGTTTTAAATGGAAAGTTTTATTTAAAAATAGAAAACACGGTCGATTTTAACCGTGAGGGAAATACCAATGGGGGTATAGGTCTGGCCAACTTTAATAAACGCTTATCACTGTATTATCCTGGCCGTTATCAGTACAGGGCGGGAAGGGAAGATGAATTGTATGTTGTACATTTAACCATTAACCTGTTATGAATTTGAATTGCCTGATTGTAGACGATGAGCCCATAGCCCGCGATATCCTGCAGAATTACATTGATAAAATTCCACAGCTTACTTTGATTAAAAGTTGCATGAGTGCCACCGAGGCTTACGAAGCCATTTACGAACATCCGATTGACCTGATATTCTTAGATATCCAGATGCCCGTAATTACCGGGATAGAGTTTTTGAAATCGCTCAGTAAAGCACCCATAATTATTTTTACTACTGCCTATTCGGATTTCGCTGTAGAAGGATTTACCCTAAATGCTATCGATTATTTACTTAAACCCATCACCTTCGAAAGATTTTATCAGGCTATTGAAAAGGTGCTGGAAAAAGTCTCCGCAAAAAAGATAGTGGAAATACAAAATGTACAGGAACCCGATTATATCTTTATCCGGCAGGATTATAAACTGCTTCGTTTAAATTTTTCAGAAATCGACTATATAAAAGCTGAAAAAGACTTTTGTTCGATCTATTTTAAAGGTAAACGTTTGTTGGCGAGTATGCATTTGGGTGCAATAGCAGTAATGCTGCCTTCTCAGCAATTTGTTCGGATACACCGTTCTTTTTTAGTTAACCTAAAGAAAATCACCGCCATTAAAGGTAATGTTATTGAGATTGAGACGGAAGAAATACCCATTGGTTCCAATCATCGCGACGAGCTGTTCAACCGTTTAAAAATATAAGTATATTACCTGTTTGTGCAAAAAAACTGGTTAAAGAAAAAGGACGAAAAATATTTTTCTACCGAATAGGGGTAAGTATCTGTTTCGTTGTCTCATTTTAAAATTAGACAGAAATGGACACAACTTTAACAAAAATTAAAAACAGTTTCAATGCCAATATTAATCTTAAAAAAGCATCTCTGGTTATAGCTTTAGGCTTGGTGATGTTGCTGGGTGCCGGATTAAATGGTTTTGCACAGGAAGGCAGAAAAGGCAAGGTAAATATTGGTCTGGTATATCCGTTGAGTACAAATGGTACGCATGCCGCGCTCGATACCAATGTATTTTCCTTTAGTGCTTTGGCGGGTGTTTCGGCTGCAGAAAAAGGACTTTCATTTGCCGGGCTTTCCAATATCATACGCAAAAATGCAAGCGGAACGCAGTTAGCCGGTTTTTCTAATCACATCGGCGGCAAGGCACAGGGTTTACAGTTTGCCGGCTTTCTGAATACTTACGGAGGTGGTAACGGGGCAGCTATTGCAGGTTTTGCCAATATATCTACCGAAAACAGTGGTGCGCAGATCTCCGGTTTTTTAAACTGGAGCGGTAAAAATGTATCAGCCTTGCAGATCGGTGGTTTTATGAATAAAGCCGAGGATGTAAAGGGATCGCAGATAGCAGGTTTCATCAACATTGCTAAAAAAGTAAAAGGTGTGCAGCTTGCCGGTTTTATCAACGTGGCCGATAGCAGCGATTTTCCGATCGGGATCATCAATATTGTTAAAAATGGCGAAAAGAGCATTTCCTTAACCACCAACCAGAATTTAACCACCATGGCCACATTCCGTTCGGGAGGGAAGGTTTTGTACGGTATCATCGGTGCAGGATACAATTTTAAAAACAAGGATGATGTTTATGCATTCGAAGCAGGTTTGGGAGCACATTTTTTCCAGTCGGAACATTTTAGGTTAAACGCAGAGCTTACTGCAGGTTCGCTGCAAAATTTTAAACATGGCAACTATTTTAAATCAACTTTCCAATTGATGCCAGCGCTGAGGATTGGTCCACATCTGGAAATATTCGCAGGCCCATCGTTCAACTTTATATCTACCAACACCGAAGAAGGCAAAACCTTACAGAAACACTACGTAAAAACCTGGGATAGGAGGGATAATACGCTGCACGGCATGTTCTTTGGTTACACCGGTGGTTTGGCAATTAGTTTTTAGCGAAATGTTGAATGATTGGGTTAATGAATGAATGAGTGAGTCAATGAATGAATGATTGAATGGGATATACAACATTCACTAATTCATTCATTCAACCAATCTCTCATTCGGTCATTCAATCAATCTTTCATTCCCCCTTCAATCCTTATATTTGAAACAATTAAATCAGTGGAATTAACAGCAGTAGTTTCCGGAAACAGGCATCGGTACGATGATGATACGTCGTTTGAACAGTTGTTCAAAACGCATTATAATGCGCTGCATGCTTATGCACAGGTAATTTTAAAAGATGAAGATATAGCTGAAGAAATTGTACAGGGCATGTTTTTAAAGTTTTGGGAGAAACGCGAAAGCCTGCAGATACAATCGATAAAAGCCTACCTCTACCGATGTGTTTATAACGATAGCATCAATTACCTAAAGCAGGAAAAAACCAAAAGCAAATACCAGGAATTTACCTTACACAGCATGAATACTGAACACGAACCTGCAGCGGCAAAAGTAGAACTTACAGAGCTGCAACAGCACTTAAGAGCTGCCTTGAACCAATTGCCCGAGCAATGCCGAACCATTTTCCAGATGAGCAGGTTTGAAGAACTGAAATACCGTGAAATTGCCGATCATTTAGGTTTATCCATTAAAACAGTAGAGAACCAAATGGGTAAAGCTTTAAAAATATTGCGGTTAAAACTGGCTGATTTCCTTGTGTTTGTTTTGGTGGGGCTATGGTACTATAAAGATTTTTTTAATTAGAAGAAGAAAGCGCATGAATGATGAATTATTGATCAAATTTCTTCTAAAAGAAAGTTCTGAAGAAGAAAACCAAAAAGTAGAAAACTGGCTAAATGTTAATGAGGCCAACAAAAAGCATTTTACGCAGCTCGAAACCATCTGGCAGCTGAGCAATACCCTAAAAAGTGAAAACAAAAGGGATGAGGAACAGGCATGGGAAAGTTTTAAAGCAAGAAGAGGAAATTTAGAGACACAAAATACAAAGATAAAAAGCTTAAATACCCGTAACGTTTGGTTTAGAATAGCTGCTGTATTGTTTATTGCTGTGGGCGGTTGGCTATTGTACAATTTGTATGCAAGCGGAAATTACACAGAACTGAGTGCCAGTAACCAGGTACGTACCGAAAATTTACCGGATGGATCGGCACTTACCCTGAATAAACACAGCAAAATAAGCTATGCCGGTAATTTTAAAAACAACCGTAAACTAAAGATGCAGGATGGTGATGTCTTTTTTGAAGTAGCCAAAGATAAAACTCATCCCTTTGTAATTGATATCGATAAGGTAAGTGTAGAAGTTGTGGGTACCTCATTCAACATCAGGCATCAAAAAAATGATACCGAGGTAAATGTAGAAACCGGGATTGTGAGAGTGCGGTTAGGTGTGGAGGAAATTAAACTTTATAAAGGCGAGAAAATCATCATCAACGGTAATACCCATCAACTGGTAAAGGAGCAAAGTACCGATCAGCTTTATAATTATTATCGCACCAATTTGTTCCAGGCTAATAATATTCCGTTATCAAAACTGATTAAAGCTTTAAACGCAGCTTACGGTTCTAATATCGTTTTAGATGAAAAAGTTAAAGCGCTCATCATTACCACTACGTTAAAATGGGATTCTATTAACGAAAACCTTAAAGTGATCTGCGATACCTTAAATTTAAAACTATCGCGTAACGGCAACAATATTTTGCTGTCTTATTAAGATCAATGAGAACAAAACTGATTATTTTATTGCTCTTTATTTCAGGTTTCTGCTTGGCACAGGTTACACAGGTAGATTATCGCCGAAATTTATCAAAAGGGGTAACCTTAAATATTAAGCAGGAACGTGTAAGCAATGTTTTGCAGATGATCGGTAAAGCGGGGCAATTCTATTTTTCTTACAACGGAGTTTTATTCAGACAGGATAGTCTGGTGAGTTTGAATGTGAAAAATGTCCCGGTACGTGAGGTTTTGGACCAGATTTTTGATGGCAAGGTAGATTACAAGGAGAATGGCGGATACATCATCCTGCGTTATGCCGTAAACCATTTAACCATCGATGCAGAGCATATTGCCAACGGTGATAACGAATATGCGATAAGTGGCTATGTAATCGATACCCGGACGGGCAATAAGGTTAAACAGGCGAGCGTTTATGAAAAAAAACTGCTACAGGCGGCACTTACCGACAACAATGGATATTTTACATTGCGTTTTAGGGGCGAACACAGCAGCGTAATTTTAACGGCAAGTAAAGAAAGTTACCGCGATACTTCATTGGTTTTTTTGGCAGATGTAAACATCAAACCCGGAAAATATGAAGATCCCGATAAAGAACGCGGTGCATTCTTTTCAAACACGTTTGGTGGAAAGGGCTTTTGGCGGTTCCTGGTTTCATCAAAACAGCGGATACAAAATCTTAATATTCCCGATTTTTTTGCACAGGCACCTTTTCAGGCTTCGTTTACCCCTGGTTTAAGTTCACATGGCAGCATGAGTTCGAGTGTGATCAATAAAGCTTCATTAAATGTTCTCGGGGGCTATACCGCAGGTACAAATGGTGTCGAAATTGCAGGCGCATTTAATTTGACCAAAGGTGACATCAGAAAGCTACAGATGGCGGGCCTTTTTAATGTGGTGGGCGGCTCGGTAATGGGCGTACAGCTCTCAGGTGCCTATAATGATGTAAACCTGAATATGGATGGACTGCAGGTAGCCGGCTTGTTAAACAGGGTACAAGCAAAAGTAAGAGGGATACAAATTGGAGGAGTTGGGAGTATTGCCGGAAAAGCAGTAAAGGGTGGGCAGGTAGCAGGTTTGATTAATTTTAGTAAAGATATTTCGGGGTTTCAGCTGGCGGGGGTGCTTAATAACAGTTCAGGCAGTTTAAGAGGTATGCAGCTTTCGGGCCTGGTTAATTATGCCAAAAAGATGAATGGTTTTCAGTTGGGTTTGGTTAACCTGGCCGATTCATCTTCTGGGGTAAGTATCGGGTTAATCAACCTTTCTAATAATGGTTACCGTAAAATAAGTGTTTACACCAACGAAGTAGCCAATACCAACATCTCTTTTAAAACAGGAAACGCCAACTTGTATACATTGCTGATTGCGGGCAACAACTTTTCGGATACTGCCCGGGTACTTACTTATGGTATAGGCTTTGGACACGATTTTATACTCAACAAACGTTTCGCCATTGCGTTGGAAGGAACCATCCAAACAATATATCTGGGTAATTTTGAAGAGGCAAATGTACTTTACAGGGTGCAAAGTCACTTTCAGGTAAATGTTTTACCCCGACTTGCCTTTTTTGCCGGGCCAGCTTACAATTATTATTTAAAAGGGCTTGATGATACGCCTTCTGGCGATAGGTACAAAAAAGAACTGGCACCAAAGCAGCATCGCAATTTTAGCAACGGTGCACAGGGCTGGCTAGGTTGGAATTTAGGCGTTACGGTTTCGTTGTAGTACATTTTTAACTTAAAAGTTGGTTACGTTAGTTATTATCGCTCTGCGCCAATCTTTTTAAATCAGCGCGAAAACCCTTTTGCGTTTTGGTTCCCGCTGATTTCGCTGATCACCGCAGAATCGCACTTGTTTTCTATTGTTTAAGCATCGAGGGAATAGAATCTTTCGACTACGCTAAGGATAACAAGGGACACAAAATTGGTTTTCGAATCTGTTGCCAATAACCTAATTTCTAAAAGTCGTCATTGCGAGGTACGAAGCAATCTTAAAGCGCACGCGAGGTCGCGATCGTTGTAAGATTGCTTCCTCGGCTGAAAAAGCCTCCTCGCAATGACGATTTATCTCATACAGATGATCTCGGAAATTATCATCGGACTTTCGGACTTATTCCATTATATTTGATTATCAACCCAATTTCAATATGTCGCAAAAACTAGAAGTATGGCAAAGGGGACCGTTGCCAGATATCGATTCTTTACTGCAGCCTGTAGCACATGCACTTCTGCAGGCGCGCGAAGAAATTGAGGAATATATGCACGGATTTCCGGCGGCACTGCTTTGGGAACGCCCGGCAGGTATGGCTTCCACAGGTTTTCATCTCCAGCATTTAAGTGGTGTATTGGATCGGGTATTTACCTATGCCAGGGCCGAAGGATTATCGGAATTTCAGTTTGAACAACTGGCAGAAGAAGGTAAAGATAGTGCCCAAGGATATACTGTAGCCGATCTGGTTAACCGTTTCAATCATCAGGTTGATCTTGCTATGGAGCAGCTAAAACATACAGATATAAGCACATTACCCGATTTTAGGGGCGTTGGCCGCGCCAAACTTCCTTCAACGGTAATTGGTCTGCTTTTCCACGCGGCAGAACACACTATGCGCCATGTTGGTCAGCTGATGGTTACCGCAGCGGTAGTGAAAAGGTAATGCATTTTTAGCACCTAGTATACAGAGAAAGGACACAGAGGACGCAAAGCCCAGCGCTTATTTCTCTGAAATATTATCTTCGGACCTCCGACTCTCGGACTTATTCCATCATCCATTTTACATCTTCCATAATCTTTCATCCATCCTTATTATTTAGAAATTGGTATGTTCTTCTCTTGGCCAGGTCCAGGCGTAACAAACAATAAGAATGGTGATGATACTTTCTATAATAGCCAGAAAAACATAAAAAGCACGCCATTCGGTTAAGGAAGTAAAAGCAATCAAAATCATGATTGCACTGTAAATAACCCCAAAAAAGATATTTAAAAATCTATTAAGCCGTGGTTTTAAGATAATGGAGATAAAAACCATCAATGCCGGAATAGCCAATAATAAGGCGGCGGCAAATAATTTCATCGGACTGTTCAGTAAATTATCACCATTAATCAGCCCTTCAGCCTTGTGTGGCACGTAAAGCTCGAAATAATCGCCGTATAGATAACAAAGTGTTATTGCAGCCCAAAGTGCCGACAGTTTAATTTTAGGGTTGATTTCGAAATCTTTAAGAGGAGTTTTGGTTGATGTATTCATGTTGTGAGAAGCAATATTCCATATAGATGAAATTATTTACATCATGGTTGCAAGGATGTAAAAATTTTCCTTCATTCTTAAATGCAAACTTGCCCTTCAACTCAATCACAATAGGCTTAGCCAAAAGAAAAATCGTCATCTCGACTGGAACATAGTGGAATGCCCGCCTGCTACGGGCAGGGAGAGATCTATCTCGATAGATTTAGCTTCGCTGAGCATTTCATGGTTCTCGACTTCGTTGCACTCCGCTCGAAATGACGATTGCGTGATTGATTACATCCTAGCCAAAATAATCTCCCTGTTCCATATCAGCCAACAACTCAATGCGTGTTGGTTTCCAGCTTAAACTTTCCTGTGTAATTTTACTCGAAGCCGGGCAGTCTAAACCAGCGAAACCAGCTAACCAACCAAAATGTGCAGCTGCTTCTTCATTAGATACTGATACCACAGGGATGTTAAGTTGTTTGCCAATAATTTCGGCGATGGCTTTTACCGTAATGCCCTCTTCGGCCACACCATGGAATCTGGCGTGTGGTGTAGCATTTTCTAGTGCTAAACGATAAAGTACGGCAGTGTCCAATCTGTGTACGGCAGACCAACGGTTAAGTCCTTCGCCAATGTAAGCCGATACACCTTTTTCGCGGGCAAGTTTAATGAGCATGGGCACAAAGCCATAATCGCCTGCTCCGTGTACTGACGGCGATAAACGTACCACAGCGGTATTTACGCCAAGTTCGGCAAGGGCATCGGCTGTTTGCTCCGATACACGCGGATGTACGGAAGCACCAGGTGCCGGGATAATATTTTCGGTAGCCAGGGTGCCCGGGCTTACCAATGCAGTGCCTGAGGTTACAATAAACGGACGGTTAGAACCGGTAAGCTCGGCACCAATTGCTTCGATGGCAATTTTATCTACTTCACACATTTCCTTATAACGGGTAAAATCGTGGATAAAACCCGTGTGGATTACGCCATCGGTAGCGGATGCACCACTGCGAAGGCTATTTAAATCGGTGAGGTCGCCGCGATGTACCCCGGCACCTGCTGTAATTAATGCATTGGCCGATGCATCTGAGCGGGCTAAACCCAAAACCTGATGACCATTATTTATTAATTCTTTAACTACTGCTGAACCTACAAAACCTGTGGCTCCTGTTACAAATACACGCATGATTGATTATTTATTTAAAACAAATGATTTAATTTTTGAATGAAACAAATATCGGACGTGGGGCGAAAAAGGATTTAGCCGAATCAGTTGATGTTGTAGCCAAAAACGGTGTTAATGTTTGGTGTCTCTGTTTGAAGGTTCATAATGCTGATTTTTTGGAAAGCAAAAACAGAAGCTCTTAGGTTGCTGTAGTCCCGCTTTCCGTTTGTAGTGCCGGCGTTAAGCCGGCAGCTACCACTACAATCGGGTTTAGATAGCAGTGGATGTGGTGCTATTTATGGCTGCAATTGGCAGTTTGCAGTTAACAATTTAACAATCCTGCAATTAAACAATTAGCTTGTAGAACAATTAACCGATTAAACCAATTACCTGGCCCTGCTTTTCAAAACAAAAATAATTTATAGTGAATTTACCGGCTCCTCAACAACCAAACCCTCTGTTTGATGGATGTGTGTACGGTACATATTTCCCCAATCAGACATGGCGGTGAGCATATTTTTCATCGTACGGCCCAGATCGGTTAAGTTATATTCAACCCGTGGCGGCACCTCGGGGAAAACCACACGGCTAATGATCTGGTCTTTTTCCAGTTCGCGTAACTGCGCTACCAGCATCCGTTCGGATATGCCCACAATATCTTTTTTTAATTCGCCATAACGCATGGTGCCATAAGAAAGGCGGCACAATATCGAGGGTTTCCAGCGGCCGCCAATTACAGCTAAAGATGCCGACATGCCGCAGGTATCGATCATCATTTTTTCGTTCAATGCATTGGTTGAAGTCTCTTTTCTCATTTCTAACTTTTTTGTTAGTACCTAACAATTTGTTGCTTACTCTCAAATATAAAGTATCTGTTTTAATTTAGCATAAAATTTAGAAATCAGATGAAAAAATTAACAGATAAAATAGCCCTTGTTACCGGTGGAAGCAGGGGTATAGGCGCCGCAATAGTAAAAAGATTAGCTGTCGAAGGTGCAAAAGTTGTATTTACCTATGCCAATTCGCCCGAAAAGGCTGAGGCAGTTGTTGCTGATGTTAAAGCAATAGGAGGTGAGGCTTTGGCGATAAAAGCCAGCAGTGCAGTACCTGCCGAAGTAACTGCAGCAGTAGCTAAAACCATTGCCGATTTTGGCCGTGTGGATATCCTTGTTAACAATGCAGGCATTTACATTGGTAAAGCTTTTGAAGAGCATACGCTTGAAGATTACAATGATATTATGGCGGTTAACGTGCAGGCGGTTTTTGTAGCGGCTTTGGCTGCGGTAAAAGGCATGCCTGAAGGTGGTAGAATTATTACTATTGGCAGTAACATGGGCGATAATGCAGTTGGACCTGAAACTACGTTGTATACCATGAGTAAATCGGCATTACAGGGTTTTACGCGTGGCCTTGCCCGCGATTTAGGCGGCCGTAAAATTACAGTAAACCTTGTGCAGCCTGGGCCAACGAATACGGATATGAACCCGGCAGATGCACCTTTGGCCGATTTTTTAAGAACACGTATGGCGTTGCCAGAATATGGTACGGTTGAGGATATTGCTTCTTTTGTGAATTTTATCGCAAGCGATGAAGCCAGATACATTACCGGCTCGTTTTTAACGATTGATGGTGGGTTAAACGCTTAAGGTATTATTATACGCTGTTCCATTGACAGACTTTAAATGCAAACCGTCATTTCGACCGAAGCATCGCGCAGTGGAGAGATCTATCTTGAGATAGATTTCTCGACTTCGTTGCACTCCGCTCGAAATGA
>NZ_DJDT01000079.1 GCF_002432345.1 Pedobacter sp. UBA5917
CCTGCTAGATAGACCCTGAAATGAATTCAGGGTGATGACTCGAGGTCTTTAAAATTTACAGGCTAATCCCTGTGTATATATTAATGAACTTATTACAAATTTAACATTTATCTAATATTCCTCTGATGAAATTTTGGTTGGGTATTTCCTTAAAATCCCAACTTCTCATCCAGTTCGCTGGTACCTTCTTCCTGTTGCTGGTATTGGTTACAGTCGAAAGTGATGGAAACGCCTGATTTTGGTGCCTCGAAATCAGCATGACTGATTTTTAAAGCCGGATTGGCATATACCCTTTTTATAAACCCTGCAAAAATAGGGAGGGCCGTATTGGCACCTTCACCTTGGCTGGTACTGATAAAGTGGAATGCCCTGTCTTCGCAGCCCGTCCATATGCCGGTTACCAATTGAGGGGTAATGGCCATAAACCAACCATCCGAGTTATTTTGGGTAGTACCCGTTTTTGCTCCAATCGGTGCATTAACTTTATATTTATAGTTCAGCCTCGATCCGGTTCCATTGGTTACCACACCTTTAAGCATCCTGGTCATTACATAAGCTACTTCTTCGCTCATAATCGGTTTTGGTATTTCCTTTTGGGAGAATAATACCACACCGTTTTTATCTTCAATCCTTAACAGGTAAATCGGCTTGGTATAAGTTCCTTTATTGGCAAAAGCGCCATAAGCACCCACCATGTTAAAAACCGACGAATCGAATGTACCTAAACAGATAGAAGGAAATGCCGGAACATTTGGGATGCCCATCTTGGTAGCGAGGGTAGATACCGCTACCGGACCAACCTGTTTCATTAAATAAGCGGTAACAAAGTTTTGCGAATAAGCCAATGCCTTTTGCAGGGTAATATTGCCTTCTAAAGGCTTCCCAGAGTTTCTTGGTGTCCAAGGATCGCCATAACCCTCAATGGTTACCGGAACATTCGGTACGGTATAGCAGGGCGAATAACCATTTTCGATGGCTACAGCATAGGTAAATGGCTTCGCTGTTGAACCTACCTGCCGTGTTCCCATTTTAACCTGATCGTATTTAAAATGTTCGTAATTGATTCCACCAACCCATGCTTTCACATGTCCGTTGGTTGGGTCCATCGTCATCATGGCATTACGCAACAGCATTTTGTAATAACGTACCGAGTCAATTGGTTTCATTACCGTATCTACGTTACCTTTCCATGTAAAAATGGTCATTTCGGTTTTGGTGTTAAAATCGCTGGTAATTTCCTCATCCGATTTACCTTCCAGTTTTAACGATTTATAACGGTCGGATCTTTTAATCCCCTGTTCAATCTGTAAAGTTTTATCTTTAAATGGGTTTCTGCCTTTCCAGCTGGCAATAAATTGTGCCTGTAACACTTTCATGTATTCTTTTTGTGCTTCTTCGGCATATACCTGCATATCGTAATTCAATGTGGTATAAATTTTTAAGCCATCGCGATCTAAATCGTAAGGTGTTCCATCAGGTTTGGTGATGGATTGTTCCTGAAAAATGGTTTTGATATCATTTTTTAGTACCGAACGGAAGTAAGGTGCAATACCATCGTTAACGGTTGCCGCGTTGAAATGCAGGTTTAAGGGTTTTTCTTTTTGCTCGTCAAATTCCTGTTGTGTTAACAGATCGGATTTTACCATCATAGCCATTACGGTATTCCTGCGGTTTCTCGAACGTTCAGGATGACGGGTAGGCGAATACATGGTAATCCCTTTTTGCATGCCTACTAAAGTTGCTGCCTGTGTTAAGGTAAGTTTATCGGGCGTGGTATTGAAATAAACCCTCGCAGCCGATTTAATGCCATAAGCCTGGTTTCCAAAATCGACTGTATTAAGATACATCGTAATAATTTCTTCCTTGGTGTAATTGCGCTCAAGTTTAACCGCAACAATCCATTCTTTAAACTTGGTGAGTACCAAAGAGAAAAAATTAAGGTTCGATTCCCTCGGAAAAAGGTTTTTGGCCAATTGTTGAGTAATGGTACTTGCACCTTGTTTTTTACCGATTAAATTATAACCTATAATTGAAAAAGTACGCTTAAAATCGATTCCAGAGTGTTCTTTAAAACGGGTATCCTCTGTAGCGATCAATCCGTTGATTACATTTTCTGAGATATCCTTATAGGTAACGTTTGATCTGTTCTGAACAAAATAAGTCCCTAACGGACGGCCATCTTCGGCAATAATCTCCGAAGCCTGGTTGCTTTTTGGGTGCTCGATATCCCTGAAAGAGGGTAGGGCACCAAACAGGCCCAAACCGATCATCGAGATAAAAATAGCGAAAAGGGCAATTCCCCCGATCAATAATTTCCAGATGAGTAAACTGTATCTTTTTGTATCCTGTGCAGAAAGGGATTTATTCATTTTGTGTTGTTATTTTCCAAAATCACCGGGATAGGTGATTTTGGATGCAAATTTATTAATTTTTTATGGAATTAAATTTTAAGCCATAAAGCTGGATAAAGGTCTAGCGGTTATTTTGAATCTTAAACTTTTAGCTCTTCCCTTAAACCCTTAACCTTCCAGCCTTCTGCCTTTTTAACCACCTAAGTCACCTGAGCGCATTTAAATTTTAGGCTTTAGTCTTTCAGCTTTGGTTTTTTTCAACAGAAAGCGTTTGAGTTTTACTTTTGGCTTGTTAAAACCCTCAACCTTCCAGCCTTCTGCCTTTTTTAACCACCTAAGTCACCTGAGAGCATCTAAGTTTTAAGCTTTGGTCTTTTACTTATAATTGTCTTTTAAAAACTCCAGATATTCGTTAATCCGTGATCGATCTGTCAGTTTCGCAAAGTTTTCTTTACTGATGATAAAACCTTTATACAGGTTGGCCGGAACTTTCATAATGTTCTTTAACTGGCCTGTAATGCTCGATTCGTAAAGTTTGGCATCTTCAAGATCGATAAAACTTGTAATGTAAATCAACTGGTCGTTATCCAACTCTACCAATTTATGTTCCAAATCATTATCCGGGTAGTTCCCGCGGTTAAACTGACCAATACCAAAACGCGATGAACTTAAGGTCAATGTGGCGTCGGCTACGTCGATTACATAATAATATTCTTCTGATTTTGCCGCACTGAAAATACTGGCCGGTTTGGTTGGGTCGGCTGGTTTAACCTCAACAGGTTTTGCTATTGGCGCAGGTTCGTTTGTTTTTACTACAGGATTTTCGACTACCAAAGGTTTTGTTGGAACGGCAACCGGAGTAGCCTGGGCCACAAAACGCGGTTCGCTTGCATCAAAATCGATCAGTGCAACAGGCCGTTGTTTAAATTCATCGAGATTGGCCTCAATGTATTTTAAGTGATCGCGCACTAACGGTGTAATAATTTTATCGTTTGGATAACGTGTGGTAATCAGGTTAAACTCGGTAAGTAAAGCATCAACTTTAGCAGTACGGCCAACAGCAATGGCTTTTAAATAAGCATACTGCGGTGCAAGATCATTCTCTGGGAAAGCCATAATGTTGTCATCGGCCTGTTTTACCACATTCGGATAATCTTTTTTCGCGTAAGCATCAAAAGCCGCATTGTAATTGTTGATGGCAAGGTTTTCCATCTGTGTTTGTTTGGCTGAATACGATGGGTCTAAAATATTCTTTGCAAAATTAGATTCCGGGAATTTGGTAAGCACCAATTGTTTGTATTGATCTGATTTTACTTCATCAACACCTTTATAGTTCAGGTATAAACTGTAATAAATGGCAACAAGGTGGTTGTTGTCAGGATATCTTTTAATCAGCTCGAGGTATATTTTATTTGCTTCGGCTTTATCATTAAGCTCCTGTTGATAAAAGCTGGCAATTTCGAAATAGGCATCAATAATTTTTTGGTCGGAAGTTGCCAATAGCGTTGGGGTAACAGGCAAAGCATCTAAAAACTGTTTTTCGAGCGAAGTCTGGTCGGCAGCAGCTTGATTTGTTTCACCATTAGCAGGCGTAATTCCGGTAGCTACATTTCCTCCTGCCAAAATCTGGCTGGTTTCCTGTGCCGATGAGCGTACACTCTGGCGCCAGTTATCTTCTAACTGACGGTTGCCCCAGCGTTTTTTAAAGTCGCCGAAACCACTGCTTATTGCTGCATTGTTGTTAAAATAAAAGGTATTTCCTGCCGTATTTTTTGATGGATTTAAACTCCTGTTCGGAAAATCGGGGTCATTTAAAAATTGATTGTTGATTACACCACCTGTATTTGCCACTTCAACCTTTGGGGTTAAATAAGCCTTTACCTTCGCTTCGCGCTCACCGGCCGGAAGTTTGGCAATTGCCTGCGCAGTATCTTCTTTGGTAATAATGGTATAACGGTCGGTCAAATATTGAAGGTTATCGGCCTTTTTAACTATATTGTCGTAATCCGGAAAGTTTTTGGGCAAAATCATTACCGTACTATCGTAGTACAGTTTTGCTTTAATATAATTGTTAAACTCTTTAAAGTTTAAATCGGCAATCCTTAAATAAGATAATGCTTTCTGGGTTTGGTTGCGCGTACTTTTTGCAACCGATTTTTTGTAATTCTCTTCCGCTTTTACAAAATTTCCCTCTGCCGAAAAAAGTTCTCCAACCTGGTAATAGATCTGATCGGTATAATCAATGTTTTTATCGTCTTTTAATAAAGCAAGCAATTGATCTTCCTTATTCAGTTTTACGCCACTTAATAATGCTTTGAGCTTAATCCTGTTTAAATTGGCATGGAAATACATTTCGAAAGGTGCATTGCTTTTTTCAACTCTGGTGAAATTAGCGTAGGCATCCTGGATATTTTTTTCTTTTTCCTGTAACTGCGCCAGGATAAACCTCCAACGGATACGCAGTTGCTTTTCTGCAGGTAGGGCAATGGCCGATTCTAAAAATAAAATGGCTTCTTTATTGCGTTTCTGGTAAATACGCATCTGCGCTGCTGTTGCAAGGGGTTCGGCCAGATCCTTTTTTAATTCATCCGAAGCGCGCAGCATGGTATCGAGTATTTTATCGGCCAGTACCATATTGTTCAGCTGCATCTGGCTCCGGGCTTTCCAGTTCATCGCCATGATGAATGTTTTCAGATCATTGTTGTAGGTTTTTGCAGTATAATCGAAATATTCCGAAGCAATAAAATAATTGCCTTTCAGGTAGTTTGCCCTGCCCAAAAGCATGTAGGCATCATCGATATAGTTGCTGAAACTTTTTTCATTGATGATGGTTTGTCCTTTGGTAATTACATCATCAAGCTGTTTATTGGCAACGCCGGGGGTAAGCACCAGGTTTACCTGTGGCTCGGGATCAAGGTAAACAGGTAGTATTTTTTCATAATTATCTGCATAACTTTGCAACTGGCTTTCGTTGTATTCAGTAAGCAGAACATTGGAGTTATAGATATAATTATAGCGTGCCGTTAGGTTCTGGAACCTGCGGTCTACAGTGGTATCTTTATTTGCGACGCAGCCATAAATGAGGAGGGCACTAAAAAAGATGGCGAAGCGACTTAAGTGTTTGCTAGCGTTTTTTTTCAATTATGATAAATCTCTTAAGTTGATATACAATAAACAATATATATAGAAAAATATTTTATCCGGCAACAAATTTTAATTATCCAAAGTTAATTTAATTATTGCATAAAAAATGGAAAATCCAAAAGAAGAAGATAAGCAAAAGAAGGGTTTGAGCAATTTTGCCGTTTATACCGGACTAGGTTTTCAAATGCTGGCCACAATAGCAGTTTTTGCATTTATCGGTTATAAAATCGACCAGTACCGTAATGGTACAAAACAGATTTTTACTGCAGTATTTGGTTTATTGGGCGTTGTTCTCTCTTTATTTCAGGTGGTACGTTCGGTAAATAAGCGGAATTAGTATTTGGCCACCTTACTATTTTAAAGTAAATCTGTATTTTAATTCGCTTTCGATTAGCTTTGTACCTTAAATAATTTTAAAGATTTTGGGTATTCAGCGTTTTGTTATCAATTATGTTATCTATACGGCAGTTCTTGCGGGTATAGCCATTCTTCTTCCGCATCTTTTTCCTGATATAAAACTATTGGCCGATAAATTTTGGCTTGTATTTAGTTTTTTGGGAGGGCTAACCTTAATCGCCTATATTGTTGCCTTTATCGGGATAAAACGTAACCCGGAAGCAGGTATTATGGCAATTATGGGTTCAATAGCGGTAAAAATGCTTTTTTCGATGGCTTTTGTGCTGGTTTACAGCCTAAACCATAAAGGAAAGGACATCGTTTTTGTGCTGAATTTTTTTTCTTTATATTTATTGTTTACCTTCTTTGAAATATACGGTTTGTTACGTAACTTGCGCCACCAAAATAAATAGTAAAAATCTGCGAGTAAATGGATTGTAACCAAGTTTTTCAGTTTAAGTTTAATAGGTTAATTGTTGTTTTTGCGCTTTTTTCAGCGTTTTTGTTAGGTTCACCTCGTGTAAATGCACAGGTTGATACTTTACATTCTGCTGAGAAATCTCATGGCGAAACAGCAGAAAAGAAAAAATTTGAGATAGGTAAATTTGCCCTGCACCACATTGCAGATTCTCACAGCTGGCATGTAATTGGTGAAAAATTTATTGGCTTGCCGGTTGTTTTATATGCTGAAGGTAAAGTTGTAACTTTTAATAGCGACGACTTTAAAGGTGATGATGATGCTAAAGTTGTAGTTGAAAAAGATGGTCAGCGTTTTGTTAAGATGCACGAAAAAATCTATTTCGCATCTGAAGCAGCAAACGAACATGGCCAGTATGTAGCTTTAAATGAAGCGCATCATGCAGAAAACAAACGTCCGCTTGATTTTTCATTAACAAAAAACACCTGTACTTTATTGTTGTCGGTAGTTTTATTATTGGTAGTATTTATCAGTGTTGCTAACGGATATAAAAAACGTGCAGGTAAATCTCCAAAAGGTTTACAGTCATGGTTGGAGCCTGTTATTCTTTTCGTACGTGATGATATTGCTAAACCTAACTTAGGTCATAAATATGAGCGTTTCATGCCTTATCTGTTAACCGTTTTCTTTTTTATCTGGTTTAATAACATGTTGGGCTTAGTGCCGTTTTTACCTGGAGGAGCCAATTTAACCGGTAATATCGCCGTAACAATGGTTTTGGCACTAACTACTTTTCTTATTACCATATTTAATGGTAACAAACACTACTGGAAACACATTTTCTGGATGCCGGGTGTTCCTGTTCCGATGAAGATTTTCTTAATGCCTTTAGAGCTGATCGGTATTTTTACCAAGCCTATCGCATTAATGATCCGTTTGTTTGCAAACATCACTGCGGGTCACATCTTAGTGCTCTCGTTAATTTGTTTGATATTTGTTTTTGATAGTTTATGGGTATCTGCTGCATCTGTTCCTTTTGCCATATTTATTGGCGGAATTGAATTGATGGTTGCTTTTATCCAGGCATTTATCTTCACTATTCTATCTGCGCTGTTTATCGGTATGGCAGTAGAAGATCATCACTAATAAGCTTAATTTTTAACAATTAATATATAAAAATCATGATTACAGGAAGTATTGCTGCAGTAGGTGCAGGATTAGCTGCGATTGGCGCTGGTCTAGGTATCGGTCGTATTGGTGGTTCTGCTATGGACGGTATCGCTCGTCAACCAGAAGCTGCCTCAAAAATTCAAACTGCAATGTTAATTGCTGCTGCCTTCGTTGAGGCGGTTGCTTTATTCGCAGTAGTTGTTGCGTTAATGTAATAACAAAAATCAACCATTCTGTAGAAGATTGTTTTACAGAATGGTTGTTATTAAAGAACAAGGAAAACTATAAAATATAAAAAATGGAATTATTAATCCCAGAAGTTGGTTTAGTTGTATTTCAATCAATAGCATTTTTATTGTTATTGTTTTTATTGGCAAAATTTGCTTGGAAACCAGTTTTAGGTGCCATTAAAGAACGCGAAAATTCTATTGATGAAGCCCTTAACAAAGCTGAATTGGCAAAACAGGAAATGGCACGTTTAACCAGCCAGAACCAGGATTTGATGCAACAGGCCCGTGCTGAGCGTGATGAAATTTTAAAGGAAGCTAAAACCTTAAAAGATAGCATCTTAAACGAAGCTAAAAAACAGGCTCAGGTAGAAGGTGCCAAATTGATCGAGAAAGCTAAGATCGAGATCGAAAACCAAAAGAAAGCAGCTTTGGCTGAAGTAAAAGGCCAGGTTTCTTCTTTATCATTAGAAATTGCAGAACGTGTTTTACGTACCCAGTTAGATGATAAAACCAAACAGGAGGCTTTAGTGGCTAATCTGTTAAAAGACGTTGAATTAAACTAGTTTTGAGAAAATAGATTTGAGACACTAGATATTAGATTGGAGATTCGTTCTCACATCTTCCATCTCACATCTCACATCTCACACCTAATAATATGTCAGAAATTAAAGTTGCAAGCAGATACGCCAAATCATTAATAGACTTAGCCGTTGAAAAAAACGCGCTTGAAGCGTCTTATAATGACATGGTTTTGTTTGAGAAAGTGGTTGATGAAACCCCTGAGCTAGAAGCGATATTAAAAAACCCGATTGTACCTTTAGATAAGAAAACTGGTATTTTAAACGGAATTTTTGCTGATAAAGTAAGCAAACTAACCATCTCGTTTTTCAAGATCGTAGTAAGCAAAGGTCGTTCTGCGATTTTATTCGCTACAGCAAAACAGTTTGTGCAGCAATATAACCTTATAAAAGGAATTGTTACTGCCGATGTAACTACTGCTAATGCTTTAAGCCCTGAGGCAAAAGAGCAGATTATAGCGATTGTAAAGAAAGAATTAGGCGCCAACCAGGTTATTGTTAACGAAAAAATTAACGAAAAACTAATTGGTGGTTTTATATTAAAAGTTGGCGATAAGCAATTTGATGCAAGCATTGCCAGCGGTTTAAGTAAACTTAGAAAAGAATTTGCGCAATAGCGAATAGCGTTTTGCGTGAGGCGTTAAGCGTTGATTCGCAAAATGTCTAAAAAAATATAGTGAAGCGCTAGTTTAAGGCAATAGAACGCCAAAAGCGAAGCGCCAAACCCAAAGAGTATTGCGATAAGCGGGTGGCGAATAAATGCCAAGCGCCATGCGCTAAGCACTAAACATTTATAAAAAGATATAAAGTAAAATTATGGTAGAGGTAAGACCAGACGAAGTATCGGCAATTATCAGACAGCAATTGGCGGGCTTCAAATCAGAAACCGAACTGGAAGAAGTTGGTACCGTGTTGCAAGTGGGCGACGGTATTGCCCGTGTTTACGGTTTAACTAAAGTTCAATCGGGAGAATTAGTTGAATTTGCAAACGGCCTACAAGGTATCGTATTAAACCTTGAAGAAGATAACGTTGGTGTGGTACTTTTGGGTGCTTCAGACGAGATCAAAGAAGGTGATACCATTAAACGTACCAAAAAAATTGCCTCTATTAAAGTTGGTGAAGGTATGCTTGGCCGCGTAGTTAATACTTTAGGTGAACCTTTAGATGGTAAAGGTCCGATCTTAGGCGAAACTTACGAAATGCCTTTAGAGCGTAAAGCACCAGGTGTAATTTACCGTCAGCCGGTAAACGAGCCTTTACAAACTGGTATTAAAGCAATCGATGCGATGATTCCAATCGGTCGCGGTCAACGTGAGTTGGTTATCGGCGACCGTCAGATTGGTAAAACTGCCGTTTGTATCGATACCATTATCAACCAAAAAGAATTTTATGAAGCAGGCCAGCCTGTGTTCTGTATTTATGTAGCTATCGGTCAGAAAAACTCTACTGTAGCCAACATTGTACGTACATTGGAAGAAAACGGCGCTTTACCATATACAGTTGTTGTTGCTGCTTCGGCTGCAGATCCTGCTCCAATGCAGTTTTATGCTCCGTTTGCAGGTGCTGCAATTGGTGAGTTTTTCCGTGATACAGGTAAACCGGCTTTAATTGTTTATGATGATTTATCTAAACAGGCTGTAGCTTACCGTGAGGTATCTCTACTACTTCGTCGTCCACCGGGCCGTGAAGCTTATCCTGGAGACGTTTTCTACTTACACAGTCGTTTGTTGGAAAGAGCTGCGAAAATCAACGCTAACGATGATATCGCTAAAAACATGAACGATTTACCTGAGTCGATTAAACATATCGTTAAAGGTGGTGGTTCGTTAACTGCACTTCCAATTATCGAAACCCAAGCGGGCGACGTTTCTGCATATATCCCAACCAACGTAATTTCGATTACTGATGGTCAGATCTTCTTGGAGTCAAACTTGTTTAACTCTGGTATCCGTCCGGCAATTAACGTAGGTATCTCGGTATCACGTGTGGGTGGTAACGCACAGATCAAATCGATGAAAAAAGTAGCAGGTACTTTAAAGTTGGATCAGGCTCAATACCGCGAGTTGGAGGCTTTCTCTAAATTCGGTTCTGACTTAGATGCTGCAACTAAATCGGTATTAGATAAAGGTGCACGTAACGTAGAAATGTTAAAACAAGCGCAATTCTCTCCATTTACTGTTGAGAAACAAGTTGCAATTGTTTACGCGGGTACTAAAAACTTAATGCGTAGTGTTCCAATCAATAAAGTAAAAGAATTTGAAACCGAATTCTTAACCCAATTGGAATTACGTCATCCAGAAACTTTGGCAGCATTAAAAGCTGGTAAATTCGACGATACCATTACCGGTGTTTTAGATACGGTAGCAAAAGAGATTTCAAGTAAATATTAATAAGATTTGAGACATGAGATTTGAGATTTGAGATTGGGACTTAACGTCTCATATCTCACATCTAAATAAAGAATGGCTAATTTAAAAGAAGTAAGAAACCGGATTGCGTCGGTACAATCAACACAGCAGATTACCAAAGCTATGAAAATGGTTTCGGCGGCAAAGTTGAAACGTGCTACCAATGCAATTATCGCTTTACGTCCTTATGCAACTAAACTGAAAGAGATTTTAGGTAATCTATCGGCAAGTTTAGAGGGTTCATCATCTCCTTTTATCCAGGAGCGTGAGCCTAATAAGGTTTTAATTGTTACTGTATCATCAAACCGTGGTTTGGCCGGTGCTTTTAACATGAACGTAATTAAAGCGGCCAATAATTTAATTGCTGAGAAATATAGCGAACAGTTGAAAAACGGTAATGTAAGCATTATTTCTATCGGTAAGAAAACCCAGGATTTTTACGAAAAACGCAAATACAATGTTATTGGTAACAATAATGAGGTGTTTTCTGCCTTAACTTTCGAAAACGTAACCAAAATTACGGATGCGATTATGGCAGGTTTTGTCAAAGGCGACTTTGATAAAGTAGAAGTGGTTTATAACCGTTTCAGAAACGCAGCGGTACAGTTTATTACTACCGAGCAGTTATTGCCTTTGCCTAAAGCAGAAGAAACAACAGCTGATCTGAAAGCAGATAAGAAAACAACAAATGCTGATTATATTTTAGAGCCTTCTCAAGAGGAAATTGTAGAACAGCTGATCCCTAAATCAATTAAAATCCAGTTATACAAAGCAGTGTTGGATTCTCATGCTTCTGAGCACGGTGCACGTATGACATCAATGGATAAGGCAACTGAAAATGCCGGTGAGTTATTGAAAGCCTTAAAACTTTCTTACAACCAGGCCCGTCAGGCAGCAATTACAACTGAGTTAACCGAGATTGTAAGTGGTGCAGCAGCATTGAACGGATAATTTTTAGTCTAAAGTCGGAAGTCTTTAGTCCTCAGTCAAAAAAATATAAAGCCTATTTCTTAATCGAAATAGGTTTTTTTATTACCCGATTATATCATAATCCAAAATTATCATAATATTTATGGATTATAATCCAAAATTATTATGTTTTTTATGGATTGTAATCCAAAATTGTTATACTTTTGTATAAGTAATTTTGATTATGATTGTTCGGAAACAGTTGGATTATGCTTTTGCCAGGCTTTTTAAAGGTAAAGCCTTTATTATCTTCGGGCCAAGGCAAACCGGTAAAACCACTTTTGTGGAGCAGTTATTGGCAAAAGTTGATAAGAAAACCTTATATCTAAACGGAGACGATGCCGATGTTCGGGAAACTTTGGCTAAACCCAATGCTGCACAAATAGCGCAATTGCTTGCCGGTTACGAAGTGCTTTTTATTGATGAAGCCCAACGCATTAATGATGTGGGGTTGCTGATCAAGATTATTGTAGACCGTTTTAAGCCTGTTCAGGTAATTGCAACCGGCTCGTCGGCCTTTGAGTTATCAGGTAAGATAAACGAGCCTTTAACAGGCCGAAAATACGAGATGATGCTTCTGCCTTTCTCTTATGCAGAACTGGTAAGTGATACCGATTTTATTACGGAAGAAAGATCGTTGGAACAGCGTTTAATTTATGGTTCTTATCCCGAAATTATCAACGATCCACAAAATGCAGAAGAACATTTAAAATTACTTGCCGATAGTTACCTCTATAAAGATCTTTTCACTTTGGAAGATGTTAAAAAGCCGCTCCTGTTCGAAAAAATTGTAAAAGCCCTGGCTTTGCAGGTGGGGAGCGAGGTTAATTTTTCGGAGCTGGCACAATTGGTAAAGGCCGATCAGAAAACGGTTGATAAGTATGTCAGTTTACTCGAAAAATCTTTCGTGGTTTTTAGTTTGCCTGCCTTTTCGGGCAATGTACGTAACGAGATCAAAAAGAATAAAAAAATTTACTTCTATGATACGGGCATTGTTAATGCCATTACAAGGAATTTTAGTCCTCTGGCCAATAGGAATGATGTTGGCGCACTGTTCGAAAACTATATGATTGCAGAGCGGATGAAATTTTTGCACCAGAACCAGATAGAAGCCGAATGTTTTTTCTGGCGTACCACACAACAGCAGGAAATCGATTATATAGAAAAAACAAAAGAGAAATTTCTGGCTGTAGAGTTTAAATGGAGCGAAAGGGGAAAAAATAAAATTCCGCTTACTTTTACACAGGCTTACCCTGATGCAGAAACTTTGTTACTATCAAAAAGTGATAGGGGAAGTTTTTTGAATACTTAATTTTCAGTATAAAAAAGCCCGTTCTGGTTAAGGAGCGGGCTTTATCAAGTTAAAAATAAGGATTATCTGTATCTATTCTCAACCTTAAATAACCGTTATCAATCTTTTTAATGTTAGTGCCATCTCCATGATATACAGATGCATTAAACTTAGCTTCAAGTAGATATTTCCCTGATTTTAGCTTTTGTAAGCTTATTATTTCAAATTTAGACTGGTTTTGCAATTCTGGATTAAGAAGTGGGTGATAAACCAGGCTACTGTAACCGTATGTTTGTAATCCATAATCGCCCCCACTTAACTCCAGGGCAATACCGTTCTGGGAATTGTTTCTGGTAAAGTCCATTGCAAATTTGCGTTCGCCGATAGAAAATAGATCGAGTTTATCCACTGGCTCAAATAGTATGGCTGATGGGTTGGGTTTTGTTAAACTTTTATTGTATTTCTTTAAAAAAGTGATCGTGATGCCGTTTCTGTTATCGTTTCTTAAAGCATAAAAACGTCCAAACATAACCGTGTTCTGGTCATCAGATATATACTCCACGTTTTTAACAACAGAATCTAGTTTTTTATTCGCCTTTCCATTTAATACGCCCCTACTGGTGGTGGTTGTTAAGATAATTTTTTGCCCATCTAATGTATATGAGACAGAATCTTTTAGCAATTCTAATGGATCGGGTTTTTCTACAGGAGGTATAATTGGTAACTCGGTTACCGGATCGTTCTTCTTGCATGCCGCAAGAAAGAGTAGGGCAATAGCTGCCCCGAATAAGATTTTAGATTTCATATTAAACTGGTTTTATTTGTGTGTGCCCAAAAATAACTATTTTTTATAACTAAAGTCTTAATTGATGTAAATTAATCCTGATTATCGATACTAATCTGTAGGTATTGTATTACGGAATAAATTTTTTCCATTGTTACTGCTGGAATTTTAGCAGACAGTTATTATATGCTTTTAATATCTTTGCACCGTAATATCGAATTATGAAAAAATACAGCCTACTCTTTTTACTTTTCGCTCCTTTTTTTGTTAAAGCGCAAAATCCTGCAAGGGATTACACCAATGCTGTACTTTGGCAGCAAAACTCGGGCGAGTACCGGGCACTGTGTTTTCAGGCCTATAATTTTGCACGTTTATCGCTAAAAGAAGCTTTATGGGCCGATACCAGCAAAAAGCCGAACTGTGTAGTAGTTGATATAGACGAAACTGTTTTGGATAATTCGGCCTTTCAGGGACATGAAATTAAAAAAGGACAGAGTTACATACCCGCCGACTGGACAGAGTGGACAAGCCTGGCAAAGGCCGATACCGTTCCTGGTGCTTTGGCATTTTTAAAATTTGCGGCATCAAAAAACATCGAAACCTTTTATGTGAGTAACCGAGACGAAAAGGACTATGCAGCTACGTTAAAAAACCTGCAGCAATTTGGTTTTCCCTATGCCGATGATGCGCATCTGGTGGTTTCTAAAGGAACATCAGATAAAGAACCCCGCAGGCAAAAAATAACCGAAACGCACAATATCCTGTTGTTATGCGGTGATAATTTAAGCGATTTCAGCAATATTTTTTACCGCGAACAGAAAAATACTTTTGAGCAGGTAAACAGTAACCAGCAGTTGTTTGGCACAAAATATATCGTGTTACCAAACCCAATGTACGGCGATTGGGAAAAGCCTTTGTACAGTGGCGAAAAGCTTAATGATCAGGATAAAGCGAAACAACGTTTAGAACGATTAAAAAGTTATTAAGTTTTTATCATTATTCAGCAATAAGTATTACTTTTGCAGCATCATAAAAATAAACATTATGGAGAACAACGAATTAAAGCACAATACAGAAAGTATGAAAGCGGCTAACCAGCCAGGAATTTATAAATTAATAATTTTTGGTGTAGTGGTTTGCATGATCGGTACTTATGCTCGTTTCGCTTACGATTCATGGCAGGTATCATTGGCATCATGGATTGTTTTGTTTATCGGTGCGATTATTTCAATCAAAGGTGTATTCAAAATATTAGACGCATAAGCAGATTTGCTATTAAGATATAAAGCCGTTCCGATGTAAAATCGGAGCGGCTTTTTTGTTTTATCCCGTTCAAACCTATCAGGTTTTAAAACCTGATAGGTTTAAAATAGAAAAGCCTAATTTTTTTTGAAAATGAACGGTTCTGTTTTAATGGCTGAGGGCAGTCCTGCTATCCCTCCAAGTCCTCACTCGTACCTCGCTCCGGGCTTTTCGTTCTATCAGGTTTATT
>NZ_DJDT01000265.1 GCF_002432345.1 Pedobacter sp. UBA5917
TCTCTTTCCCTGCTTTACCTTTGTTGAAAGGTATAACGGTAAGCTGAATTCCTTCTACAGCTTTTGATTCGTTTTTAAGTTGGATAGAATCGCAGGCGTAACGCTGCAGAATATTCTTCAACATTCCTTCTGCCGAAGGCATTGTATATGCTGCAATCGAAAAATCGGCACTTAAATCATTTTTTATGATTTCTACAGATTTTGTGCGGAACAGCTCGTTTAGGTGGCTGATGAGCATTTGGGCATTATTTTGAGCCTGTACGATTATTGGGCAAAAAAATATGCCCGCGACGGTTAGGATTTTAAACTTCATTATTTGGTGGATATTTTAGCTGCCCTTTTTGGTATAGGAGATTTTTGCCGAAGGCAGATCGGTAATTTCGCCCCAAACCCTGATGTTCTGGTTATTGATGAGCAGCATGAGGGTTGATTTTACATTTGCCGACGAAATATTGAGGTTGGCAGAAATTAACTTTCGCTGTTTGGGAACTTTTAAAGTAAAAAAATCATTGTTGGCACTGGTTTTATAACTCCGTGAAATACCGGCATCATCCGAAAATGAAACCCATACCGATCTGTTTTTTAGCCCTTTCAGTGTTCCGCTGATCTGTATGGTATCTTTTTGCAGGCTTAACCCATGGATAAAAAAGAACAAAAGCGTTGCCAGCAATAAGTTTTTTATTGTAATCATTTAGGATAATTGGAAATGTAAAAAAAGCCCCGCCGTAAGATTGGCGGCAGGGCCAGAACATTAATTAGCAAGTGTTTTTTGCAATAATGCTTTGAGTTCGGGCTGCGATGGACGCGGCGAATCGACGGTAACGATTTTGCCCTGTTTATCAAAAACCATAAAACGCGGAATGCCTGTTACCTTGTAATATTTTGCCATATCGCTCCAACCTGTGGCAAATAATTGTGTACCGCCAAGGTTTTCGGTCTCGATCATTTTAAGCCATTTTTCCTTGTCTTTGGCTTCATCAACAGAAACGCTTACAAAAGCAACGTCTGTTCCTTTCATTTCCTCTTCCAATTTTTTTAGGTGTGGGATTTCAGCTTTGCACGGACCGCACCATGTGGCCCACATATCAACCAATACCACTTTACCCTTTAAATCGGCCATGCTTACCGTTTTCCCGTTTTTATCGGGATAAGAGAAATTATAGGCATCAGTTCCGGGCTTATAGGTTAACAAAGGGCTCATGATGCTGTTGCTACGCTCTTTTTGGGCTTTGGTAATGATATATTTATCATATTTGGCCATCAGGGCCTGATAATCGTTTATGGTTTTGTATCCGGCAGCATTATCTAAAGCGATATCGCCTTTCAGGGTATCGTTCGGTACAAAAGATGTAAAAACATCTACGCCTTCAACTCCCCTTTTATAAGCTTTGTTCTGCTGGCGCATATTTACACTGATAATAGCGGTTAAGGTGCGCAATCCCCATGGATAGTTATACACTTTATCCGCTGTTTTGGCAAAATCTTCGGCTTTTAAACTGCTGTAAAAATTGCTGTATTCTTCAACCGATGGATGCGCAGAACGTGGCGTATTTAAAAAATTGGTAGCATAATTTGCCAGATCCCAGTTCATGATGGTCTTAATCTCTTTATCGAACCTTGCATTGCCGGTTGTTTTTCCGTTTAAAAAAGTTTTGGTTTTGGCCACAATTTCTTCCTGTTCAGGAAAAAAATCTACAAAAGTGCTTTGTACCTTCATAAAGTTGATCGCTTTTTGCTCCAGCGGAAAAGTTAAATCGTGCCATTGGGTTAAAACCACATTCTCTTTTGAATTTAATTTTCCGGTTAGCACATAACTCGAATCGAGCAGGTTAACGGATAATTGCTCACCTCCTTTAAAGTAAAATTTATAGTTATCGTTAGGGCTGTTTTCGTTCCCGGTTCCGATCAGGTATAATCCTTCGTATTCGGGATAGAACAGAAAGCCGAACTGCCCGTTTGCACTCGGGGTGGCATTGCCAATTTCGACACTTTTACCATACTTTACCTTGAACAGTTTTACGGCCGAAATTCTTTTTTTCTTGAACAGTCCTTTAACTTCTACCGGTAACTGCGCCATTGCAGAAACGGTTGTAATGCACAAAAGTGTGCTTAATAGTGCTTTAATTTTCATTGGTTTATTTGTGTTTAGTGATTATTCTCTATAGGTTACATCCACGATTTTGCCTAAACCCGTAAAAGATTTATAAGGCGATAATGCCCCGTTTAAATTGGGAACATTGTATAAATCCATCGTGCCCGAGGTGCTTGGTGAAGCAGCGTCATAAGTGCAGATGATCAATTTTTTGGAATATTCGACGTAACGGGCGGTAGCGGTTGAAAAAACGAGGCGCTGGTATTTCATCAGTGAAACTTTCCGCGAGCCAAGGTCTAAAACCATTGCATTCGTTTTATCGAATGGATTATAGCGGTAAACTTTCGATCCCACCAGGTACATGATGTAACCTTCGGATGGATCGATGGCAAACTGTGTCGCGTTAACCATTTCGGGAACCAATACTTCATCAAAAGCCTGCGGACTAAATGTAGAAGCGTTGCAAACAATGCGTGCAAGGAAAATTTTATTAGCCGCATCTTTTAAAATGGCAAAAGCCTGGCCCGATATTGCAGGCGTATAATCCATGTACATCAGATCCATTTTCATATCGCCTGGATTAAATAAGGCAGATGTGGTAGCGGGTACCGATGATGCGGTAGCGTAATTTTTATGTTCTACAAACCGCTTATTATCAACATCGTACATTAAGGCGTAAGTAGAAATATTCTTATATGCCTCGGCGAAATAGGGCGAAATATTAATATCCTGCCCAGTACTTAACCTGTTTACACGTGTTCCGAAGGCATAACCTACCGTTGGGTTTTCGTAAAATAACTGTCCTTTGCTATCCAGCAGGTAAAGCAGGTAACTCGATGCCTGTGCTTTTACCTTTTCGGCATAATAAGGCGCAGGAACATAATTGGTCATCGAGTTGGTAAAGTTGCTAAACGTGCTGAAATTATTCGCCTGCGTATTGATGATTGATGTACCCTGATCGGTACCGACAAAAATGCTTTTCGCAATAATGGAAGTAAAAGGATCGCGGCGCTGACAAAAATAAACCATCTTAGGTTTACCAGTTAATACGAGCGTACTGTTGGAGGCCAGTACATCGTTAAAATATTGAAAATCGTTATTTACGTAATTGAAAAAATCAAGTCTGGCTTTCCCATCTATGTCGTTCAATACCAGCCAACCATCTGCAATATTGGTTGTAACGGTTAGTTTGGTCGATTTTCGGGCAACCAGTCCGGTACTTTTTTCGGTTACTTCGTACCATACTTCATAAGCGGTATTACTGGCTGCAATAGATACCGTCCAGTTTAAATTTTTACTCGTTGCAATTGTTTTTTTGGTTAAGGGCAGCACAGTATAGTCTATGTACGACCATTTGTAACTGTATTTTGTGGTATCGTTTGTATTATCCTGGGTGAAAGTGAGTGTTGGATCTATTGATAAAGTAACTCCCCTAAGCGAAGTATAGGTAGGTAGGATATTGGATATCGATCCTTCATTGATTTCGTGATAATCGTAATTGCCCAGGTCTTTGCTGCAGCCTAGGGCAAAGAGCATCACCAGGCAAAAACCGATAGTTTTTATGATATAATTTTTCATTCTTTACAAGTTTAAATCTGGTTAAATAGCATATTTACCCATTGTCATCAGGGTTACTCCATCGGCCTCATATATAGGCGTACCTGCCAGGGCCATCTGCGTGAAATAAGCTTTTAAACCATTTGCCCAGCCGGTTAAACGCCTGCCGTTTCCGTTTACCGAGAACCAGTTTGGTTGTGCCAACTCTTCTGCATTAAGGTTGTACCTGCTGATTAGGAGCTGAAATTTTAACGTGCTGAAATTTCCAAGATAACCGATTGTAGAGCTGTAATAGGTGTTGCCTGGTGTCCAAAATGGTGGCGGACCAGCGATATCATCAACTTTTACCTTTAACCGGGTGTAATATTTTGTATAAACTTTATTGTTGCTGGTAACAAGCCTGGTTAGATAATCATTGGTAAAATTTTCATTTGGTTTTAAATCCAGATACAGGAACAAACTGTCTTTGGTTATCGAGGCATTCCTGTAC
>NZ_DJDT01000263.1 GCF_002432345.1 Pedobacter sp. UBA5917
CGTCGTGTTGGTTTGAAGAATAAATACCGAAATACTTTGTTTTTAAGACTTACGAAGTTTGCCATCCTCCTGGCCTGGGCTAACTTCCTTGTTAAAACTTACGAAGTTTGCCATCCTCATGGCCTATGCTAACTTCGTAAGGAAGCATTAAAAAAAGCTTTGCAGTGATGCAAAGCTTTTTGTTTTTATAGATAGATGAGTTTTTTGCTTATAAAATCAAGATCAATAATAAAATGATGATGATAATTGCACCAACTGAAAGGTAAACACCTCCAGAAACTGCACGGGCCTGACTTTTTAATTCCCTTAACTCGCTACGTAAAGCTTTACGTTCTGCTCTGGTTAAGTTCGATTTGTCCATGTCCCTGATTTCTTCAACACGGGTTTTAATTCTTTCTAGTTTTACCGCCTGCTCTGCGGTTAATTCCGTTGTGTTTTTCGCAGGTTTATCAGCAGCCTGTACTGAATTAAAACTAATGCCCAAAGAGAAAATCAAGGCTAACGTGTAGATGAATTTTTTCATAATATCCAATTTTTTAGTGTTTCGACCTCTAGCTAACAAAAAACCTACCAAAATGTTCTGGTAGGTTCTAAAAAGCATTAATTTAAACGTTAAAATTTTTATTTGATCTCGAAAACGGCATTAACCGTAAAATTCAATTTGATTTTTTTGAAATCGATCTCTGGAGCGCTACCAGCATCGGCCATTTCAGCTTTCATTGCGAAATTTCTGTAAACCGGTTGTATTACATTGTCTCCACCATCCTGTATCTCAATTACGGCACCCAATTTATCGCCTAAGGCTTCAACCATGTAGGCTGCTTTCTCTTTTGCAGCTAATAAAGCTTTAATTTTAAGGTCTTTTTTCAGGGTTTCAATTTTAGAGTAATCGTAACTTTCGATATTGGTATTGGCAATTCCTTTTGCGTCAATTGCTTCTAATATTGCATTGAATTTGTTCAGGTCGTTTACTTTTAAACGGTACTGTTTGCTGGCCAGAAAATCAGGATTTTTCTTTTTCTCTGTTTCGTAATTCCAGCTGCTTAAATTGCTGATGGTTAAGTTTTCTTTTGCAATGCCTGCTTTTTGTACTGCGGCAAACAATTGTTTTTCCAATTCGGTAATGTCTGTTTTTTTCTTTCCGTTTAAGTACTCTTTAAGCGAAATACCGATGTAGATAATATCGGGGGTAACTTCTGTTTCGGCGGTTCCGCTTACATTGATTTTTCTACGTAAATCTACTTGTTGGGCCATCGCTGTTGATAATCCTAAAACTGCAACCAGTGCAAATGCTATTAACTTTTTCATAATGTATTTTTCTTTGTGTGTACTGTAATGATGTAAACCATGCACAAATTCCACACCGGAATTAATAATTTTTTTATTTCATAAACGATAGTGTGCAAGTAAATGCTACAGTTTTGTTACATAATGAGCGTATGTTGTTTAGTTACAGCGCAATTAATTTAACATCGCTATTGCAAAAAATAAATTGAAAGGAATTTTGGATGTCAAATAGAACCCTCACGATTGAGAGAATATATTAAACCTTGTTTTTAGATTGAGTTCGATAATTATTTAATGAAGATATTGCTTTTGTAAAACCTCTAGCCGGAAGGATTCGTCATGCTGAATTCAGTTCAGCATCTTTTTAGCATGGAAGACCCTGAAATGAATTCAGGGTGACGACTACTTTGGAAAAGGTCAATTACAACTCTGTAATGTAACCATTAACTATGGGTTTATTTATTTTTTAGATTAAATTCTATCTTTTTTAAAGTAGAAACAGCTAAATCATGAGCGATAGAAATTCCTTCAATTTTAAATGAAGCAAGCATAGATTCCATAATTTCCATTCTCAATAAATCGATTTTCTTTTGCTTATGATTGTGCTTCATTTTCATACTCAAATATATCAGAAAATGAGCTGATGAAGAAAATTATGCGCAAGGTTTTATGCTTAAATAGACGGAATTATATATGGTTATAAAACCAAGCGCAGCAGAGTTTTCTGCTCAATTTTAATCATATTTTGCAGTTTGGAACTGCAAAAAGAATTGGATGAAGGTAATTAAACCTTTGAAACTTTAACAGCGGTTGGTCCTTTTTGGCCCATTTCTACCTCGAAGGTAACTTTATCGCCTTCTTTAATCTGGGTTGTTAAACCGTTAACGTGTACGAAGATACTATCCTGAGTTTCGGTATTTTTAATGAAACCGTAACCTTTACTATCATTAAAGAAAGTAACTGTTCCTTTTTTAACTGGATTTTCGTCGATGATGTCTTCCTGTCTTGAAATACCGATCTGGATATCTTCTGTATTGATCACAATTTTCTTTTTCGGATCTGGTGGAGTTGAAGAGATGTTTCCGTTTTCGTCAACGTAAGCCATCATGTCTTCAAGCGATAAGCCTTTTTTAGCATTTGCCTGACGTTCCTCTTTTTTCTCTTGTTTGTCGTTTTTCTTTTTTAACCGTTTTTTTTCGTTCTCTTTTTTACTGTATGTTGCCTGAGATTTAGCCATATATTATTTAATTGTTTTGTTTTGAAAGGTGAGTGGAATGGAGAATTATACAAATATAACAATACTAAAGGATAAATACGATTTTATTCGGTTGGGTAGTGCATTAAGGTGCTGTATTTTAGCCACGGATGCACGGATTAATATGGAAATTTCTTTATTTGTTTTTACCACAGATATGGAGGATGAATACAGATAGAGGGTTTGGCATATATGCGCGGAGTTTTTTAATTACTTCATCTCGACCGAAACGTAGTGGAGTGCCTGCCCGTACAGGCGGGGAGAGATCTATCTCGAGACAGATTTAGCTTCGCTGAGCACTTCGTGGTTCTCGACTACGTTACCGATGTAAAATCGGTACAAGTTGCACTCCGCTCGAAATGACGGCTTGGGAGAGCTTAACCTACCCACTTTGCTTTATCAATCTGGTAAACGAAATTCCATTTTACGGGTTCGCCGTAGTAGGCCACTTCAATTTCGGAGATTTTAACAGCGCCCAGTTTTTCTGTGGCTTTTTGCGAACGGAAATTGGTTGCGCCGATATGCAAGATCACTTTATCTACAAACTGGAAGGCATAATCGAGCATTAGGTTTTTTAAAGCCCTGTTATGCCCTTTGCCCCAAAACTCGCGTGCAATAAAGGTATAACCTACCGCAACTGAACTATTCTCCTCATCGAGTTCGTAATACCTTGAGCTGCCCACTATTTTATTTGTTTCTTTTTCGTAAACGATAAAAGCACCATTCGATTCGATTGCACCTTTAAAGAAATTCTCGAAAACTTCTCTTTTGTAACGGTCTTTATTAGGATGTTGTTCCCAGATTAATGGATCGGAAGCAACTTCAAAAAGTGCTTCAAAATCTTCCTCCTTTAACGGAACTACTTTAATTAAATCGTTTTCTAATGTGGGTTGTAAATCGAATTTCATTTTATTTAGGTATAAAAACGGCCGGCTATATGGCCAGCCGTTTGTGGATTATTAAGGTAATTGATATTGAGTTTAGTTTACCAAACCTTCTATTTCTACAACTTCCTGGGCATCTTTCTGATAATCCACTTTATCAATTTCGAAACCGAAGAGGCTTAAGAAATCAGATCTGTAACCTGGTAAGTCGCCAATTGCCGGTAAAGTTTCGGTTGTGGCTTCTTTCCAAAGCTCTGCAACTTTTGCCTGGATATCTTCGCGCATTTCCCAATCATCGATCCTGATTCTCCCTTTTTCATCAACAGGAACTTCACCACCGGTAAATAAGCGATCTGCATATAAACGCTGGATCTGCTCGATGGTACCTTCGTGTACGCCTTCGGCTTTCATTACTTTGTATAATAATGAAATATACAACGGAATTACCGGAATAGCCGAGCTTGCCTGTGTAACCAACGCTTTGTTAACCGAAACGTAAGCCTTACCGTCGATATCTTTTAGTTTATCGCCGATTTTAAAAGCTGTTGCCTCTAAATCATCTTTTGCTCTGCCAATGGTTCCTTTGCGGTATACCGGTTCGGTTAAAGCAGGGCCGATGTACGAATAAGCTACTGTAGTTGCTCCTTCGGCAAGTAAGTTCTCTGCTTTAAGTGCATCAATCCACATGGCCCAATCTTCGCCACCCATTACTGCAACTGTATTTTCAATATCCTCTTGGGTAGCGGGCTCGATAGAAATTTCGGTCACGTTACCAGTATGGAAATCGACTGTTTTATTGGTATATGTACCACCGATCGGTTTTAAGGTAGAACGGTGCAATACTTCGGTATCAGGGTGTTTTCTTACCGGAGAAGCCAAGCTATAGATTACCAGATCAACCTGGCCAAGATCGGCTTTGATCAATTGGATGGTTTTTTCTTTGATTTCTTTTGAGAAGGCATCGCCGTTAATGCTTTTTGCATATAAACCGGCTGCATGTGCTTCTTTTTCAAAAGCGGCACTGTTGTACCAGCCCGGTGAAGCAGTTTTGCCCTCAGAAGGTGCTTTTTCGAAAAATACGCCAATGGTAGCAGCATCAGATCCGTAAGCAGCAGCAATACGTGAAGCTAAACCAAAACCGGTTGAAGCGCCAATTACCAATACTTTTTTCGGACCGTTTATAGCTCCTTTTGATTTTACATATTCAATTTGAT
>NZ_DJDT01000327.1 GCF_002432345.1 Pedobacter sp. UBA5917
TCCTCGCAATGACGACTTTTTTTATGATCTGTCAATGATAGCGGAGTGCAGCAAAGTCGAGAACCACGAAGTGCTCAGCGAAGCTAAACTATCTCGAGGTAGATCTCTCTCCCGAATATTCGGGACGTTTCGGTCGAGATGACGGTCTTTCTATGCGATTCGTCACCCTGAACTTGTTTCAGGGTCTTTCCTAGCAGGAAAGATGCTGAATTAAATTCAGCATGACGAGTTGATTTAAGCTAGCCATTCACATACTTTTCTTTTCCATGAATAATTATCGAATTTAGGTAATTAAAAACTAAAAGTAGCCTTTAGCATCGCCACTCTTCCAGGAATAAAGTATGTTCCGGTGGTAAGCGAATTGGCCGAGAGGTAAACCGCATCAAAACTCTTGATATTCGCCAGGTTGGTGATGCCAAATTCAAAATCTGTTTTCATTTTCAGGTATTTGTATTTGATATTCATATCAGCAAAAAGATACTTCAGGTTTGGCTGGGTAGATTGATGCGTAAATAAATGTTCGGCCGATAAGTTTAAATAAACATTTCTAACCGTTGTAATGGCCAGGGTTGATTGCTGCCTTAACTGCTGGAAATTGGTTTTTATCGCATCAGCAACTTTAGCTTTATTATCCGTTACCGAAAAGTTAGCAAGGTAAGACCAGTTGATAAACCTTGTAAGTTTTGCTTCTATCCCTAATTTATAAAAAACGGTTTGAGCATTCAAATCAAACAATTCGTTATTCTGCAACTGGCTATATCCGCTCTGCGAAAAACCAAAACCTGCACTAACTGTACTTTTCAATGCAAAAACGTACTTGCTGGCATTTGCATTTAATGATAAGGTACGGATGTGGTTGCTTAACGGCAATACTACCCTTTGCTGAATGTTGTTGCTTAAACTGTACGACGAAATGGTATTCAGTTCGGCATCGCTATAATTTGCGGTGATGTTAAAGAAAAGCATCTGCATGGCTTTTCTGAAATTAAAACCTGCCCCAACATTATGCGTTTTCGATTCAGAAACCGGTGCGTTGTTCGCAAATAGCGAACGGTAATTTTTTAATACCGTACCACGGTAAACATCGTCAATTCCGCCCAGGTCGTTACGGAAATTATAATTTGCCGTTACATAATTTTCTACACTGGTTTGGTATTTAATATTCAGCGAGGGATTTAGGAATAATTTATGCAGGTTTTTATCGAGTTGATTGATATCATCGCTGTATTTAATCAGGTTATAACTTAAAGGCAGGCTTATCCCGGCCTTTAAGTTATCGTTGGTAAATTCGTAAGTCGCATCTGTATAAAGTTTGGTTTTAAGCCAATCGAGATCGTTTACCATATTGCCCGATACCAGTTCGGTTTGCTGGTTGTTCTGTGTGCGGTAAAGTTCCGAATTGAGTTGCTGGTGCTGTATGTTAAAACCTGCCTTATAGGTTTGTACAAAATGACCGTTCACAAAAGCAAATGATGCATAGTTATTGGTATACCAGGTTGGTATTTTAATGTACTGGCTTAAACCCAGATAACTATTTCCGTTGTTTAAAATATCGGCATTAAGCCCTGGTGTAATGTTTAGGTTTTCTGGCTGCGTGGTACGGTTTAAATAGGAGTAGAGGTTAATTACATCTTCAGACTTCAGTTTTTTCCGGTAGTTAAACTCGTTTGAAATGTCTAAAGTCTCCTGCCGCAATACCTGATCGGCCGCTACATTATTGATTACAAAACCCGATGAAGTTTTAAAAGGCGCATAATCCAGCACAAAATTATTGTTCAGGTAATATTTCTCCGCATTTCCGTTCAGGTTAAACTGCGCCCTTAATTTTTGTGGATTAATGGCGTTGTTCTGCGATTCTGTATAACTTATCGTTTGGCCCGAAAGATAGGTTTGCGAAAATTTATTGTACTGCTGGCTGCGTTCATCGTATAGATAAGAAAGGTTTGCCCTTAACTGCAGGTCTTGGTTAAACTTATACAGGTTGTTTAAATTTACCAATCCTGCTTTATTAAACAGGTACCTACTTTGTGGCAAAGAGGGTACGCCGGCAGCACCTGTAGAAAGGAGACTGCTGGGTCTGTCGTTATCCAGCTTTTTTAAATAATCAGATAAATTATGCGATGTAAGGTCTATACCCGGATCATTACCAATGTTATTGCCCTTGATGTTATTGATAAACTTCAGTTTTTTATTAAAGAGCATGGCCGTTAGGTTTTCATCAAAACGTCTTGGCATTCCAGCTCCGGCCGTAGCATCGCCCATTACCTTCAGTTTGGCTTCGTCTTTAAGTACCAGGTTTAGCGCAACATCATCACTGGTATTGTTTTTACGCATCATTTTAATCGGCTGATCGTTTTGGATCACCTGTACCTTATCTACAGCGCCCTGTGGAATGCTTTTGGTGCCAATATTATACTTATCATCCAAAAGGTTATCGCCATCTACATACAGGTTCGAAATGGATTTTCCGTTATAGCTGATTTTACCATCCTCTGCAACTTCTATTCCGGGCATTTTTTTTAGCACATCGCCAATACTTCTGTCCTGTTTATCTGCAAAATCGGATGGACGGTAATTTAAGGTATCACCCCTCGAAGTTAATGAAGGGCGTTTTTTTACCGTTACTGTTTCAAGGTTTGTTTCGCTGCTCTGCATTACAAGCTCATAACTTTTGGCAACATCGGTAATTACCGTGCTCAATTTTTTATAACCAATGCTCGAAGCTTCAATTTTATAACCGGCAATCTGATCGTTTTTTATCGTAATGCTAAATTCTCCATTGCGGTTCGTCCGGCTGAAATTAATGATATTGCCTTCAGGATCTTTTAAGCTTACATTAACAGATTCAATCGCTTTACCATTGGCATCTTTAACCAGTCCTTTAATTGGTTTTTGTGCCATGGCCGAAAAAGTAAGCAGTAACAGCACCAGTGTTATCACGTTGTGCTTCATTTTTTCTCAGGGAGTTCGATCGGGTTGTTGATTTCTACTTTGGATACGGTACCTCCATTAGGGCGGGGGGCAGTGTTTTGTCTAAATGAACCCTGCATGCCATTTGCCGCCATTTGTGCCTGCATAAAACCCTGCGGATCCTTATCCCTTGCTTCTTTAAGTTTATCCAGTTCTTTTCTGGTGGTTTTAATGGCATCGGCAGGCAATTTAATTTCCGACCCCAGGTAAGGTGTGCCTGTATCAATACCTATCATTTTTACTACCCCAACACCGCCATTTGGGCTTGCAATTTTAACATCGTCGCCTGAGTTTGCCTGACTGGCATCGTCTTTTACGTTTTCGAGACCTGCAAAAGAAAATTTCACTTCCTTTTTTTCGTCGTAAGCCTCAACGATTAAGCCAGGTAAGCCGTTTAATTTCCACGGACCGCTTTGAAAAGGGATTTCGGTAGCGAACCAGGCAATCCAGTTCCTGCCTTTAAATCTGGTGGTGGCTTTCTGACACGAGATGCCGGAAAAGCTCATGGTATCTTTTAATATTTTCCAGTCAATCTGGGGCGCGGTTTCTTCAACCAGGTAATTGTTAAAGAGGCGCTCTTTGGTAATCATTTTATGCTCGTTGGCAAAAAAGAAATAATCTACCTGTGTTAAAGGACCTTTTGTTTCGCTTTTAACCTGGATCTGTACATTGCCATTGCCGCTTTGGTTTTTGATCTGTTCCTGTATCTGCTTCTGCATGTTCAGCGACTGGTTCAATTTATCATAGCTGGTATAAACCGAAGCATTTTTACCGGTTACAAGCAGCATATTTTCGGTTCTGGGTTTATCCTGTTGGGTTGTATCTTGTATATGGCTAAAGGTATAGCGTACTCTCGCCAAGGCTTTATCAGTACTTTGGGCTTTTACCGAAATGGTGAAGGCTGTTGCTAAACAGATGGTTAGGGTTAGTTTCATGATGAATAATTTAAGAAGTTTTCTATTTAATTTTCGTAAAACTACGAAATATTCGTAATAAAAATATGCTTTAACATTTTTTAACAGAGAAGGGGGTGAGAGGTAAGATGTAAAATGGATTATGGAAGATGGGGTAGTTTTGGAGGCAAAGAAGTTTATGTCTGGTTCATCATTGTAAGCCGAAGTGTCTTCATTACGTCATTTCGACTGAAGTGCAACAGAATGGAGAAATCTACGTTCGTAGAAATCTTAATAATGATCTGGAAACAAACGTGCAGTAATTCTTGGCGGGATCACTGCATCAGATAGCTATCGGATCGGGTTTAATAACAAAGGTTGTAGTGAACAGCAGGCCCCCGGTAATCCAAGAATTACGTAGCTTTGCTTTTCAAAAAAAGTTATTAATACTCATAAGCAAACGCATCTTAAAATCCTTAAATCATAAAAATCCTGCTCCAATATGATTTTAGTGAAAAATATTTTCGATATGTGTTTGTGTGTTAATTGAATTTGTTCTATATTTGCACCTCGTTAAATAAAAATTATAAAAACAAATATTTAAACAATGTACGCAATAGTAAATATAGCAGGGCAGCAATTTAAAGTTGCTAAAGACCAGCACCTTTTTGTACACAGATTACAAGGAGATGAAGGCGCTAGTATTGAATTTGATAATGTATTGTTGGTTGACAACGGTGGCAAAATCTCTGTAGGTGCTCCTGCAGTTAAAGGTGCTAAAGTTTCGGCTAAGATCGTATCTCATTTAAAAGGTGATAAAGTAATCGTGTTCCACAAAAAACGTAGAAAAGGTTACAAAAAGAAAAATGGTCACCGCCAGTTTTTCACTAAGATTCAGATCTCTGACATCACTCTATAATTAATTGTTAACCCAATAATCCGCTTTTTGGGCGGGTTACAAAATATAAAATCATGGCACACAAAAAAGGAGCCGGTAGTTCGAAAAACGGACGTGAATCGCATAGTAAGCGTTTAGGTATTAAAATTTTCGGTGGGCAATTAGCTATCGCTGGAAACATTTTAGTACGTCAACGTGGAACAAAACACCACCCTGATAAAGGTGTTGGTATCGGTAAAGACCATACTTTATTTGCTTTAGTTGATGGTACAGTAGTTTTCAGAAAGAAACAAGATAACAAATCTTATGTTTCTATCCTTCCTATCACCGACGCTGAAATCGAAGCAGCAGTAGCTAAAGCACCAGTTGCTAAAAAAGCGGTTGCAAAGAAAGAAGTTGTAGCAGAAGAAGTTGTTGAAGTAGCTCCAGCTAAAAAAGCACCTGCTAAAAAAGCAGCTAAAAAAGACGAATCTACTGAAGAAGCTGCATCTGCAGAATAATTGGTAATTAAGTTATAAAAGGAAAGTCCCGATGCAAATCGGGACTTTTTTTTGTTATTGGTTAATCGGTTAATTGTTTAAACTGGTTAACTGTCAAATCTATCTCGAGGTAGATCTCTCCCTGTCCGAAGCAGGCGGGCGCTGCACTGCGTTCCGGTCGAGATGATGTCGATTTTTATTTAAGTCTAATGGTAGAAGCTAAATCTACTTTGTCATCCTGAGCGGAGTCGAAGGATTTCCGCACTACTACATTCCGCTCGAGATGTTGATTTTCTCTAAGAACTGTAATTGCTAGAGAATTGACTCAGGACTCCAGACTAATGACTACGGACTTAGCACTAACAACCGAATTGTTAAACCCTGTTAAATAACAAAAATTAACATTTTTCAGATTTAGATTTGAGTATTGATTTAAAAACAATCCAAATGAATCTAAAGAAAATATCCTTATTAATCTCATTACTGATTTCGGGCCGTTTATTGCATGCACAGGAGGTAGAAGAAAATATCCGCATGGTAAAACCATTTAAAGCCGACGGTATATCGAGCGAATGGAACGAGCCCCTTAATCAGTACAATGATGCCACCAAACTGGCTTTTGCATTGGCCAATGATGATCAAAACCTGTACATCATTATCGAATCGTTAGATCCCCAAACTACTTTTAGTGTGTTAAGAGGAGGCATTACCTTAAATATCAATACCGCAGGCAAGAAAAAAGATGGTATTAAATTAACTTTTCCGTTAATGAAACGGCCACCGATGCCTAAAGAGGGAGAACAACACCGCGATCATGCTGCATTAGCAACTGAGAGAGAAAATGAAATGCATGACCCGGTAGCAATGAATAAAAGTATCCGTGTTTCGGGTTTCAAAAACATTCCGGATGGAGAACTGCCCGCGATTAACCAGAATGGTATTGAAATGGGAATGAGCATACATCCAAACAGAGATCTGATTTACGAACTAAGTATCCCATTGGCGCAGCTGCAGGTTGGTGTAGATCTTAAAAAACCGCTTGTTTACAATATTAAAATAAATGAACCGGGAAAACCAGGATTTAAAAGAGAAGGTGCTCCTGAAGGAGGAAACGGTGGTGGAAGAGGCAGGTCTGGCGGCAGAGGTGGAATGGGAGGCGGAGGCATGGGCGGAGGTGGCCGTGGCGGTATGGGTAGTGGAGGCAGAGGAAGAATGGGAGGTGGAGGCGGTCAGCGACCAATGCAAGGCGGTGAATCTTCTGCTAAATCATCCGATTTTTGGATCAAGTATAAGTTGGTGAAGGCTTAATAAAATTACCGTCATTTCGAGCGGAGTGTAGCGAAGTCGAGAAATCTATCCCGAGATAGATCTCTCCCCGCCTGTACGGGCAGGCATTCCACTGCGTTCCAGTCGAGATGACGGTTTTTATTTAGAGTCTGTCAATGGTAGCCGAAGTGTATTGTTTAATACTCCCTCGCCATCAATTGCTCAGTAAGTGTTAAAAGATTTGATTTCCGCTCATCCCTTACGTTAATCTGTGCAAACACCTCAAGGGCTTTATTCCGGTAGGAATTCATGCTTTCTTTGGCAATTTCCTGGATATCCAAAGTATCGTAAACCTGACGCACGGTTTGTACCTTTTCGTGCGCATTAAATTCTTTATAGGCGGTCCAGGTATCTAATGATGCGCGGGTTTCTCCCTGGGCCAGTTCGAAAGCTTTTAAGAGCAGGAAAGTTTTTTTATTGGCAATAATATCGCCACCAACCTGTTTTCCAAATTTTTCGGGATCGGCATAAACGTCCAGGATATCATCCTTTAACTGGAAAGCAATTCCGATATTTTCGCCAAACTGATAAATTAGATCAGCATCTTTTTCTGAAGCACCTGCAATAATAGCACCCAATTTTAATGCACCACCGAGTAATACAGCCGTTTTTAGCCTGATCATGTTAATGTATTCTTCGATACTTACATCATCGCGACCTTCGAATTCCATGTCCAATTGCTGGCCTTCGCAAACGCCCTGTGCGGTAGCGTTAAAGGTATCTAATACATCTTTAAGGAAAACCGGATTTACCCTGGCCAGGTTTTTATTGGCTTCAACCATCATCACATCACCACTTAAAATAGCTACGTTGGTACTCCATTTTTCGTGTACGGTAGCCTGGCCCCTGCGGAGCGGCGCATTGTCCATAATATCATCATGAACAAGCGTAAAATTATGGAAAACCTCAATAGCCATGGCCGCATGGATGGAATGGTTTGCGTCACCTCCAAACAGTTCGGTTGCCATTAAAACCAATAATGGTCTTACACGTTTTCCGCCGAGGTTAATGATATAAGTAATCGGATCGTAAAGCTGTTTAGGGTGATCCGGAAACTTTAAATTTTGTATTGCAGTATCTAAAATTTGCTGTAATTGTTCTGTAGTATGCATGCTTTGCTTTGAACATTGTGTTTTCGGGCACAAATGTCTTAATTTTTAATCAGGAATCAGTGTAAAATCAATTTGACGTTTAGAAAGATCTACTTTTTTAACCCTGATCCTTACTTCATCCCCCAATTGGTACTTTCTTTTTTTACGTTGACCTATGATGCAGTAGTTTTTCTCGTCGAGTACATAAAAATCGTCGGATATATCACGTAAACGGATCATACCTTCGCATTTGTTCTCTTCAATTTCTACATACATGCCCCATTCGGTAACACCCGAAATAATGCCTTTGTATTCGGTACCTATATTATTTTCGAGGTATTCGGCCTGTTTGTATTTAACAGATGCACGTTCGGCATCGGCAGCTCGTTTTTCCATGGCTGAAGAATGCACACAGGCTACTTCGTAGGCTTCGGCATCTGCTGATTTACCACCATCCAGATAGGTTTGTAAAAGCCTGTGCGCCATAACATCGGGATAACGGCGGATAGGGGAAGTAAAATGGGTATAATATTCGAAAGCCAAACC
>NZ_DJDT01000326.1 GCF_002432345.1 Pedobacter sp. UBA5917
GGTTCAGCATGGCATCGCGCATCCACATGGAAGTAAAAGCGTCTTTTTTACCGATAGAAAGGTACTCGGCCATCCCCTCAACCATCCACAAAGGCGTTTGTCCGACATTTTCTAAACTGATCGAATCTTTTTCAAGCAAAAGGTGATATTGGAAAGCGTGAACAAGCTCGTGACCTAATACGTGTCTGGTTTGACTATTAAGCTCCATTACAGGCATGATTACCCTGTTTTTGAGTGCTTCGGTAACCCCACCAGTTCCAATGCCGATTTCTCCGTTCAAAACGGTTGTTTGCTGAAAATCAGGGTGATTATTATATAAAATGATGGGATTTTTCTTTAAAAAAGTATCCCTAAATACTTCCTGATGCATTTTGTACCAGGTTTCGGCATCCTGTGAGAAACGTTTTAAGAGTTTTTCGTTTTTGATGTAGTAATAAATCTCAAAATGTGGTGTTTGTAACACTTTAAAATCGAGTTTTTTATACCTTACTTTATTTTGTCCGAAATATTGCGCTTTAGCAGAAAAAGAAAGAATAAGCAAGAGCAATATGGTTCCATACCGCTTTAATAAAGTAGAGCCTATTTTCATATTTGTGGTTTTAGTAATGATGTTCTATAATTTTCGAAAATGAAATGGTAAAAAATCTGAAAATAAAAATAGCAATAGTTTAAAAAACTATTCAAATTTTAACACTTTTTAAAATTTAAATCCCTGTTTTTACAGGGATTTAGCCATTTAATATATTCGGATATGGAAAAAAAACTATCGTTGATTGTTATTCTCGTTTTTCTTTCTTTCCTTTTCTTCCTGACGCTGTTTTCTCCTCAGCTCGCGTTCTTCTTTCCTGGTTAAAGGCACTGTTGGCGTAACCGGAGTTTGTGCCGGTTCAGTTTTTTTCTCTTCCTTTTTAACCTCAGGCTCAGGAGTTACAGGTACTTCTGTTACCGGCACTTCTGCAGGAACATTAAAGTCTGTAGAATCAACCATCACACTATCTGTAGTAGCTGTATCCCTCACAATCCTTGGGCTAGGGCAGTTGTAGGTACGGGTAATATCAACTGTAGCTTTAGGGAACGGTCCGTAGGTATAGCCGGAATTGGGATCGAGGTATACCTTTTCCATAAATTTAGCAAAGATCGGTAAGGCAGTTCTTGATCCTTCGCCCTGCTCGCCATTTTTAAAATGTGCAGTTCTTTCATCGCAGCCTACCCAAACACCCGTTACCAGATCTTTGGTTAAGCCCATATACCAGGCATCAACATAATCAGAAGAAGTACCTGTTTTACCACCAATCTGGTTATTTTTCTTGAACAGGTTAGGCCATTCCCATAGGGCTTGCGAAGTACCTTCGGGCTCTTCCATGCCACCACGGAACATATAGGTCATTAACCAGGCAATTTCCTCTGTTAAAACTCGCTTGGTTTTTGGCTTAAATTCTTCAATTAAGTTATTATCCTGATCGGTAACTTTTTCTACTAAAATAGGATCGGTTTTAACACCTTTGTTCATGAAAGTGGCGTAAGCCTTTACCATTTCGTAAACGGTAACATCGTTTGAACCTAAACTTACTGATGGAACAGACTCTAAATGGCTATCGATACCACACTCGTGTGCATATTTAACCACATTATCCCAGCCTACTTTTTCTGTAACCTGTGCGGTAATGGTATTTACTGATTTTGCCATGGCCCAACGTAAACTCATTTCGCGGTAAGAAACGCTATAATCAGCATTTTTAGGTTCCCAATACTTGGTTTCACCTTTATCCTGATAAGCAATTTTAACAGGTTTGTCGGTAAATTTATCACAAGGACTCATGCCTTGTTCCAGTGCAGTTAAATAGGCGAAAGGTTTAAAGGTAGAGCCTGCCTGGCGTTTTGACTGGTTAACGTGATCGTATTTGAAAAATTTATGGTCGATACCGCCCACCCAAACTTTAATTTTTCCACTGGCCGGTTCCATCGTCATCATACCCGTATTCATGATTTTTCCGTAATAACGGATCGAATCTAAAGTAGAGAAAAGTGTATCGCGGTCGCCTTTATAAGTGAAGATCTGCATCCTTTTCTTTTTATTGAAATAGGCTTTGACAGAATCGGGATTATTGGGGAATTTCTTTTGTAACAACGCATAAATAGGCAGGTTTTTCATCGCGCGGTCAGGATAATCTACCTTTTGTTTTTCCGAATCGTACCATGGATCTTCATTGCCCCAAACGCTGTAGAACCGGCGTTGCAAAATCCTCATCTCGTCGGCAACAGCTTCCTCGGCATATTTTTGAAGTCGTGAATCAATGGTGGTATAAATTTTTAAACCATCTTCATAAAGGTCGTAACCGTTATCAGTACACCATTTTTCGAGATATTTTGCAACGGCAGCCCTTAAATAAGAATCGCCATCGCTGCCATCCTGCATTTTACCTTCTTTTAATTTGATCGGTTCTTTCGATAATTCTGCCAAACTATCTTTGCTCAGGTATTTGTACTTATTCATCTGTGCCAGCACTACATTTCTTCTTTCGAGTGCTTTTGCCGGATTTTTTGTTGGATTATATAACGTGGTACCTTTCAACATACCCACCAGCATGGCTGCATCAGTTGTGGATAGTTCTTTCGCCTCTTTATCAAAATAAATACGGCTGGCAGTTTTTATTCCGTACGCATTATTACCGAACGAAACGGTATTGAGGTACATCGTAATAATATCGTTCTTAGCATAATTAGACTCTAGTTTTACCGCAGTCATCCATTCTTTTAGTTTAACAATCAAAGTTCTGATTACCGGTATTTTGATCAATAAACCCTGCGATTTATTATAACGCGTGCGGTAAAGGTTTTTTGCCAATTGCTGCGTAATGGTACTCGCACCACCATCTTTACCTAAACCGACTACGGCGCGTCCCACTGCCTGTACATCAATACCCCAATGTTTGTAAAAACGCACATCTTCTGTGGCCACCAAAGCCTGTATTACACTAGGCGAGATATCTTCATAATTAACAGGTGTTCTGTTCTCTTTAAAATAACGGCCAATCAATTTTCCATCGGCAGTATACAGCTCTGAACCTACACGGAGGGTAGGTGCTTTAATGTCGCGGACACTTGGAGAATAACCAAAAAGCCACAAAAAGTTTAATTGGAGTGCAGAAAAGAAAATTATTATAAAAAATAAAACTATTGTAGAATAACGTAAGTACTTGTTTTTTATCTCTTTAAACATATTGGATAAGATGATCTTTAGGTAAAAGCCGAGGCGTTAAATATAAAAAACTCTGTATGCAAATTAACGTATTTAATTTACTTATTTTTTAGTTCTATATTTAAATTGTTAACGCATGGCTTTATCTAAAATAATTTATAAGTATGAAGAACGAATTTAAAGGCTTAATTGTACAGGGAGATAAGAAATTTTCATTAAAAAACCATAAAACAGACTTTACCGGTGGATATAACAAAGAAAAGGCAAAGGATGCACTGGTAAATTCGAAAATAGAACTGAACCATCTTCAGGAGAAATTATATGCTTCGGGCAAACATTCGGTACTGATTATTTTTCAGGCGATGGATGCAGCAGGAAAGGATAGTGCTATTGAACATGTAATGAGTGGTCTGAACCCCCAGGGATGTCAGGTTTACAGCTTTAAGGTACCCACTTCGAAAGAATATGAACATGATTTTTTATGGAGACATTATAGAGCGCTGCCCGAACGTGGTCGCATCGGAATCCATAACCGTTCGCATTATGAAAATGTGCTGGTTTGTAAGGTTCATCCGGAATATATTTTAAGCGAAAACATTCCTGGCTTTAATGAGGTGAAAAAGATCAATAAAAACTTCTGGCAGCAGCGTTATAAAAGCATCAAAAACTTTGAGGAGCATTTAACTGCCAATGGAACGGTTATTTTGAAATTCTTTTTAAATGTAAGCAGGGATGAACAAAAACAGCGCTTTCTGGATAGGATAGAAGATCCTACCAAAAACTGGAAATTCTCGTCTGGCGATATCAAAGAAAGGGCTTTGTGGGATAAATATATGGATGCCTACGAACACGCCATTAACGAAACCAGCACAGACGATGCGCCATGGCACATTATTCCGGCTGATAAAAAATGGTTTGCCCGTTTGGCCATTAGCGAAATTATTACCGACAAATTGAAAAGTCTGGATCTTAAATTTCCTGTTTTGGGCGAAGAGGAGGTAGCCAAACTCGGCGAAACGAAGAATATCCTGTTGAGTGAATAAAAAAATGCAGGTCTGTAAGCCGGGTTCTGTTTCCTGATTGCTCAGGCTTCTATCATTTATCCACTATAAACGTTGCCGTTTATCTCTAACGACCTACCCACTAACATCGGACGGGCAGCCCTTTATCCCGACGTAAAGTCGGGACGTTAGCCTATTTGGTCTTTCAACTCCCGGGGTTTACAAACCACTGCAGTCGCCTGCAATGCTCGTGCGCTCTTACCGCACGTTTTCACCCTTACTCCGATGTGAAATCGGAGCGGTATATTTTCTGCTGCACTAATCCGTGGCCCAGGTTTTCATTCCTGAACCCCTTTCCGTTAGAAAGCGGGATGCCCTGCGTTGCCCGGACTTTCCTCTCTCCCGATAAATCGGAACAGCGATAGAACAACCTGCATTTTGCGCAAAGATGGGGTTTTTTATGCATAAAATATAAAGAGGATGAAGTTTTACTCCTGAAAAATACCTGTACAAAGATCAATCTGATTTTTTTATCTTTATTAAAATACTTAAACGCTCGATATGAAATCTAAATTAAAATGGATATTTCTTTTTTTACTTCAATTTTTGTTTATCAATATCGTTTATTCTCAATCGCAAAAAAATAATGCATATAAACGCTCTGGTTATCTTGAAAAACATAAAAAAGTTGAAAGAAATTATGAATTGAGGCTAAAAAGAAAGCTGAGTTGCACAGATACAATTCTAACCAATGGCAAGATGACCATTAGGTATTTTGCTAAAAACAACCTAAAGCTAAAAGATATTGAATATAGTTTAACCCGCGAAGGATGTAAGCAGTATGCCTGGGAAAATTTTTATAATAAGAGAGGGCTAATAGCTTATTCTCGCCACCATGGTATGACCTGTATTAAACTAGCTGAAGGAGAATATGATTTTCATCCGCTCCAATTTCGAAGGTATAAATATGATAGAAAAGGAAACCTTACTTCAATTATTTATGATGAAGGTGGAATGCCTAAAAAATATCTATTTTATAAAGATGAGTATGGTAATCAGCAATATCATTATATGAAAATTCGCCAGGTAGATTTTTGGAAATAACCTATTTACAATTCTGCAAATCTTTCGAAACCATTGTGTAAGGCACAAATCCCTGCTTGTTCCCGAATGAATTGGTTACAAAAACCATTACCTGAGCTACATCAATATCAGCCAGTTCGGGGAAGGCAGGCATTTTTTCCTTGTATTCTTTTCCATGTATGGTCAAAGTCTCGTTTGCTCCATTTTTGATGAAACAGGCCAAACGGGTTTTGTTTGCTTTTAGGAAAACCGAATCGGTTAAAGGCGGTGCAAGCTGGCCTAAGCCCTCGCCATTTTCGCCATGGCAGTTTTGGCATTTGGCTTTATAGATGTCTTTACCGTTCGACATGTAATTTTGAAGATCTATCGTTTCCTGGCTCTGGCAGGACACAATAATGGCGATAATGGAAAGAAAAAAGATTGAATTGATGATGTACTTGCGCATGTATGTTTTGTTGAAAAAATCGTCATTTCGAGCGAAATAAAATGGAGTCGAGAACCCGAAGGCTCAGCGAAGCTAAATCTATCTCAAGGTAGATCTCTCCCCGCCTGTACGGGCAGGCGCTCCACTACGTTCCGGTCGAGATGACG
>NZ_DJDT01000325.1 GCF_002432345.1 Pedobacter sp. UBA5917
ACTGCCAATTGAAAACTGTATTTACTGGTTAATTGTTCAATTGCTAACTGACAACTGTTAACTGCCAACTATAAATATCCTCAAAACAAATTATCATTATTAAATTATACAATGACCTCAATTTCCATTCATTGGTTCCGCCGCGATTTACGTTTAGCAGATAATGCAGCTCTATACCATGCTTTAAAAAGCGACTATCCGGTTTTGCCACTTTTTATTTTTGATAAGAACATACTGGATAAGCTACCTGAAGATGATGCCCGCGTAACTTTTATCTATCAAACGATTGAGGATCTAAAAAAAGAACTTCGGCAGCATGGATCGGATCTGTTGGTAAAATATGGAGCGCCAGAGAAAATATGGCCCGAAATATTAAAGGAATACGAGGTAAAAGAAGTATATACCAATCACGATTATGAACCTTATGCACGTGAACGTGATGATAACATGGCCGAATTTTTAACGAGCGAAAAAATCGCCTTTAAAACATATAAGGATCAGGTTATTTTTGAGAAAAATGAAATATTGAAAGCAGATAAAACGCCTTATACCGTTTTTACCCCTTTTTATAAACAATGGCATGCCAAGCTGGATGATTTCTATGTAAAAGCTTATCCTACCAAAAAATATTTAAAAAACCTGTTAAAATCAAAACACCTGCATTTTCCAACATTAAAGGAAATGGGATTTGAAAAGAGCAAACTGGGTTTCCCAAAAATCAGCTACAAAAGCAAGCTGGATGATTATGCAAAAGAACGCGATTTTCCGGCACTGGATAGTACCACACGTATAGGCTTACATTTACGTTTCGGCACCTTAAGCATTAGAAAAGCAGTAAGGGATGCTATCGAAGCAAAATCGAATGTATGGCTTTCTGAACTGGCCTGGCGGGAGTTTTACATGACCATACTCTGGCATTTCCCATACTCTGCTTCCGACTCGTTTAAAAAACAATACGATAAAATTAAATGGCGTAATAATGAGGCCGAATTTAAGGCTTGGTGCGAAGGCAATACCGGTTACCCTATTGTAGATGCCGGTATGCGGCAACTAAACCAAACAGGCTGGATGCACAACCGGGTACGGATGGTAGTGGCCAGTTTTTTAACCAAACATTTACTGATCGACTGGCGCTGGGGCGAAACCTATTTTGCCGAAAACTTACTGGATTATGAAATGGCCAGCAATGTTGGAGGCTGGCAATGGGCAGCCGGGTCGGGGAATGATGCGGCACCATATTTCAGGGTATTTAATCCCGAACTTCAAACCAAAAAATTTGACCCAAAATTTGAATATATAAAAAAATGGGTACCAGAATTTGGGACAAAAAAGTATGCCCAACCGATAGTTGAGCATACTTTTGCAAGGGAAAGGGTTTTAAAAGTTTTTAAAGAAGCTTTATCTAATACATAATATCCATCGATCTTTTTGTACCCTACAAGCTTAAAACAAAAAAGAGGTTGTTATAATAAACAACCTCTTTTTTATAAGAAAAAAATAATACTATTCTAATTGGTAACACTCACAATTTCGATGTCATAATCAAGTGGAGATGCACCATAAGCTAAATCAGATGGAATAATTAGACGCATTTTACCTCCAGCAGTTAATTTTCCGGGTATAATCAATTGCCAGCCTTTTATTAAATCTCCTAAAACACTGCTGTAAGATCCATCTGTTACTGATTGTACCTGAACACCATCTAGAGTTCTAAGTGTATAATTAACCACAATTGTAGAATTTACATTAATGGCATCGGTTCCGGTTCCGGGAGTGATAATGCTATAACGTGCCCTCGACGGGTCTTTAGTTAGCGTTAAATTATTATTGGCAATAAACTTATTGATTTCTAGCTCGTCAATTTCGTGCCTTTTAGATTGGGTATACATGACCAGATCAACAAGGATATTTTCATTTGAACCGATATTCAAAGCACTGATCCCGTTTTTACCAAAAGCTAAATGCGATGGCATAATTAAAGTAGCATTACCGCCCCTATTTAACTTGGTTAATACTTCTCTTACCGGGGCAAAAATATAATTTACAGTTTGGCTGTTAATCCTGAATTGATCCGTATATCCTAAATAAGTACCTAGGATCATTAAATCAGACGTTTGCTGTAAAACTTGTCCAGATAATGTTTTAAAAGTATAAGTATAATAAACCGAGTCCTGATTTTCGACTTTACTGCCTGTACCCTGCGTATTGATTTTATAATAATAACCTTTCGTTGGATCTTTCTCGAAATTAAGGTTGTTTTTTTTCAGATAGGCCTGGATAGCTGCATCATCTGTGCTTTCAATAGACTCATAGTCCTTTTTACAAGAGCTGAATATCACAGTAGCCAGTAAAAGTGTAAATAGGCCTAGTTTGGTAAATTTGTTCATTTATTATTGTACGTCTGTAAGTGTTATAGTAAAATCGAGCACTGAATTTGCTGGAACTGAGCTTGATGATTGTCTTCCGTAAGCATAGTAAGATGGGATAATTAACCTGATTTTACCACCTTTTTGTATTTTCTGAATACCAAACTGCCATCCTACAATCACATTACCTAAAAGAAACGATGCCGGTGTACCTTTAGTACTATCGAAAATAGTTCCGTTCAGCAGTCTACCTTCATAATCTGCAGTGATTTTTGTAGAAGTAAAATAAGTTACATTTCCAGATCCGGGTTCTATAACCTGGTAAAAAATACCATTTGGATCTTTTATCCCGGTAATAGCATTGTTTTTGACAAAAGCACCTATTGCAGCGGTATCTGCCTTAAACTGGGGAGTAGGATCGTAGCCATCATCAATAGATGTATTCTTCTTACAGGCTGCGAAACATCCTGTTAAGCACACCAATAGAATTATATGTCTAAACTTAACCATCATCCGCAAAAATAAGCTTTTAATACGGATGCTACAATTTTTAACCTATTTTAACAATTTTAAGGAGCTTAAAGGTAAGTGCAGAAGATCAAAAAAGCACCGTTTTTTGGCATCAGCTTCAGCCTTTCAACTTTAGTCTTTGATCTTTTACCCTTATTGTGCATTAGCAAGCTGAATGGTAAAATCCAACACCGAATTTCCCGGAATTGAACCTACAGCACCACTTCCATAACCCAAACCCGGCGGAATGATCAACCTGATTTCGCCACCTTTCTGGATTTTAGGGATACCAATCCGCCAACCCTGGATCAATTCGGCAAGGTTAAATGTTTGCTCTTTGCCACCGCCATTATCGAAAACACTGCCATTTAGTAACCTACCTTCATATTTGATGGTGATTTTTGTATTGCTCGGATAGGTAAAAGAACCCGTACCCGGTTTAATAATCTGATAATATAAACCAGATGCATCCCTAACCGCGTTGATATTGTTCTGCTGGATAAAATCGGTTATCTGTTTTTCAGGATCTTCATCTTTTTTACAAGATGAAACCGCAACTACGCATAAAAATAGTATTGTAAAAAATCTAAACTTAATCATGCAGCGAAAATAAGCTTTTAATATTAGAAAGCTAAATTCGATAATCATTCGCTTAAAATAATATTCAAGAAACGGGTAGTCCTTATCGATCCGTCATACTGAATTTATTTCAGCATCTTTCCTGCAAGATAGACCCTGAAATAAATTCAGGGTGACGGTCACTTTAATCAAAATCTGGTGTAAGCTGTCTAAAGGAAATAATTAATTATCGAACTAAGGTTAGAAAGCTAAATCGTTATATTTTATAGCAGCTTAATTTCATCTTTTGCAGATGCTTCGTGCCTCAGCATAACAACAGAAAACAAAAAAGGGTTTAAGACATGAATTTTCACTCAAGCCTTAAACCCTCAACCTTTTAACCCTTTACCTTAAAAGATATATTTATTTGCTTCGATAAGCTGTTGTGCAACCCTTTGGCGTGCATCTTTAACGTTAAATGGCTCTACCTTAGTAAAACGGCGCAAGCCCACCAACATCATGCGTTGTTCATCACCTTCGGCAAAAGCCCAAAGTGCTTCTTTACCCGCTTTGGCAATACCATCAACCGCTTCCACCAGGTAAATTCTCAATAAATCCAACTGACCGGCAGATGCTTCCTCGCCACGGGTATTTACCAGTTTTTCTGTCCGCAATAAGGCCGATTCCAATACATAAACGTAACCTGCCATATCAGCAATATTCATTAATATTTCCTGCTCTTTGCTTAAAGTCATCATTAACTTTTGAACCGCCGCCCCAGCTACCATTAAAGTTGCCTTTTTCAAATTAGAAAGCACTTTTTTCTCAGCAGCAAATAAACTGGTATCTTCTTCTCCGAAATCAGGGATACTCATCAATTCGGCTGCAACCGCTGTGGCCGGCGTCATTAAATCAAGCTCGCCTTTCATGGCACGTTTCAACATCATATCAACAGTTAATAAACGGTTGATTTCGTTGGTTCCTTCGAAAATCCTGTTGATACGTGCATCGCGGTAAGCCCTGTCCATCGGCGCATCGGCAGAGAAACCCATGCCACCATAAATCTGTACACCTTCATCAACGGTATAATCTAAAGCTTCCGATCCCCAAACTTTCAGTATGGCACACTCTACAGCAAATTGTTCTACCGATTTTAACCTTGCTTTGCCCGACTCCATTCCACCAGCAACCAATTGGTCGTAAGTATCATCAATATTCTGTCCGGCACGGTAGTTTGCAGCATCTACGGCATAAAGTTTAGAGGCAATTTCTGCAATTTTAAAACGGATTGCACCATATTTCGAAATCGGACGGCCAAACTGGATCCTTTCGTTCGAATAATTAATGGCTGTATTTAAGGTTGCTTTTGAAGCACCGATAGCCGCAGCTGATAATTTGATACGGCCAATATTTAAAATGTTTACCGCGATTTTGAAACCGTTTTCGCGTTCGCTCAACATATTTTCAACTGGAACAGGGCAATCGTTAAAGAAAACCTGGCGGGTTGAAGAACCTTTGATACCCATTTTATGCTCTTCAGGATTCATGGTAATGCCACCAAATTCCTTTTCAACAATAAATGCAGTTAAGTTTTTATCATCATCTATTTTTGCGAATACGATAAATACATCGGCAAAACCACCATTGGTGATCCACATTTTCTGCCCGTTAATGATGTAGTGTTTACCATCTTCGCTCAATTTAGCTTTTGTTTTACCAGAATTTGCATCCGATCCTGAGTTTGGTTCTGTTAAGCAATATGCTGCTTTCCATTCGCCAGAGCCCAGTTTTGGGATATATTTTGCTTTTTGTTCTTCGTTACCATAATATAAAATCGGCAAGGTTCCAATCCCGGTATGTGCAGAAAGCGCTACGGCGAAAGAGTGACCGGCACCAACTACATCGGCAACCAACATAGAAGTGTTGAAATTCTTTCCAAAACCTCCATATTCTTCTGGTACCGAAACACCCAGGATACCCAATTCGCCGGCTTTGGTTAAAAGTGCTGGCATCAGTTCAGGGTCTTCCTGTTTGTCGATTTTATCTAAATTGGGATAAACTTCGGAGGCTAAAAAATCGCGACAGGTCTGCGCAATCATCTGCTGCTCTTCATCAAATTCTTCAGGGATAAATACTTCCTGATAAGTGGTGTCTTTAATTAAGAATTCGCCACCTTTAATTGTCTTTTTTTCAGTTGTTTCCATTGTTATGAGATTTGAGAAATGAGATTTGAGATTTGAGACCTGCCCAAATCCAAACCCAAATCATTAATGTTATTTTTTTAAATCCGTCATGCTGAACTTGTTTCAGCATCCTTCATGCTATAAAGACCCTGAAATAAATTCAGGGTGACGATCGCGTTAACACAGGTCTTAAATATTGGCACCTACTATATCTAGCCTCTCCAGTCTAAAAAAGTTCAAAAATACCTGCGGCGCCCTGTCCTGTGCCTACGCACATGGTTACCATTCCGTATTTCTTGTTCTGTCTTTTTAATTCGTTCATAATCTGTACGGTTAATTTTGCACCTGTACAGCCCAGTGGATGCCCTAATGCAATTGCACCGCCATTAACGTTGATCACATCCGGATTTAAATCCAAAGTTCTGATTACCGCTAAAGATTGTGATGCAAAGGCTTCGTTCAGTTCGATTAAATCGATGTCCTCTTTTTTCAAGCCGGCCTGTTTCAATGCTTTCGGGATCGCCTCAATCGGTCCGATACCCATAATGCGTGGCGGCACACCAGCAACACCATAACTCACCAATCTTGCAATAGGCTCGGCATTCAGTTCTTTCATTTTCTTTTCAGAAACCACCAGCACAAATGCAGCACCATCGGATGTTTGCGAAGAATTACCAGCGGTTACACTTCCAACAGCATCGAACACCGGTTTTAATTTGGCAAGTTTATCCAATGTGGTATCTGCACGTGGACCTTCATCCGTATCGACCACATAAGAACGGGTTTTCTTTTTCAAATTGGCATCCAGGTAGTTTTCATTCACAGTGATGGGTAAAAGACCATCTTTTAAGTGACCGTTTTTAATGGCATGAATGGCTTTTTCATGGGATTTTAAGGAAAAAGCATCCTGATCTTCGCGGCTTACATTATATTCTTTGGCTACAGCTTCGGCAGTTAAACCCATGCCCCAATACCAATCGGGGTTATTTTTGGCTACCTCAGCATTTGGAACCAGTTTCCATCCGCCAAAAGGCATTCCGCTCATTACCTCTACCCCACCGGCAATAATGCAATCGGCCATACCAGCTTTAATTTTGGCAACCGCTGTAGCAATGGTATCTAAACCCGATGCGCAATAACGGTTTACGGTAACCCCCGGAACTTTATCGGTATCCAATCCCATCAGCGAGATCATACGTCCAATATTCAGTCCCTGCTCTGCTTCCGGAGTAGCGTTACCCACAATTACATCATCAATCTGTTCGTTATCCAAATTCGGAACCGATGCCACTAAAGCCCTGATTACCTCTGCGGCCAAATCATCAGCCCTTGTAAAACGGAATACGCCGCGTGGTGCTTTACCCACTGCTGTACGATATCCGGCTATAATATATGCTTCCATTGTTCTTCTAGTATTTTTATGGCAATAGCCAGTATTATCTTTTTAATTTTTCGCATCCGTCATGCTGAACTTGTTTCAGCATCAATCTTGCGGAGACCCTGAAATAAATTCAGGGTGACGATCGCAGAAATCTCACATCTAATTCCTCAACGGCTTACCTTTCGTAATAATACTCTGGATCCGCTCCAAACTCTTCCTTTCACCAGCAAGTGATAAAAATGCTTCTCTTTCCAGGTCTAATAAGTATTGCTCGGTTACTTCTGTTGGAGAAGATAAATCGCCTCCGCACATTACATAACCTAATTTTTCGGAGATTTTTTTATCGTGTTCAGAAATGAAATGCCCCGCATACATGCTATTTGCACCAGCGTAAACAATGCCTAAGCCCTGCTTTCCTAAAACCTTAATATCGTTGCGTTGAACAGGCTTGGTATATCCTGCATCGGCCAGTTCTATAGCTTTAGCTTTCGCATCGGCCAGTAAACGGTTACGGTTCATCGAAATCGAGAATTTATCTTTCTGCAGATAGCCCAATTCATAAGCTTCGTAACCGGAAGTAGAAACTTTGGCCATTCCGATGGTTAAGAAACGATCTTTCAGCGCATTCTGCACAATCTGATCATCTTTATATTCATCGGATGCACGCAAGGCAAATTCTTTTGTTCCGCCACCACCAGGGATAACGCCCACACCAAACTCCACTAAGCCCATATAGGTTTCGGCAGAAAGTTGCACGTGATCGGCATGTAAACTAAACTCGCAGCCACCGCCCAAGGTTAAATTATGCGGCGCTACCACAACCGGAATAGAAGAATAACGGATACGCATTGAAGTATTCTGGAACATTTTGATGGCCATATTCAATTCGTCCCACTCCTGCTCTACCGCCATCATAAAAATCATTCCTACATTTGCGCCGGCAGAGAAATTTGCTCCATCGTTACCGATTACCAAACCGCGGTAATCTTTTTCAGCCATATCAATGGCTTTGTTGATCCCAGAAATTACATCACCACCAATGGTATTCATTTTGGTATGGAATTCTACATTCAGAATGCCATCGCCAAGATCGATGATCGAAACGCCTGAGTTTTTCCAAAGGGTTTTATTTTCGCGGAGGTTATCCAAAATGATAAACTCATCGGTACCCGGTAAAGCTTTATAAGATTTGGAAGGGATATCGTAATATTTTTTAACGCCGTTTTCTACTTTATAGAAAGAATTATTGCCGGCATCGAGCATTTCGTGTACCCAGGCCGCAGCCTTATTACCATATTGCTCCATCCCTTCGATGGCTTCTTTTACGCCAACAGCATCCCAAAGTTCAAATGGACCCAACTCCCAACCGAAACCGGCACGCATGGCATCATCGATACGGTAAAGTTCGTCGGAAATTTCAGGAATGCGATCGGATACATATTCGAATAATCCGAATGAAGAATGGCGGAACAGTTCGCCTGCCTTATCTTTTCCCTTGGCAAAAATCTTCATGCGTTCACGGAGATTTTCAACCGGCTTGGTCATTTCCAAAGTTGCCGATTTTACTTTTTGCTGAGGTTTATATTCTAATGTTTTTAAATCTAGCGCCAGGATTTCGGTTTTACCTTCGGCAGTTTTTGTTTTTTTGTAAAAACCCTGTTTGGTTTTATCGCCAAGCCACTTGTTCTCTTCCATTTTTTGCACATAAGCAGGAAGTTTAAACAGTTCGTGTGCTTTATCATCGGGGCAGTTATCGTACAGCCCTTTGGCCACTTTGATCATGGTATCCAAACCAACCACATCCGAAGTACGGAAAGTAGCCGATTTTGGTCTTCCCAATGCCGGTCCGGTAAATTTATCTACTTCTTCTACCGTCAGATCCAGTTTCTCAACCAAGTGCAGCAGCGCCATAATCGAATAAACCCCCACACGGTTGGCAATAAATGCGGGCGTATCTTTACAGAGAACAGTGGTTTTGCCTAAAAATTTATCACCATAATGCATCAGGAAATCAACAATTTCCGGTTGGGTATGCGGCGTAGGGATAATCTCCAGTAATTTTAAATAGCGTGGCGGATTAAAAAAGTGCGTTCCGCAGAAATGCGCTTTAAAGTCGTCGCTTCTTCCTTCGGCCATTAAATGGATCGGAATACCCGAAGTGTTTGAGGTAATGAGTGTTCCGGGTTTACGGAACTGCTCTACCTGTTCGAAAACTTTTTTCTTGATATCAAGGTTTTCGACCACCACTTCAATTACCCAATCGTAACCTGCAATTTTCGACATATCATCGTCGAAATTTCCGGTTTTGATCTTGTTTAATGCTTTTTTGGTATAAACCGGCGACGGATTTGTTTTTACAGCCGTTTGCAAAGCTGTATTTACAATCCGGTTTTTTACCGCTGGGTTATCCAGCGCTAATCCTTTTGCCTGCTCTTCGGGGCTCAGTTCTTTAGGGGCGATATCCAACAGCAAAACCTCTACACCAATATTGGCGAAGTGGCATGCAATACGCGACCCCATAATACCCGAACCTAAAACAGCAACTTTATTAATGCTTCGTTTCATTGTTATCTATTTGCTTTTCAGTAGTTTAACAGAATACATTCAGTTATCCATCAAACAGGTTGATTATTATATCTGGTTAATCAACAGTATAAGCTACCGTGATTTCGTTCAATTTTATGAGTAAGCTAATGAAGGTTTCTTTCTCCTTTTTGGTAAAATGCTCGTCGAGATATTCATTAAATTTCCGAACAACACCTTTGGCCAATTGTTTTTTCTCTTTCCCAAAATCGGTAAGAAAAACTTTTACAGAACGTTTATCACCTGCAGAAGTTTCGCGGTAAATCAGGTTGGCTTCTTCCATATTGTTCAACATACGCGACAGGCTGGTGGCTTTAACACCGAGCAAGGCAGCTAAATTTGAAACTGCAGTCCCATCAGCATCGTCGATGTTAATCAGCATATATCCAATGGCCTGCGTAATCCCGAAACTGGACGCCATCTGATTATACTTATTAAACATATTTTGCCATGCAAATTTCACATGATAATCTATGGTTTGTTGTTGTTTCATTTTTAATAATTTATTATGCTTGCATAACAAAGCTAATGAATGTATTTTGTTAATGCAATAGAAAAATTGAAAATAATTGTCAAATTTTTCCTAATATAGTTGTGCACAAAATGAAACCAATGAATATGTTAAAAGCCAAAGGAATATTCCTTTTTAGCCTGCTTCTTCTATCTGTTACCATCTGTAAAAGTCAGGTATCCTATTTTGGAGGAGCACTCGCCGCCAACAGTGAAAAATTAGAGATTTTCAAAAAAACAACCACCTTGTTTACTTTGCCGTATGAGGATTATGCAGACCTGCAAAAGTTTGATGAAGCCATTAGCAAAACCTGGACAATTACACCATATAAAATTATAAAGCCTGAAGAACTTGCCCGTTATGATACAACTGCAAATTATTCTTTTTTCTATTTCGACGGCTATGCTGAAAAGCTGGATAGCACAACGAATGCAAATGTGGTTTATGCATTAAAACTGGTAACACCATCAAAAAAGCGGAAGTTAAAGGAAGAAAATTTATTGGCAACCGTTACCATTTTTCCCGACCAGCAAACTGATCTATTGGTTAAAACACAGGATCAGCAATATGGCACAAAAAAGAGTATAAAAAACAATCTTCTATCGCACCTTTACAACAAATCGAGTTTTCTTAACTGGTCGCCGGGTTTTTTAACCGGCTATTTAAAGCAGATAAATGATGGCCTGTTGGCCAGTGAAAACTGCGGCATAGATTTTCAGTTTTATAATAAAATAAGGTTGCCCGAACTGGCAAAGGAAACACTCTACGTTCCCGAATATATCAAACAGGTTTTTTCATCAAGATTGGCACTTTTGCCAAAATCGGGTATAGTTTTAGAACCCTATAACTACAAGCTCAAATTTGTTACCTACAAAACGTTGGATAGTTTGATCCTGAATCAGGAAACACCAATTAAATATGTGGTTTACACACAACGATCAAACGACAAAATCATCAGTGTTTACGATAGCAAGGACCATAAAATTATCTATCAACGGTTTTATCCGCAAACGCCAAATTTTGAGATGAATGATTTAAGCGAGATTAAAAAAGTGATTGTGGGGCTTAAATAATAAAATAGACGTCATCTCGACTGAAACGCAGTGAAGCGGAGAGATCTATCATGCATGAGAGACCCTGAATTAAATTCAGGGTGACGATTCGCGGAAGAAAAGTGGTAGATAACCCCCATTAAACCAAAAAAGTCCCGATTTGCATCGGGACTTTTTTATGCTGTGTTAAAAACAGACTAGTAAAGGGTAAACTCTACACGGCGGTTTTGTTGACGGCCAGCTGCTGTTTTGTTGGTAGCAATTGGTTGGCCCATGCCATAACCTGTAGCTTCGATACGTGATGCATT
>NZ_DJDT01000324.1 GCF_002432345.1 Pedobacter sp. UBA5917
TTACCAGCACCTGTAAAGGTGGTTTTTCCGAAGCGGTAAGAGAAAGTTAAGCTACCCATTGTTCCCTGCATCTGACGTTGGAAATCAACTATCGTAAAGTTATCTTCGGTTGTCATGCTCCATCTTCTGGTGTTGAAAACGTCTCTCACATTAAAGCTTAACGAAGCTTTTTTGTTAGGGAAATCATATTTTGCACCGCCATCAATACCGTACATGGCATTACGCTTTCCTTGTGCCATTACTTCAGGTGCCCTGTAATCGCCACGTACCTGCAACGATACATTTTTAACCACGGTAAGGTTTCCGGTTAAATTGGCATTCCAGCTAAAACCACTGCTTGATGGAATATTAAATCTGTCGTCGCCTGCAAATTTGGCCTGGTATAAGTTAACGTTTGTGGTAAAGTTTAAAGCTTTGATCAGATCGAAACGGCCGATCAGTTCTACACCGCTATTAATCTGGTTCGATAAATTTTGAGGTGTTGAGGTAATGATCCCGTTAACCGGTGTACTTCTTACCCTTTGGATTACATCGTTGGTCTGGCGGAAATATAAACTCGAAGTAAAGGTCACTTTTTTCCAGTATTTACTATAACCCAATTCGAAAGAGTGTACATCTTCAGGTAATAAATTCGGGTTACCACCTCTATAGTTTAATGGATCAGACACGTCCAGAAACGGGTTGGTATCCCATGGACGCGGACGGTTTACACGGCGTGTATAGCTCAATTGAAGCTGGTTATCACCTTTCAATTTTTGGGTTAAGAAAACACTCGGATATATTCTTTTATAATGGATATTCCCTTCAGCAGTGGTTAATACATTGCCGGTATAACCTTCTAAATGTGTATCCAAACGTGCATCTTCGGCCCTTAAACCCAATTGGTAGCCAAAATCCTTAATCTGGTTCTGATAATTGAAATAAAGGGCATGTACCTGATCTTTACTATCAAAACCGTTGATTAATTTATTGTTGCTTATATAAATATTTGTATTGGTAGGGATCGAATCGGCATATTGATCATTGTTACCTAAACGGATCTGGCTGCGGTAACCCACTTCTATTTTGCCGGCTTTACCCACGGGTAATGCATAATCGGTCTGGATATTGTAGTTGGTATTGTTTCCGGTGTTAAATACGCGTTGTAAACTTAAAGTTTCATTAATCGGCGTGCCGTTACGGTTAGTGGTTGTGGTGCTATAAGCCTGATCGTTGTTATTTGTACCATACGAATAGCCAAAATTAAAGGTTAATTCCTCTTTCGGTTTTTTAAACTTCTGTACGTAATCAAGGTTGGCATCATAACTATTTCCATAACCATCGGTGGTATTGGTTCGGTTGCTCAATAACACAGGAGCATGGTTGATGTTTAATTGTTTAATGTCGAGCAAATCGCTACGATCGTTATCCCTTGAGTTGAAACCACCTGATAAGCTGATTACACTTTTTGGAGCGATATAATAATCAATGCCGGCTTTTGCGTTATGGCCTTTATCCAAAGAGTTTGAAACCGTGGTCTGATCGGCAAAAGCTGTTGAACCTGCTGGCGTTTTATAAGTAATATCCTGAAAACCTCCGCCCCTACGGTTACCGTAGCGATAGCTGTAGTTACCATAGATGTTTACCTTACTGTTCTGGAAGCTTAAATTGGTATTGGCATTATAGTTATCGCGGTTACCTGCCGTTATAGCTGCAGAGCCGTTAAAACCAAGTTTGGTGTTTTTCTTTAAAACAATGTTAATGATACCTGATTGACCCTCGGCATCGTATTTTGCTGATGGATTGGTAATCACCTCAACACTTTCGATAGAGCTGGCCGGTATCGATTGAAGAATCTGTGCTACGTTACCACCCGCAATTAAAGATGGTTTGCCATCAATTAATACTTTTACACCGGTTGATCCACGAAGGCTTACATTACCATCCATATCGGTTGATATCGAAGGAACATTCTGTAATAAATCGCCTGCCGAACCGCCCTCGCTCACTAAACTCTGGTCAACCGAGAATATTTTTTTATCAATACCCATCTGCATACCCTGTTTTTGGCCGGTTACGGTAATTTCGCTAAGTACATTGCCTTTCGCTGCATTCATTTTAATATCGCCAAAGTTTAGGTTGCCGGTAGCGGCGGTAATGTTAACATTATCCCTAACCATGGTTTGGTATCCTACAAAGCTGATTTTAAAGGTAAAAGTTCCCGTTGGGAGATCGGCCATTACAAATGCGCCGTTTAAATCCGTTTGTGCAATTTTTGCATTTTTACCTGTTCCCTTATTGATTAAAACCGCCGTGGCAAAAGGGATGGTTTCCTGTGTTTTTGCATCTTTAAGAACTCCGGTAATTTTTGCTTTTGTAGCGGTTTGCGCGAAAAGACTAAAGGATAAGCTTAATAGTAAGAGGGTAATCTGTATTGTTCTGTATTGTAAAAGTCTCATTTAAAAAATAAAATTTGCGTGTGTTTTTGTAAAGGGAGACAAAGTAACGGCAAGGAAGTTTAATAAAGTGGCCGTAACTATTTTATTACAGCCATTTTAGCGTAATATTTTTGTGGGTTAACTTCCAGTTTACAGTTCGCAATTATCCGTTTTTAGTTTGGAGAAAAACAATAAACGAATATTACAATTGAACAATCTTCAAAATGTTACTTTTGTTCATCACATTGAGCATAGATTAACAGATGAAAAAAATATTAATTGTTGATGATCTGCACCCTGCATTTAAGGAACAGGCCATTGCCATGGGCTACCAGGTTGATGATGAACCGCAGATTACACGTCAGCAAACTTTAGATAAAATAAAAGATTATAGCGGTATTGCCGTAAGGACTAAATTTAGGATCGATGCCGAAATTTTTGCTGCTGCACCGAATCTAAAATTTGTAGCGAGGGCAGGGGCAGGCTTGGATAATATTGATGATAAAATCGCTTTTGAAAGAAATATCGCGTTGATTAATGCCCCCGAAGGCAATTGTGATGCGGTTGGAGAACATGCCACGGGTTTGCTTTTATCATTGATGAATAATTTCCGCAGGGCCGATACCGAAATCAGGAATGGTATATGGGACCGAGAAGGTAACCGTGGTTACGAACTGAAAGGCAAAAAAGTAGGCATTATCGGTTATGGTTTTATGGGCCAGAGCTTTGCCAAAAAGCTTGCCGGTTTCGAAGTAGATGTAATGGCCTACGATAAATATAAAACCGGCTTTAGCGATGCATTTGCACGCGAGGTAAGCATGGAAGAGATTGTAAAACACAGCGATGTGCTCAGTTTGCATATCCCGCTAACTGCCGAAACCAAACAGATGGTAGATGACGAATATTTCTTCCATTTTAAAAAGCCTATTTTCTTTATCAATACCGCCAGGGGAGAAATTGTAAATACTACTGCCGTACTAAACGCTATAAAAACCGGTAAAATTTTAGGGGCTGGACTGGATGTTCTACAGACCGAAAAATTCCCGGCATTGAGCGAACAATCTTGGTATAATGAACTAAAGCAGAACAATCAGGTAATTTTAACGCCACATGTAGGTGGCTGGACCTTCGATTCGTACCGGAAAATTTCTGAGGTTTTAGCAGAGAAACTTCGCGGGCTTAATTTTTAGTTTAAATAAGACCTCGCAGGTTTTTAAACGGCGCAGCCCTCAATGCGGCCATTAAAAATAACTTTACAGCGAATTAAACCTGCGAGGTCTGAAAGTGGAGGCTAAATAGCTAAACGGTCAATTATCCAATGATCGTTAGAAAAGAGCATGTACTCATTTTATATCCTATGGCAAATCAAGCTATTCAATCAAAAGATTATATCAGAAATATAGATTTTGAATATATAGAAACCTATTCTTTTCAGCAGGAGGCCTATTATTCGGAAACGAATAGGAACACTGGGGAAATATCGTGGCATGATCAGCGAATAACTGATCTGGATGAAAAATTAAACGACTCTTCTCAAAAAATTAGCTCATTCCATTGTAATGATACAGATGCATTTACATTGATCGGTATTTTGGAAATTGATGTAGAGAATTTGCCTTCGTGGCTTTGTGCGCCCATTTACAGGGATGCGATTATATTTTATAATGCGAAACGGGAAATGATTTCGGCACTTAATATCTGTTTCGAATGTTGTTATATGGAAACTGATAAGCGTATTAATATCAACGCTGATGAAAAGACCTATGAATTGCTTAAATCGGTCTTAAATTCAAAAGGGCATCATATTCGATAAGACCTGCGAGGTTTTTTATTCCTCCGAGTTTGCGCTCGTTTATCAACGAGCGCATAAATAACTAAACGATTTTATCGTTTCAAAAGACAAATTTTTCAATGCAATATTTTGCTTTTTTTCGGAAATTAGGGGTCTGTTTTTCATAGGGGCTTTTAGTCCTGCTATCCCTCCAAGTCCTCGCTACGCTCCTGGCTTTTCGTTCTATCACCTGCCCGTACAGGCGGGGGTTTATTAAACAAAGCCAATGGTACTAAACCTGTCAGGTTTTAAATTTGAAAAAGTTTGCGCTCGTTTCCAAACGAGTGCATAAATAGCTATACGGTTCTATCGTTTGTAAACGATAAATTATTCAACGCCCGTTAGAAACGAGCGTTAGCTTAAGTAATTTTATTTTCTTAAATTGGCTATACAATCTAACCAATTTTATCATGCCGAAAGATCATTTATATTCTACTACAGTTACCTGGACCGGTAATAAAGGTTCGGGTACTATGGATTACCGTTCGTACGACCGCGATTACATTATTTCAGTAAAAGGAAAGGCCGATATTTCGGGTTCTTCCGATTCTGCCTTTTTGGGCGATAAATCCAAATACAACCCCGAAGACCTTTTGTTGGCATCTATTTCAAGCTGTCACATGCTTTGGTATTTGCATTTATGCTCTAAAAATGAAATTGTAGTAATCGATTACAAAGATGAAGCAGTGGGAACAATGGAAGAGCTGGCCGATGGAAGCGGAAGATTTAGAGAGGTTACCCTTCATCCGCAGGTTTTGATTGCCGATAAGGCCCATTACGAACTTGCAGCATCGCTACATCACGAAGCGAATAAAATGTGTTTTATTGCTAATTCATTAAACTTTCCGGTTAAACACGAGCCGGTTCTTAGTTTTAGTTAGTAACCTGAATTCGATTAATACTTATGTGCTTTTTATTAGTTTTAGTCTATTTTTCTTAACGCAATCGTCATGCTGTCCCGAAACTTCGGGATCAGCATCTTT
>NZ_DJDT01000322.1:0-3799 GCF_002432345.1 Pedobacter sp. UBA5917
CGCAGGTTTCTCAAACCTGCGAGGTCTTGCAAGCAAAAAAAAAATCCCGCTAAACCTCTCCAGGCAAAACGGGATAAAACCTAAAACAAAATCCGTTTCATTTGACAAAACGTAACAACTTGTGCGTTGTTAAAATAATAGACTATATTTTCTGTTTAAGGTTTAATGCCCAATGGATATTTTTATTTAATTTAAGGCAGATTATATCAGTTATATTTAAAACACATTGTGCTTCTATAGATTTGTAGTTGGTTAATAGGAGTAGAAAAATGATAAAACAGCCTATAGCAGCATCAGTTACGAATTGTGATTATTTTTTTTATTAATGCTGCGCAGTTTTATCTAAGTTTGTTCAATATTAAATTATTTAGGATAGAAAATGTCGGTACGGGGTAACCAGTTTAAAACCAATACATTCAGGGAAAAAGGTGCAGAAGGCGCAACAGGCAGGGCGTCGGCTGGTCGCCAGCCAAAAGAGAAAAGAGAATTTTTACCAAGGTTCGATCTGTCGGATGGCCGTGCAATTAAAATTGTGGGTCTGTTTTTTGTGATCTTATCCTTATATTTTTTAATTGCCTTTACTTCGTATCTTTTTACCTGGCAGGACGACCAGAGCTACGTAATCGATGCCAACGGTGGCTGGAGCAATCTTTTTAAAACATCCGACGAGTTAAAAACAGCAGGTGTTACCGCACCGGTTGTTCAGAACTGGCTGGGCAAATTTGGTGCTTTGTTATCGCACCAGTTTATATACGAATGGTTTGGTGTGGCATCTTTCTTATTTGTTCTGGCCTTTTTTATTATCGGATACCGTTTATTATTTAAGGTTAAAATCCTTTCTATTTCCAAAACATTGGGATATAGCTTTTTCTTTTTACTCTTTATTTCACTAACCTTAGGCTTTACACATAGTTTCTGGTCAGAATCGCCACATTACCTGGAAGGCGAATTTGGTTACTGGAGCAACAAATTATTGGGCGCACAAATTGGTGCTGCGGGTGTAGCGGGATTAATTGCCTTTGCCGGATTAACCATTCTGATCATCGCATACAACATCGATTTCAAATTTCCGGAGCGTAAAGCGAAAGAAGTTTACCTGGATAATGAAACGCCTGATTATGTAAACGATATCAGGGAGCAGACTACAAGAAATAAAATAGTTGATGAAAGCCCTGAACCGATCGAATTCCCGGTGCGCGAGAAACCACCGGTAAATAATGAGCGTAAGCAACAGAATGTAGTACTGCAACCGAGCCGTTTTGAAGAAAAAGAAGAAGAGGAAGAAACGGCACCTGTTGTGCTTTCGCCTTTGGCAACCAACCTTCCGATAGCCACTGCTGCGGCCGCTAGCATGCCACTGGTTGTAGAGCCACCTATTGAAGACGAAAAGGAGCCTACATTTACCATCGAAAAAACCGAGGAAGAGAAAAAATCGGAAGACCTGGTTGAACAGTTCGGTAATTATGATGAAAAACTGGATTTATCTGGTTATAAGTATCCAACAGTTGATTTATTGGAAAACTATGGAACCAATAAAATTTCGGTTAATGCAGAAGAACTGGAAGCCAACAAAAATAAAATTGTTGAAACGCTTAATCACTACAATATAGAAATTGATAAGATTAAAGCTACAATTGGTCCAACTGTTACCCTTTACGAAATTATTCCCGCACCTGGTGTTAGGATTTCGAAGATTAAAAACCTGGAGGATGATATCGCGCTTTCGTTAGCAGCCCTGGGTATCCGTATTATTGCGCCAATGCCGGGTAAGGGTACAATTGGTATCGAGGTTCCGAACCAGCACCCCGAAATGGTGCCGATGCGCAGCATTTTGAATACCGAAAAATGGACACAAAACACTATGGATCTGCCTATTGCATTGGGTAAAACCATCAGTAATGAAGTGTTTATTGCCGATTTGGCCAAAATGCCACACTTATTGGTAGCAGGGGCAACCGGTCAGGGTAAATCGGTGGGTATTAACTCAATCCTGGTTTCGCTATTGTTCAAAAAGCACCCAGCACAGCTAAAATTTGTACTGGTTGATCCGAAAAAGGTTGAGTTAACCTTGTTTAATAGGATAGAACGCCACTTTTTGGCCAAATTACCGGGTGAGGCTGATGCCATTATTACCGACACTAAAAAAGTGGTAAATACCTTAAATTCACTTTGTATCGAGATGGATCAACGTTACGATCTGTTAAAAGATGCACAGGTAAGGAATTTAAAAGAATACAACGATAAATTTATCAAGCGTAAGCTTAATCCAAATAACGGTCACCGTTTTTTACCTTTTATTGTACTGGTGGTGGATGAGTTTGCCGATCTGATGATGACAGCGGGTAAAGAGGTTGAAGCACCTATTGCACGTTTGGCACAGTTGGCAAGGGCAATCGGGATCCATTTGGTGCTGGCCACCCAGCGTCCGTCGGTAAATATTATTACAGGTACCATTAAAGCCAACTTCCCCGCAAGGTTAGCGTTTAGGGTGTTATCAAAAATCGATTCGCGAACCATTTTGGATAGTGGTGGTGCCGATCAATTGATTGGTCGTGGGGATATGCTTCTATCTACAGGAAGCGACTTAATCAGGCTACAGTGTGCTTTCGTTGATACACCTGAGGTAGACCGGATTTCGGAGTATATCGGTAACCAACGCGGTTATGCCGATGCTTATCAACTGCCTGAGTATATTGATGAGGCAGGTGAGGGCGGTAAAGCCGATTTCGATCCTAACGAGCGGGATAAGTTCTTTGAAGACGCTGCAAGGCTGATAGTGATGCACCAGCAGGGTTCTACCTCATTAATACAGCGTAAACTAAAACTGGGATATAACAGGGCGGGGCGTATTATCGATCAGCTGGAGGCTGCCGGTATTGTTGGTCCGTTTGAAGGAAGCAAGGCCCGAGAAGTTTTATATCCCGACGAGTATTCTTTGGAACAATTCTTGAACAGTATGGATAACAAAGATTAGATTAAACCATTTTATAAAAATCTACTCTAACGTTTCATAAGAATAATAAAAAAGAAAAGATGAAGAAATTAATTTCGGCATTAATGGTTGTAGTTGCCTTTACAACATCAACTTATGCTCAAACTGACGCGAAAGCCAAAGCTATTTTAGCTGATGTAAGTAAAAAATACAAATCGTACAATGTGGTGAAAACAGATTTTACCTTCACTTTGGATAATCCAAAAGCTAAAGTGAAAGAAACACAGCAAGGTACATTATATGTTAAAGCCAACTCTAACAAATACAAAGTGGCCATGACGAACCAGGAATTGTTCAGCGATGGTAAAAGCCAGTGGACTTATCTTAAAAAAGATAAAGAAGTACAGGTAAGCAACGTTGATAATAGTGGTGATGCGATTAATCCTGCCAAAATTTTCACTGTTTACGAAAAAGGATTTAAATACATTTATACCGGCGATGAAAAAGTAGGTGGTAAAACCTACGAAATGATTGACTTAACGCCGGTTGATGCTAAAAAATCGATCTTTAAAGTTCGTTTAAGTATCGATAAAGCTGCTAAACAGATCGCTAACGTGGTATTGTTTGATAAAAACGGAAATAAATACACTTACAATGTGAAAACCTTTTCGCCAAACGTAAATGTACCTGAAACTACTTTCGCTTTCGATGCCAAAAAATACCCTGGTGTTGAGGTTGTAGATTTAAGATAATTATAATTTCCGCATAAGCGGGATGAAACCTGAAAGGTTCGGTTGGAAACAGCTGAACCTTTTTTTTGTTTTTACCTCATCGTCATGCTGAATTTATTTCAGCATCTTTTTAGCA
>NZ_DJDT01000322.1:3936-26544 GCF_002432345.1 Pedobacter sp. UBA5917
GAATTTATTTCAGCATCTTTTTAGCATAAAGACCCTGAAATAAATTCAGGGTGACGACTGCACTGAGGAGATATTGCTAAAACTGATGGATATTAATCGAACTCAGGTTAATAATTTAGATATATATCGCTTATTTTCAATTGACCACCTTAGATACCTTAGTTCATCTAAGAAATTTGTAAATCGATATTCTATTTGTTAAGGGGAGCGCAAACATAAAAAGCCATATTTTTTACAATTGTATTTATGAATGCTGCGCAGATTTATCTAAGTTTGTTCCAATGTCATTGCCACTAACAAACCATACTTTAGAGAAATTAGAAGCCCTGCTTTTTGCAATGGGTTATAAGGTACGCTACGAAAAAGGGAACTTTAAAACCGGCTCCTGTTTGTTGGAACACAATAAAGTTATTGTGGTAAATAAATTTTCGAATCTGGAAGGGAAAATTGCTGCGCTGGTAACCCTGGTGAAACAAACCAATACCGACGAGAACCTGCTGGAAGAAAAACAAAGGCAGTTTTATTTATCGCTTCAACAAACCGAATTATTTTAATGGAAATGCAGCAAAGGAGTTATATGGATAGAAAGGAAAGTTTTAACCGATGAAAGTTACTTTTTTAGGTACCGGTACATCGCAGGGCGTTCCTGTTATAGCATGTAATTGCGAAGTTTGTTTATCTCCTGATAAAAAAGATAAACGTTTAAGAACATCCATTTTAATAGAAACTGCCGATAAAACCATTGTGGTAGATAGCGGACCGGATTTCCGTTATCAGCTATTACGCGAAAATGTAAAAGATTTGGATGCGGTTTTATTTACGCACGAGCACAAAGACCATATTGCTGGTTTGGATGATATCAGACCCTTTAATTACCTGCTCCATAAGGTAATAGATGTTTATGCGACAGAAAGGGTGCAAACGGCACTAAAAAGAGAATTTTATTACATTTTTGCCGAAACCAAATACTTTGGCCTGCCGCAGATTAACCTGCATACGGTAACAAATGGCGAAGATTTTAAAATCGGCGAAAGCACCATTATTCCTTTTGAGGTAATGCATCACCTGCTTCCGATTACGGGATACAGGATAGGCGATTTCACCTATATTACCGATGCTAAAACCATATCAGAAGAGAGTTTCGCGAAGATAAAAGGATCAAAAATATTGGTGATTAATGCTTTGCAGAAAGAACCGCATATTTCGCACTTTACATTGGGCGAGGCCATTGCTTTTGCAGAAAAAGTAGGTGCCGAAACTACTTATTTAACACACATCAGCCATAATTTGGGCAAACATGCAGATGTTGAAAAGGGACTACCCAATCATATCAGGCTGGCTTTTGATGGTTTACAGATAGAATTGTAAATCATTGTTCCGAAAATGCAAAATTAAATTATATTTGCAGCATAAACCCAGGTGGCGAAATTGGTAGACGCACCATCTTGAGGGGGTGGCGCTGGCAACGGCGTGGCAGTTCGAATCTGCTTCTGGGTACAAAGAGTTTGGGTTTTTCCAAACTCTTTTGTTTTTTACGGCGCTAGCAACGGGGGAGTTCTGCTAGCTGTAATAAGCTAATAATTCCTATCGGCAATTACCTCATTATATTTTTTCGGATATATTTATTGCTGTTGGTTATTGATCCAATGATATTCGGTTTATAATTGGTCTCGTGTTCTACAAAGAAATATTTCATGCCTGATCGTTTTGCCTGTTTAAAAAGCGAAACATAATCTATTGAACCGCTACCCACTTCAGCATTCAATTTTGGATCATCTTTATCCATATCCTTTACATGCCATAAGGCAAAACGGCCGGGGTTGGCTTTGAAAAGTTTTACGGGATCAATACCGGACCGAATTGTCCAATATATATCCATTTCAAAACTAACCAGTTTTTTATCCGTGTTTTTAAGAAGAATATCCATACCTGTCTGACCTTCGTATTTCTCAAATTCAAAATCATGGTTGTGATAAGCCAGTGAAAGTCCTGAGTTCTGGCATAATTGGCCTGCACGGTTTAATCTTTTGGCCAGGGTTTTATAGTCTGCAGCTGATTTGCGGAATTCTGGTGCCAGCCATGGGATGGTTACATATTTTAGCTTAAGTACTTTTGCTGCTTCAATGGCAGCCCTTAATTCGGTTTCATCACCTGAGGCAAGGTATGGCGAAACATTAAAGTGACCACTGATGGCCTCAAGTTTGTTTTGATCCAATAATGCTTTTAGCTGCAAAGGAGTTAGGCCCCAAAACTGATCTTTAATGGTAAAACCATAAAGCTCAACCTGGTTATAGCCTGCTTTTGCAACTTTTTCAATATTTCCAGCTACATCTTTTGGTAATAGGGATCTCAACGAAAAAAGCTGAAGACCAATACCACCTCTTGATTGTGCATAACTTTGTTGGAAATTGCCGGCGCATACGGCCGCAGTAATCAGCAATGTGCAAATTGTTTGTTTAATTTTTCTCATGATTGGTTTTAATGTGTATTTATTTTTGAAAGCAGTTTTTCTCCCAACCATTTCCTTACCGGCATGTCATAAAATTTCAACAGTATCCAGGCCATGCCCACCGCGATAATCACCGTCAAAAATCCATATATCAATGATAGGGGCTCTTGCAAAGTATGCTTCCCATTATTTACCCAGGCCATATACAAATATGCCAGCGGAAAGTGCGTGATATAAATCGGATAGGAGATATCACCCAGAAATTTACATAGCCGATTAGCACTTTCTCCAATAACTTTTCCGCCTGCCCCAATCAGGATAACCAGGGGAAAAATAACCAATAGGGCAAGGCATTCGTATGTTGCATTCATCCACAATGAGGTATGTCCGCCCAGGCGTGGGAAGGCAAAAACCAGCACTAATAGAATGCTCGTAAGCATAAAAGCATTTTTAATGTACTTTAATTTAACGACCCTGGCCAATAGTATGCCCATTAGAAAGGGAAAACATAACCTCACGAAGCCAATTTTCAATTGTGTAAGATCATCAATAGACCAGCCACCGATGATGTCACCATTAGGATTTGTAAAAGCATAATGAAAGGTAAATCCAAAGGATATTAAAACCAGTAAAAACAACATTGTTTTTGAAATATTTTTTAATGCCAGCGCATAGGCTATATTGGCGATGTATTCAAAAAATAAAGACCATGATGGACCGTTTAGGGGGTGCATTTCGTTCCAGCCGCGGATATCAAGCCCTTTACCAACCGGAATAATGGTCATGCCGATTAACATAACTAAAAGAAGTTTCCATACCGGGGTGCTGGCTATTGCCGACCAACCCAATGCCTCAGATGCCTGAAAATAAAATAAGGCTGCACCAATGATAGAACCAACAATAATCATCGGTTGCAGGCGGACCAGCCTTCGGATGAAAAAATCCTTTAATCCCATTTTATTCCAGCGGCTATCGTACGCATAACTGATCACATAACCCGAGAGCATAAAGAAAAAGTCTACCGCCAGGTAACCGTGGTTGATAAATTGTTTGGTATGATCACCTCCCGAAAAGGTTTCAAAAATATGAAAGAACACCACCATAATTGCTGCTACACCACGGAGCCCGTCGAGAATAATATAATGAGGTTTTGAAGCCACAGTACTGTTTAAAGATTGCATAATAGAAAAACTTATTCAGCAAAAATATAAAGATATGGCCCTCGGTGTTTGTTGGATATTTTTTTATTATTGTCTTATATTTTTATTTTAGTGGGTTAATCCGATAATTTTGAAAGAAAACATAAAATATTATCCAATTATAGCTAAACAGCTCTTTCAATTCGACCATGTACACATCCGATGGAACCAGCAGGTTCCTCTCCACCAGCAGCAAACCTGGGAACTTTCCTATATCATAACGGGGAGCGGTACGAGGATGATTGGCGGGCATGTGGAAAATTTTAATCAGGGTGAGATTATCCTTATTCCACCAAATATTCCCCATTGCTGGTATTTTGAAGAACGGATCCATGATAACCAGGGTAAAATAGAAAATATATGCATTTTTATCGAAGATGGGTTGCTATCCAGCTCCGGTATTTTATCAACAATGCTTTCTCAAATCATCGCTAAAATCAGGGAACTTAAAAATGCGGTAAGTTTTTCAGGAGATACTTTAAAAAGGCTTCAGCATTTATTGGTTACTATGATTGCTCAAAGTGAAATTGAAAAACTAAGTTCTTTTATTTTAATATTGGAACTGATTTCTTTTCACGTGGATATGCAAGTTGTTGGAAAACCACTGATAGAAAATAAAGCAGAAAAAAAGCTTCAGGAAGTTTACCTTTTCGTTTTAAGTCATTATCAGCGGGTAATTACACTCGATGAAATTGCAAAGTCGGTGGGCATGCAGAAAGCGTCATTCTGTGTATTCTTTAAACGGATGACCGGAAAATCCTTTATTACTTTCCTTACAGAATACCGAATAAATTCAGCTATTCAAATGCTCGAAAAAACAAATCTTACGATTTCGGAGATCAGCCATCAGGTAGGATTCAATGATGTGCCCCATTTTAACAGGGCCTTTCGCAGACAGGTAAATACTTCTCCCACACAGTTCCGTATGCAACAGCAATGATATTAAATTAACTAAAAGTTAGCTTTATATTTAACAGATGACGAAGCTTATTAAAATGCTTAGAATTATAGCCCTGCACTTTCTTCTGTTCTATCTGTTTATTACATCATCTATAGCACAGGTAAAATGGCCATCCGGCCAGCTGCTTCCATCTTTCCCTTCACCGGCACATGTTCAGGATTTAATTACGCTTCATGGAAACACACCTTACACTTCGGCAGAAATGTATCTGTTTGCTTCTTTAAAGGGTACGGTAAACAGAACTAAACCACGTATTTTTTCTTATGAAGGTGATGCTTTCGCAGAGGGCCCGCATACCTGGCTGGAGTCTTTGGGTTTAAACTGGGCAGAATCTGTAGATAAATGGGATTTGATTACTAAATACCGAAGTGAAATTTCTGGTTTAATTGTTTATGATCCCGATCAGATACATACCGTTAACCTGGCTACGGTAATTGCAAAAAGCAAAAATGCACTGGTTGCTTCACCTTTATTATTGTCAAAATTAACGTCAGCTCCCTATAATTTACCTGTTTTACTCGATTTGAGAGGTAAATTTAACAGTAAGCTCGAAGTTTATCAATCGTTATATGATGAATACTGGCCACGTCTCGATCACCGTTTGTTAATCGGGCTAAATCCTAATGCGCATAAAGCAGCTCTTCGCGAATATGCTGTCGCCTTGGGCGTTGCAGTAATATGGCTTGATCCTAAAGTTGATGGAGAAAGTGAGTTGCTCAACAAATTTCTTTCTTCAATGTCGCCTGGTGCAAATTTTATGGGTTGGTGGCCACAGGAAGGCCCGGGGGTAGAGCGGGCTTCAAAGTATGGCATTGCTACTATTGCAAGCGATTGGTGCTCGAACTTAACGGTACATAGCGGAACATCAAGAACCGTTAAAATAAAACCAATCCCCAGAAAACCGGAACTTAAGAACAAGATTTATGTTGCATTTATCTTGAGTGATGGAGATAATTTACAGTTTACCGAACATTTGATGCGTAAGCTCTGGAATAACCCCGATCGTGGCGCTGTACCAATGGGATGGACGGTATCGCCGGCTATGCTGGATGCGATGCCCGGCGCACTTAATTACTATTGGAAAACCTCTACCAATAATGATAACCTTATTTCAGGACCATCAGGTTACGGTTATACTTATCCCAATACCTGGAACGACGAAAATCTATTGAAAAAGTTTGTTTCCAAAACAGAAGATTATAATAAACGTGCCGGTTTACGGGTAATTACCATTTGGAACACCATTGTTGGCGGAATTAATCCTGAAGTTGGGAAAATGTATGCCAATGGGGCAAAATCACTGCTTGGTGTAACTGCCCAGAACACCGGAGGCGGACTTACGATCTATAATGAAAGTTTACCTGGTATGGCGCTTGCCTGTAACTACTGTACAAATGAGCAGGCGATGAAAAACCATATTGCCAGTGCTGCGGCTGGCTGGAATAAAACCTCGCCACGTTTTGTGATTATACAGGCACAGCCCTGGACCAATGTATCGCCCACAAGTTTTAAAAATGTGGCCAATTCACTAAATGAAGATTATGTGGTGGTTCGGCCTGATCACCTTTTTCAGCTTATCCGCGAGGAAAATGGTATCACAATTAATCCAAAGTAAAATTAGATTTGAGATCTTTTCCTTTTTTAAGAAAACTGATAAGTTTAGTGGTTATTATCTAAGATGTTTTCTATCGCTTTAAGACTGCGTTTTACATTTCTGCTTTTAATCGCCGTTAAAAGTTCTTCGTGCAGGTGGTGGTTCATGGCGAAGTAGGTAAGACCTTTACTATCGCGATGTTTAAAAAAGTTCCGGATGATAGAGGTAAAGCTATGATAAAGTGTAGTCAGTACAGGGTTCATAGAAGCATTTGCAATCGAAGTATGGAAAGCAATGTCGGCTTCTGCACATTTTTGTTTGTCATCTTCCTGGAGGGCTTTTTTCCGTTCTGCGAGCGCATGCTCTATTTCAGCAATATTTTCGGGTTGATGCTTTTCGGTTGCCAATCTAACAATTTCCTGCTCAAGCAACCTTCGTACGGCATTTACATCATCGAAATGTGCATGTTGCAATTGTTCCTCTATCGGTAAGTCTGGCTTGGAAGCATTCAGATAGGTACCTGCTCCCTGTTGAACGGTGAGTATACCGCTAATAGCCAGTGTTTTAATCGCTTCGCGTATAGATGAGCGGCCAACAGAATATTTTTTCATCAGCTCGCTTTCGGTGGGGATTTTTTCGCCTGTTTTATAAATCCCTGCCGAAATGTCTTTTTTGATCTCGTTTACAACCTTTTCGTAAAGTTTCATATCACAAACATACAATGTTTTAGGTAAAATCAGATTGATCGTATTATTGTCTGAATTCATCTGATCTTTTTTCTTATTTGGATGATATTCTTGTTTGAAATGAAGATTTGTAATGCTTAATGACATTTATCTTAAAAGTCAGGATAGCTCATTTCGTATCGTTTTTGGAGATTTAATGAAGTTTTGGTGAAGTTTGATCGGTAAACACATAAAACATCATATCTTTAATAATTCATATGATGTTTTGTTTTTATATTTGGATACAAAATGAATGATCACCATGGAAACAACAAGACGCGGGTTCCTTTCCGCAGCATCACTATCGGCAGTTGGCATAGCAGCTGCAGCCACCGGCATAAATATGTTAACGCCAGAAAAAACACAGGCTTCGCCCAAGAAAATGGGTAAAGCTACTTTAGCTAAGGCACAAGAACCTTTAGAGGATTTTGTTTATGATATCGAAAACGGGAGCGAGGGTTATAAGAGCGAGGGGGGAACGGCTAAAGAGGCCACTGTTGAAGAATTTCCTGTTTCGCAGAGTATCGCAGGGGTATCAATGCACCTGCAACCTGGTGCTTTCCGCGAAATGCACTGGCATTCGATAGCTGCCGAATGGGCCTATATTTTAGAAGGACAGGTACGTACCACCGTAATTACGCCTGACGGCACCACATCAACCGATGATTTTGAAAAAGGTGATATCTGGTATTTCCCAAAAGGACATGGCCACATGCTGCAATGCCTTGGTAATAAGCCATGCCATTTTCTGTTGGGTTTTGATAGCGGACACTTCTCCGAATTCGGTACTTTTAGCATTACCGATTGGGTAAGCCATGTATCGCCCGAAATTATGGCTCGTAATACCGGTTTACCGGCTAGTTTTTTCGCTAAACTTCCTAAAAAGGAATTATATATCGGTGTGGGTAAAATTGCGGTTGAGCCAAGACCAAAAAATATCAACCCGGCTATTCCTTACAGCAATTCGGCGCATAAATTCCGTATGGCCAAAGATGGGGTTTACCAGCAGTTTAAAGGTGGTTCGGTAAAAATGGTTTCTTCTTTGGAGTTTCCGATCCAGCAGACCATCACTTCCATGCTGATGGAAATTGAGCCTGGCGCTATCCGCGAGCTGCACTGGCACCCAAATGCTGATGAATGGCAGTATGTAATAGAAGGGAAAGGTGAGGTAAGTATCTTTGGTTCGCACGGTCGTGTAAAAACAATGCCTTATAGCAAGGGGATGGTTGCTTTTATAAAACAGGGTTATGGCCATTTTATCGAAAATACCGGAACAGAAACCTTAAAGCTGATTGTGTTGTTTAACAGTCCGGTTTACCAATCCTTGTCGCTAAATGATTGGTTAAATTCCAATCCGCCCCAATTGGTGGCCGATCATTTTGGGATGTCGCTAGAGCAGGCTGCATCGTTAATTAACCACAAGGATGGTATTTATTAACTTTCTGCAATAATTCCGTAAATCAATCACAGGCATCTTATGTATGGCATGTGATTGATTTACTTTGCAATTAGAGCAATAAGCTTAGTCCTTTTTTCCTTTTGATAATCCGAATACTGCAAGCTGGTTTGGCATTTTCCATTTAAGTTCTGATATCAGTGTAGCCAGAAATATCAACCCACCTCCCATAATCAAGCGTGAGGTAATTTCTTCACCCAGGATAAAATGTGCTGCAAAAGCTCCAAAAACGGGTTCGAAAAGATAAATAATCGATACCCTTTCGGCACTGATGTACTTTTGGGCGATGTTGGATATGGTGTACATGTATGCAGTCGAAAATAACGCACAGAAAATAATACCTATCCAGAAGGTCTGCTGCTGCGGAACCCATACCGTATCGTTCTGAAACGCGGCCAGTAAAAAGGTTAATAGAGCACAAGTGGCAAACATAGGTACGATAGTTGGTACAATATCACCTGCTTTCGATTCCTTTTCAATCTGTATCAGGTAGATGGCGAAGCAAAATGCACCTACAATCGTATACAGATCACCAGTTCCGATACGGAGGTGATCGTTAATGGAGATTACAAACAAGCCGATCAGTGCTGTAAAAGCCGCAATCCATATTTTTAAAGAGGTAGATTTGCGGTAAATCAGGAGTTTGATCACCGGGATCATCACCACCGTTATGCCCGCAACAAACGAACATTGTGATGCAGAAGTATGCGTGATGCCCAGGGTTTGCAGGTAAATGCCAAGTACCAGCGGAATGGCCAGGCTTGCACCGGTTTTTATGGAGGCCAGATTCAGTTTTTTCACATATTTCCAGAAAACTACCGATAAAACCATCGTAGCCAAAAAGAAACGGTAAAATAAAAATAAAAGCGGTTGGCTCTGGCCAATGGCCAGTTTGGTAACTGAAAAAGAAATGCCCCAAAAAGCGGTTCCCAGGATCAGTAAAATGAGAAAAAGAGTTCTTTTTTCCATTATGATGCTTTTAATTCGTTTGTATTGGCCAGTTCTTTTTTCATCAACAGATCTGTTTGCTCGTCATCACCAAGCCAAAACGAATGTTTACCAAATGGCGTAAAACCATTTTTTTCATAAAACCTCAAAGCCCTGTAGTTTTCTTCCCAAACCCCAAGCCATACCGTGCCAACCTGTATTTCGTAAGCGATATCGATTGCTTTTTGGTAGAGGCCCTGTGCTACGCCTTTACCATGAAATGCTTTTAATACGTAGATCCGTTCAATTTCGATTGCATCGTTTATTTTTTCGTTCTGTGCTTCGCCAAAATTGATTTTTAAGTAAGCCACTACCTCTCCATCAACAAGCGCAAAATAAAATCGAGAATCTTTATTGTTCAGTTCTGCTCTCAGTTTATCTTCCGAAAAGCTGTTTTCAAGGTAATCTTTCATGTTTTCTTCCGTGTTTACCTCGGAAAAAGCTTCAAAAAAGGTGTTTCTCCCGATTTTCTGTAGTTTTTTGATGTCGGTAATGTTTACCCTTTCGATGATGATCTGCTCCATGGCACGAATGTAACAAGTTATTAAATGATTTAAAATGCTATTATTTCATTTATTAATGCGTATTTTGCATTAATGGATCTTCAGCGCATCAGGTATTTTCTAGCCCTTTCAGATCAGCTTCATTACTGGAAAACGGCCGAAAAGGTAAATATCACACAATCAGCCCTTAGCCGGCAGATCCAGTCGCTCGAAAACGAACTGGGTTTACAGCTTTTCGAACGCAATAAACGCAACGTAAAACTCACTCCGGCCGGTAAGTTTTTAAAAGAAAAATGGGAGGTAGAGTTAAATGAAATCGAATATATCCATCAGTTTGCTAAACAGCTTCATCTGGGCGAACGCGGAACCATCACCATCGCACATCCCGATTCGATATCGGCCTCGCTTATGCCCGATATTTTAGCGAAGATTACAGCAGCATTTCCACAGTTACAGATCAAACTGGTACAGGTGCTGTATGAAAACCAGCTTGAATTTCTGAAAAATTATAAAATAGACCTTGCCATTACCCGCGATATCAATAATGAACCGGGCATCAGGGCAAAAAAGATCTATTCCGATCATTTGGCATTGGTGGTTCCGTTGGAACATCCTTTTAAGGGTTTTGATGATTTATCAACCGAAAGCCTTAAACAGCAGAAGTTTATCCTGCCCACAAAAGATGAGGGGAGCAGTTATAGCGAGATTATCCAGACACTTTTTAAATCTTATGATTTTGTTCCCGACGTATTTCTGCACTCCGAATTTGGATCAACTATCATTGCATTGGTAAGAAAAGGTTTGGGGATTGCCATTTTACCCGATTCTTATATGCACCATCAAAGTCCGGGGCTACGGTTTATCCCACTGCCCTTTAAAACCGATTTATTGATCAATTGGCGATCCGATGATCATAATCCTGTGCTTGCCAATATTTTAAAGCTTGTTTTTGAAAATTAAACTCTACTCATCAGATACTTTCGAATATTTATCGACCTTGATAGCGCAATTAGTATCTTGTATTAACATTTAGTTCAAAAATATGATCAACAGATGTATTTAACTTCGTTACCAGATCACTCGAACCCTAATTTTGATGAGGATCTTCATTTTAAGAGATTTAAAGCGCATAATGTTGTATTTAATACCCTTAGCAGTTATAGTTTTTGCGATGACCATGTGGGCTGTCTTTCTTTCAAAACAGTATTAAAAGGAGAGGAGTGGTATGGCGTTAATCATCGCCGGTTGGCCATCAGGCCAGGGCAGTTCCTGATCCTCAATGATGAGCAGAATTATTCCTGCAAAATCGATACGCATGATAAAGTAAGGGGGCTATCGGTTTTTTTTCAAAAGGATTTTGCTGCCCAGGTATTTGAGGATACCCTGAAAACTGAAACAGACTTATTGGATAACCCATTTTACCCTAATAATAAACAACCCGAATTTTTTCAGACCTTGAACGATATTGATCCTGAATTACAGTTGCAATTGGTAGCGCTTATTTCGCATCTCGAAGATAATGGTTATGATGGTGGAGCTGAAGAACACCTGTTTTTTTTACTCAGACACCTGATCGGTACACTCAAATCCGACAATAAAAAAATAGCCGAGGTTGCTGCCATAAAGCCCAGTTCAAAAATCGAAATTTACAGGCGTTTGTGTATCGCGAAGGATTTTCTCCATTCAACATTTATGGAGAAGCCGGATTTAAAATTACTGGGTAGTATGGCCTGTTTGTCGGTTCCGCAGCTCATCAGGCAGTTTAAATCTGTATTTAAGGTTACCCCGCATCAATACCTGATTGCGGTAAAACTCAAACATGCTGTACATCTGCTTAAAAATACAAAGAAACCCATCCACGAAATAACCTGGGCCTGTGGATTCGAAAATGAGAGTGCCTTTTGCAGGGCCTTTAAATCGGCTTATGGTTTTCAACCTTTAATATTCAGGAAGGCACATATATAAATAGCGCATTTCTGCACATGTTTTTTGTTAAAACGGGTGTAATTTTAATCAGTTGTAAACCCCAGTTACATGAAACGAGCCTTTATTTTTTTCTTTTATATTTTGTCCGCATCATTTTGTTATGCACAGGATCTTACCATTCCGCTTTACCATAATCAGATACCAAACGCAAAGAAAACCCCTGTTGATTATGTGGAAGAAACCGATAGCAGTGGCCTGATAAAAAATGTAAGCATTCCCAGCATGCAGGCCTATTTTCCGGATAAAAATAAAGCCAATGGAACGGCTGTAATTATTTTTGCCGGTGGTGGTTATTTTGTGCTTGCGCCCAAAAAATGCATTGAAATTGCGAAGGCATTTAATGCGTTGGGGGTTACTGCTTTTGTAGTAAAGTACCGCCTGCCCAGCGATAAAATTATGAATGATAAAAGCATTGGCCCATTACAGGATGCACAAACTGCCATTAAAATGGTACGGAAAAGGGCTAACGAATGGAATATCGATCCGAACAAAATAGGCATGATGGGCTTATCGGCAGGTGGTCATTTAGTGTCAACGGAAGGGACACAGTTAAGCAGGATAGTGATAGAAAATAAAGAAAATATATCGCTCAGGCCCGATTTTATGATTTTACTTTATCCCGTTATCATTTATGATCCGGAGATACCCCGCACCAGGGAAAATTTGATAGGAAAAAATCCCAATCCCAAAACACTTGCCCTATACAGCACCAATAAGTCTGTTAACCACCTTACACCACCAACTTTTTTGGTTCACGCGGCTGATGATGATGTAATCCCTGTTAAAAATAGCCTGCAGTTTTTCGATGCACTGCTCAAAGCCAGGGTTAAAAGTGAAATGCATATCCTGCAAACAGGGGGGCATGGTTTTGGCATTTATGATGAAGAAAATAAAGATAATTGGTTTATAAGTTGCTACGAGTGGATGGGGAAAAACGGTTTTGCACCCGTTGAACGATAAATTGTTATCGCCGGGTTGGAGTAATGTGACCTTCAATTCTGTTGAAATCTGCTTGTATTGGATATTCCTTCATTCAAAATCAGGCGTTTTTGAGTTTGGATCAGTACTGTTTTTAATCAAAAAAAACTTTTATAGCAGCATATAATTTACAATTTTAGTGCAAAAAAAGTGTTCAGTTTAAATAACTTTGTTTTTCAATCAGAGAATCGGGAAATCGATTTAGCTTGTTTTAAACCAAATAACTTAAAATGCCTTTAATTATTCTTAACATTATTTTCTGCATCTCGTTTTTGGGTTTTGCCTATGTAAACCTTAACGATAACGATGCTTTTTTGTGGGTGTCTATTTATTTAAGTGCTGCAATATCGTGCGGATTGGCTGCAGCCGGTAAATTTTATCCTGTAGCTTACCTGGTTTTAATTGCCTTCTACCTCATATATGCCATTATCCTTTTCTTTGCAAAAGATGGCGTGCGCGATTGGATTACGAAATACCGCCGCGAAAGCCTGGTGCAGAGCATGCAGGCTACCAAACCTTATATTGAGCAAACACGCGAATTTTTTGGCTTACTGATCATCGCAGGCGCACTGTTGATCAACTATTTCTGTTCTGCTGGTATTACCGCATAAGTATTTTTCAACAATTTTATTTATAAGAGATGATAATATGAAGGCGGTAAAAGAAATAATATGGTCTGTTGTTAAAAACAATATCAGTTTAGAGGCCGAAAATTGGTTAGAAGATTTTATACAATCTTCAGATCAATCAGCACAGTTAGCCAAAGTATTTGTAATGCTGCCCCGTAAAACAGGCAAATTGCAGGTTGCAGTTAACAACGACCAGCAAAAAGCACTTGATACAGTCGACTTTGGTTATATCCGTAACTGGACCATCGATAGACTTAGCCGTGTGTGCTTATTGGCCGGTTTGGATCTGGATGATAAAGAGGTGTTATTTGCAAGCATTAACCGTTTATTTCTGTCGGCAGAGGTGAACGAAGCTGTAGCTTTATATTCGGCGCTGCCATTTTTGGCCCATCCCGAAATCTGGGTAAAACGTTGTGCCGAAGGGATCAGGAGCAACATTGGTTCTGTTTTGGAAGCCATTATGGAAAATAATCCATATCCGGCGGCAAACCTCGATGAAGCGGCCTGGAACCAGCTTGTTTTAAAGGCTTTCTTCACCGAAAAAAACATTAAAAATATTGTTGGGCTTGATGAAAGGGCCAACCTTCAGCTGGCGCTAACACTGGTAGATTATGCCAAAGAGCGTTGGGCTGCCGGCAGGGAGGTAAACCCACAGTTGTGGCGCCTGGTGGCTAAATTTATCAATGCCGGAATTTTTGAAGACCTTAAAACCGGTCTGCAGCATTACGATCAGACCGAACAGCGTGCCATTGCATTGGCTGTAAAGGAGTCGGATTACCAGCCGGCAAAAGATTATATCAATACCTTTCCGGAACTAAAATTGGCCCTGGCTGATGGCAGCTTAAACTGGAATTCATTTTAACAGATAAAAACTAAGATAAAGATATGTGTTGTAGCAGTTCAATCGCAAGAGATAAAGCAACGATGGGAGAGCCAGAGGCTTTCGATATCAGTGCGGTTAAGGGGATGAAATTTTTTGATCCTCATGTTCACATGACCTCGAGAACTACTGATGATTATCAGGCCATGGCCGATGCAGGTGTTGTTGCACTCATCGAACCCGCTTTCTGGCTGGGGCAGCCGCGTACAGGCCTGGATAGTTTCAGGGATTATTATAGCAGCCTCATCGGTTGGGAGCGTTTCCGTTCATCACAGTTCGGTATTAAACATTATTGTACCATCGGACTTAATTCAAGAGAGGCCAATAACGAAAATCTGGCCGAGCAGGTAATGGAAATACTGCCTTTGTTTATTTATAAAGAAGGCGTGGTGGGTATCGGCGAAATCGGTTTCGACGACCAGACTGCTGCCGAAGAAAAATATTACAGGTTACAGCTCGAACTTGCCAAAGAAGCAGGTTTGCCTGTACAGGTGCATACCCCGCACCGCGATAAGAAAAAAGGTACCCAACGGAGTATGGATATTGCCCTGGAGCATGGCCTCGATCCTTATCAGGTAATTATCGACCATAATAATGAGGAAACCGTAAAAGAAGTACTAGACCGTGGTTTCTGGGCAGCTTTTACCATTTATCCGTTTACCAAAATGGGCAACGAGCGTATGGTAGAAATTGTGAAACAATATGGTGCAGAACGCATTATGGTAAATTCGGCTGCCGATTGGGGCATCAGTGACCCGTTAGCGGTACCAAAAACCGCAGCTTTAATGAAAATGCGTGGTTTAAGCGATCAGGATATTGAACTGGTTACCTACCGCAATGCGATTACAGCTTTTGCACAAAGCGGCCAGATTGATGAAGCCGATTTTAACGCACAGGCAGATCTTACCGCGAAATTTGAAGGCAACACCATTTTACGCGGCGGACAACAGCCCAGACCCGATAAATCTTCGATCATCATCAGCTAAATTGTATTGAAAAAATTAATTGTTTACCTGCGCATGATGCGCCCTGCTAATATTGTTACCTCTGTAGCCGATATTTTAGCAGGTATTGCCATTTCGGGTGTTTTAAGCAGCGGATTTTCCATTCCATGGCTTTCAATTTTGCTTTTGGCTGCTTCAACAGCCTGTTTATATGGCGGAGGCATCGTTTTTAACGATGTATTTGACGCCGAGCTTGATAAAATAGAACGTCCCGAGCGGGCCATCCCAAGTGGATTGATCAGTTTACAGCATGCGGCCACTTTTGGTACGCTTTTACTCTCTGGCGGCATCATATTGGCAGCTTTAAATAGTTTTACTTCGGGTATATTGGCTCTTTTGGTTGCTGTTTTTGCTTTGCTGTATAACAAATTTGGCAAACACCATTCTTTTTTCGGTCCATTGAATATGGGCTTATGCCGTGGTTTTAATTTATTGCTCGGTTTAAGCATTGTGCCCGAAATGCTTTGCAGCCATTACTATCTTGCAGTTATTCCGGTGGTGTATATTTTCTCCATTACCATGACGAGCCGTGGCGAAGTACATGGAGGCCATGCCAAAAATTTATACATCGCAGCTTTTTTATATGCCATTGTAATTTGTGCCATTGCTTATTTCGCTTTTACGAACGATCGTTTATTATGGTCGTTACTGTTCTTAGTGCCTTTTACTTTTATGATTTTCAGGCCGCTTTTAAAGGCAATAAAACAACCTATGGGTAAAAATATTGGCGCTGCGGTTAAAGCCGGGGTAATATCATTAATTTTGATGGATGCCGCCTGGGCGGTAACTTTCGATGCGCTGATCCTCGCTTTTGTAATTGCCGCTTTATTACCTTTATCGTTATGGCTCTCTAAATTATTCGCCGTTACCTAAAACACACACATTATCCACTCATATGGAACATTTACATCAATCGTTCACTGTACAATATAACTACAACATTTTTTTTACTTCAGCATTGTTTTCAGATCAAAACGAATTGCTGAACAACTTTTTGATCAACTTAAACCCAGCGGTTACCGTAAAGAAAATTTTATTTGTAATTGATGAAGGCGTAGCCAATGCACACCAGGGGCTTGTTGCTGAAATTAAAACCTATTTCTCCAAATATGATAAAACACAACTGGTTCAGGATGTGCTGATCATTCCTGGTGGAGAACAGGTAAAGAACGATACCCGTTATTTCGATCAGGTGCTTGATGCCATTAACATTCATGGTATAGACAGGCATTCTTTTGTTGCCGCAATTGGTGGTGGTGCCGTGCTCGATATGGTGGGTTATGCTGCTACGGTTGCACACAGGGGTATTAAACACATCAGGATTCCGAGTACCGTACTCTCGCAGAACGATTCGGGTGTTGGGGTAAAAAATGGCATCAACTATTTCAATAAAAAGAATTTTCTGGGTACTTTTTCACCTCCTGTTGCTGTTTTTAACGACGAACTTTTTTTAAGCACTTTATCCGATCGCGATTGGCGTTCGGGTATTGCCGAAGCCATTAAAGTGGCCTTGATTAAAGATGCTGAATTTTTCGAATGGCTCGAAGATAACGCAACAGCACTTGCTGGCCGTGATATTGAGGCGATGAATTACCAGATCTGGAAATGCGCCAAACTGCATTTAGAACATATCCGCAGTGCCGATCCTTTCGAAAATGGTTCGGCCAGACCATTGGATTTCGGTCATTGGAGTGCCCATAAACTCGAATACCTGACCAATTTTGAAATAAGGCATGGCGAAGCTGTTGCTATGGGTATTGCTTTGGATAGCGTATATTCTAACTTATCAGGAAGAATCACTGCCGATGAAGCACAAAGGATAATTAACCTCATCCAGCAATTGGGTTTTGAGTTAACGCATTCATTATTACAGGTTACAGAAGGTAATAGCCCGATTTTACAGGGGCTCGAAGAATTCCGCGAACACCTTGGCGGCGAGTTAACCATTACCCTGCTTACCGGTATTGGCAGTGGCGAAGAAGTACACGAAATCGATACTGAAATTTTAAAACAGGCAGCCGAAATTTTAAATAATCAAACGGCCACTATCCAACATTAAGTTATGAAATTAAATTCCGGACATTTAACTTTCTGTACTAATATTTATGCAGGAGAAAGCTGGGAAGCACATTTTGCAGTATTGAAGGCTAGTTTTCCTAAGCTAAAAGCAGAATTATCACCCGATTCGCCCATGGGGATCGGTTTACGCCTTTCTAACCTGGCCAGTACCCAACTTTTGGAGCATAACCATTTGACTGTTTTTAAACAATGGCTTCAGGATGAAGGCGGATATGTGTTTACCATGAATGGCTTCCCTTATGGCGGTTTTCATAACACAAGGGTTAAAGATCAGGTACATGCCCCCGATTGGACGACTGATGATAGGGTAGCTTATACCCTTCGTTTGGCCAATATCCTTTCGCAATTGCTTCCTGAAGATATGGATGGCGGCATTTCAACTTCTCCATTAAGTTATAAACCATGGTTTGCCGATGTAGAAGCAAGAGAAAATGCTACAACCAGGGCAACCGCTAATATTGTAAAAGTTGCCGAAGGCCTGCATCAGATATTGGAGCAGACCGGCAAGTTAATCCATTTGGATATCGAGCCCGAACCCGATGGTTTTCTTGAATCCGGACCTGAATTTATCGATTGGTACGAAAATAAACTTTTACCTGCCGGAAATAATGATGATCTGATTAAAAAACACATCAATTTATGTTATGATGTTTGTCATTTTGCCATCGGATATGAACCACATACCGCCATTATCAACGAATTAAAAGATAAAGGCATCAAAATCGGTAAAATCCAGATCAGTGCGGCACTGAAAGCAAAATTACCGGCTTCAACACCCGAAAGAACTGCCGTATTGGATCAGTTAAGCCGTTTTGATGAACCAACTTACCTGCACCAGGTAATTGCGCGCAAAAATGACGGTACTTTATTGCGTTATCCTGATCTTGCCGAAGCATTAACAGAGGGTGGAGATTTATCGGTAGAAGAGTGGCGTGCACATTTTCATGTACCCATTTTTGTGGAAGATATGGGGATGATCCAGTCTACACAAAGCGATATTACCGAAGTATTGGACCTGCAAAAAAATGGACCATTTACAGCCCACCTCGAAGTAGAAACCTACACCTGGGAAGTTTTGCCAACAGCTTTAAAAGCACCGCTCAACGATTCCATCATCAGGGAGCTTGCCTGGGTAAAAACATTATTAGAACAATAAGATTATGCATAAAACCGTAGTTATCGACATAGTAGGCTTATCTTCATCCGTAATAGGAGCACATACGCCTTTTATCCAGAAATATATTTCCGAAAATAATTTTACTACCATCGAGCCATTGTTGCCAGCGGTTACTACCTCAGTGCAATCGAGTTACCTTACCGGTAAATTTCCTTCTGAAACTGGGATTGTAGGTAATGGTTGGTACGATCATGCCGATGCCGAAGTTAAATTCTGGAAACAGTCGAACAAACTCGTTAATGCCGAAAAAATATGGGATCAGGCCAAAAAAGAAGATCCCAACTTTACCTGTGCCAATATGTTCTGGTGGTACAACATGTACTCTACGGTTGATTATTCGGTAACACCACGTCCAAATTACCTGGCCGATGGTCGTAAATTGCCCGATTGTTATTCGCAACCCGCCGAATTGCGCGATTATTTGCAGGATAAATTAGGTCAATTTCCTTTGTTCCAGTTCTGGGGACCCGGTGCCAACATCAAATCAACCAGGTGGATTGCCGATGCCGCAATGGAAACCGAAAAACTCCACAATCCTACGCTTACATTGATCTATTTGCCACATCTGGATTACTGTTTACAAAAATTCGGACCAGATTTAGAACAAATCAAGCCCGAATTGCAGGAAATAGATCAGGTAGTATCAGATCTGGTGCGTTTTTACGAAGAAAAGGGCGCCCGTATCATTTTACTTTCCGAATATGGCATTGCCCCAGTAAACAATCCGATCCATTTAAACCGTTTATTCAGGGAAAATGGTTTGATCCAGATCCGCGAAGAAAGAGGGTTGGAGTTGTTAGATCCGGGTGCTTCAAAAGCTTTTGTCGTAGCCGATCACCAAATTGCGCATGTATATATCAACGATAAAAGTGTAACCGAACAGGTAAAGGCTTTATTGAAAAATGCTGCGGGTATCGAGCTCATTCTGGATAAAGAAGAACAGAAAAAACACCACATCAACCACGAACGTTCGGGCGATCTGGTATTGGTGGCTAAAGAAAACAGTTGGTTTACCTATTATTTCTGGCTCGATGATGCTAAAGCTCCTGATTATGCAAGGGTGGTTGATATCCATAAAAAACCTGGTTACGATCCGGTAGAAATGTTTATGACTTCCAAACTCCGTGCAGGTTATAAACTGTTAAGGAAAAAAGCAGGTTTCCGTTATGTGATGGATGTAATTCCATTGGATGCAACGCTGGTTAAAGGATCGCATGGGCGTACCAATATAACGGATGAGTATAAGCCAATTTTGGTTACTGCTAAGCCAATAGATAAAACCCTGCACGCGCCTGATGTTTATAATGTGATTTGGGAGAGTTTGACGGTTTAACATAAGTTATCGTCACCCTGAATTTATTTCAGGGTCTTTGTAGCATGAAAGATGCTGATCCCGATGTTAGAATCGGGACAGCATGACGATCGCGTTAAAAAAGGATTTGGCTACAAATCCACAGGATTAGCATACACCTAACATTCCCGAAAATTGGAAATTTGTAATTATAAGAACCAACATTAACGGTTCGCAAAAAATAATTACAAATGAAAACAGTTTTAATTACCGGAGCCAATAAGGGCATAGGCTTCGAAACCGCAAAACAGCTATTAGCACAAGGTTATTTCGTTTTCCTGGGCAGCAGGAACGCAAGTAATGGTAAAGAAGCAGAAGAACAATTAAAGGCTATAGATTTAACAAATGTAGCAGCTATTGAGCTTGATGTTACAGATATAAACTCCATCAATAAGGCAAAAGTGCTTTTGGAAAATAAGTTGTCGGCTTTAGACGTATTGATCAACAATGCGGGTATTCCCGGCAATCAGCCGCAGAATATTTCGACCTGCGACATGGCAAACCTCCGCGAAATCTTTGAAACCAATTATTTTGGTGTAATCCAAACCACACAGCAGTTTTTGCCTTTGCTCAGAAAGGCTGAAGCGCCATCAATCATTAACGTTTCGAGCGAAGTAGGTTCTTTAACCATGCATACCACCCCTGGAAGAAATACCAATTGGGATAACTATCATGCTTATGGTTCATCAAAAACGGCCCTCAATACTTTCACTGTGATGCTGGCAAATGAATTAAGCAATACAAACTTTCGTGTAAATAGCGTTACCCCAGGTTATACGGCTACCGATCTGAATAATTTTCAGGGAATAAAAACAGTAGAGCAGGGTGCAAAAGCCGTTGTAAACCTGGTTAATCAACCACTTCCTGGCACAACGGGTAAATTCTTTAAAGAAGATGGCGAAATACTATGGTAATTGCATTATTTTCGTGATTTTTTTATTAGCTTGATTATCGGTCGGTGTCTCATCGACCGAAATAAATCTTCATCTTAGTTATGTATCATAAATAACTCAATCAATGGCCAATCAACAGGTTCAAAGGATAAAAAGCATTAGCGAATACCATCGGGTTAGGGGGCTTTCCAAACCCGAACATCCGCTGATCAGTTTGGTAGATTATGGCGAAATGAAACATTCGGCTAGCATCAATACCGTAAGCTGGGTATTCGATTTCTATTTCATTGCCCTGAAAAAGAATATGAAGGGCAGGTTTAAATACGGACAGCAGGAATATGATTTTGATGACGGGACTTTGTTCTTTATCGCCCCCGGACAGGTTTTTAGAGTTGAGGTAACAGACGATTCGCCCGATAAGTCAGGCTGGATGTTACTGATACACCCCGATTTTCTCTGGAATTTCCCATTGGCCTCAACGATCAAAAAGTACGTTTATTTTAGTTATTCGGTACACGAGGCACTGTTCCTTTCCGAAAAGGAAGAAATCACAATGTCGGGCATTATCCAAAATATCCAACAGGAATATCAGGCCAATATTGATGCTTTTAGTCAGCAGATTATTATTTCGCAGATTGAAGTGCTGCTTAACTATGCCGAACGTTTTTATCACCGCCAGTTTATTACGCGGCGGATTACCAATCACCAGGTTTTGGATCAGGTAGAAAGTTTTCTGGATCGTTATTTTGCTGAAAATGCAATAGAAAATGGTTTGCCAACAGTAAACGATCTTGCGGCAGAATTAAACCTTTCGCCCGATTACCTGAGTAGCCTGTTGAAAGTAACCACAGGGCAAAGTACCCAGCAGCATATCCATGATAAACTGATTGAAAGGGCAAAAGAGAAACTATCAACCACAACACTTACCATTAGCGAAATTGCCTATCAATTGGGTTTTGGTCACCCGCAATCCTTTAGTAAACTGTTTAAATCCAAAACCAACCTTTCACCGGTCGCTTTCCGCCAATCCTTTAACTGATTTCGTAAACTTACAATTTTAGGCAGGTTTACGACTTTACTTTTGAATCATTATCTCAACAAAAATAATGATGAAAAGATTGATCAAAATAACAGGCCTTATCATAGTGTTATTGGCTTTAGCCGTTGCCGGATTAGAAATGAGCAGCTCTTACCGTGTAACCAAAAATATTCACGAAAGTGCGCCGGTGGTTACCAAATTGCAAATCGTTATTGATGCACCCACCGATAGCGTTTGGAAGATTTTTGCTGATGTAAACCGATGGCCGCAATGGCAAAAAGAAATTCCGGGCAGTAAAATAAATGGACCTTTTAAAGTAGGAACCTCTTTCGACTGGAAAACACATGGTTTAACCATCCGCTCCACATTTCATACAATCGAAAACAATAGAGAAGTAGGGTGGTCTGGTCCTGCATTTGGTTCATTTGCCATCCACAACTGGCATTTTATTAAACAGGGCAACAAAACGGTTGTAAAGGTTGAAGAAAGTATGGAAGGCTGGTTGGTTTGGTTATTAAGTGAAAAATTCCAATCTGTAAATAAAGGTTCGCTTATTTACTGGCTAAAAGCTTTAAAGGTTGCTTCGGAGAAGTGATGTTGTTGTCAAAATAATTCCTTCAAAAATACCGTCATTTCGACTGAAACGCAGTGGAATGCCTGCCTGCTTCGGGCAGGGAGAAATCTATGCGTAGATCTCTCCGCTACGGTCGAGATGACG
>NZ_DJDT01000214.1 GCF_002432345.1 Pedobacter sp. UBA5917
ATCAACGCAATTCGAAAGATATGTACCTTGTTACCACTAATGTTGGGGCACCGGTATTAAAAGCATGGAAATACCCATTACCTGGTGATAAACAGATTGCAACCATCAGAAGGGTGATTATTGATGTAGAAAACCCGAAAGTAATTTCACTAAATATTCCTGCCGATCCGCACCGCGCAACTTTGAGCGATGATATTTCGAGCAGCGGTACTTTTGATGATATTGATTGGAAAACCGATGGATCGGAGGTAGCTTTCCTTTCTACTTCGCGCGATCATAAAAATGAGAAATTCCGCATTGCCAACGCTACAACAGGCGCGGTAAGGGAAGTTTTCGAAGAAACGGTAAAAACACAGTTCGAATCTGGTCAGGGAGCGATTAACTGGCGCTATCTTCCGGAATCAAAAGAAATTATCTGGTACTCCGAAAGGGATAACTGGGGGCATCTTTATTTATACGACGCTACAAATGGAAAAGTGAAGAACCAGATCACCAAGGGCGATTTTGTGGTTTCGCGCTTGGTTAAAGTTGACGAAAAAGCCCGTACATTATATTTCTATGCCAACGGACGCGAAAAAGGAAATCCTTACTTCAGTTACCTGTATAAAATTGGTTTCGACGGGAAAAATTTAACCCTTTTAACCCCCGAACAGGGAAATCATCAGGTGGTATTTTCTCCATCTTTCAAATATTTTGTTGATAGTTATTCGCAGCCGGATGTACCAGCGGTTACCGTATTAAGGAGCATCGATGGGAAACTGATCAATACTTTGGAAAAAACCGATGTTTCGCGCTTAACTGCAACCGGTTGGAAAGCACCAACCCCGGTTTCACTTAAAGCCAAAGATGGTAAAACCGATATTTATGGGTTGGTTTTTACACCAACGAAAATGGATGCTAATCAAAAATATCCGGTTATCGATTATATTTACCCAGGTCCACAGGGTGGAAGCGTTGGCAGCTGGGCATTCGCAGCTTCGCGTGGGGATAACCAATCGCTTGCTGAACTGGGCTTTATCGTAGTGGTGATCGAAGGAACCAGTAACCCCGACCGTTCTAAAAGTTTTCACGATATGAGCTATGGCAACATGGCCGAAAATACTTTGCCTGATCAGATTGCCGCCATCAGACAGCTTGCTGCAAAATACCCTATCGATACCACAAAAGTGGGCATTTGGGGACATTCAGGTGGTGGTTTTGCCACTGCTGCGGCCATGTTCCGTTACCCTGATTTCTTTAAAGTAGGTATCTCAGAGTCAGGGAACCACGATAACAGAAACTATGAGGATGATTGGGGCGAACGTTATAACGGTTTGGTAGAAAATTCGGATTACGAAGCGCAGGCCAACCAAAATTATGCTAAAAACCTTAAAGGGAAACTGATGTTGGTACACGGTATGATGGATGATAACGTACCGCCTTATAATACCCTGTTAGTTGTAGAAGCATTGGAGAAAGCTAACAAATCTTTCGATCTTGTTATCTTTCCGAACAGTGCACATGGTTACGGTGCTTATTCGCCATATATGATGCGCCGCCGTTGGGATTATTTTGTACAACATCTTTTAGGCGCAGAGCCGCCGAAGGATTACCAGATGAAAGGCCCTTCAGCAAGATAATTTTTTAAGCGGCTGTATTGTTTTTGTAAAAATACAGCCGCTTATTTTTAAATGTTTATATAGATCCGCCTTCGATTAATATTGATTCATCAATAATGGTCTGTGCAAAAGAACTTCCGGCAATGCACCTCATCATCCTGCCGAAGGCAAGTTTGCCCAACTTAAAGCCGCTTGTTTCTGCATAGGTAATTTCGGGGTAGAAAAGTAGTGGTATCATTCCATCGCTTATACATATTACCCCCAGGTCATCAGGTGCTTTTAATCCCATCCGCTGGATGGCTTTCATTGCCCCAGCCAAAATCTCATCGCTCATGCAAAAAACAGCAAAACGTTTTTTTCCAAATTCGGGGATTATTGTTAAGGTAGTTTGCTCTGCTTCTTCCGAACTGCCGGCATGTACAATCTTTAATTCTACATGGCCCGAAACAATTTCGGTAAATTTTTGCAGCCTTACCTGTGTAATCGACATGTTTTTATCACCAAAAATGGCCAGAACATTTGTAATCCCCTTTTTTAATATTTCATTTGCCGCAATGGTTGCCGCATGTGCGTCGCCAACACAGATTTTGTTACACGATTCGTATTGTGGTACCTTATCAAAAAAAACGACCGGAATGCCCTGTAAATCCAATTTAAGGAAAGGTTCTATCTCTTTTGTTTCTGAAGTTATGGCAATAAATATTCCCGAAACCCTTTTGTGCCTGCAACTTTTTAAAATCTCCTGTTCAATTGCCGGATCGTTTGACGAACGGTAGATGATTACTGTATATCCAAAAATACGTGCATCTTCTTCAATCGCACTGATAAAAGAATGGTAAAAAAAGTTTGATAAACTTGGAACAACCACCGCAAACTCCCTGCTGCTGTGTGTACGCAGGTTAACCGCATAAGGATTTGGGTCGTACTCTAGCAACTCGGCCAGCTCATTTATCTTTTTTTTTGTTTCGTCAGAAATGTCTGGATGGTTTTTCAGTGCCCTCGAAACCGTTGATATACTTACGTTTAACCTTTCGGCAATCCTCTTTAAAGTTGCGTTCTGTCTCATGGTTTAATATTTGGTTACCCAAATATAAGTTTTCCACAACAAACATTTCCGCAAATGTTTCCGCAAACGTTTGCGGTCATAATTAGTTAGTTTGTATGGTTTTAAACAATTTATAAACTTATCTTCATATTATTAAACTGATGAGGTGTGTAGAATTAAATGTTCTGCATTGCCAGTTCATCATTACATTAACCAAATACTAAACTAAAGCACAATATGCAGGGCTCCCATTTATTTGGGGTGTGGCGTGTTGTATCTAAAAATATGAGATCCCTGAAACCGTTTATCATTTTAAGTCTTCTTTTTTCTTTCATTGCCGGCCATGCGCAGCCTGTTTCTAAAAATAAGGTATACAACAAAACGAACAAACCTGCCTGGTGGAAGGAAGCGGTAGTGTATCAACTTTATCCACGCAGTTTTAAAGATAGTGATGGAGACGGTGTGGGCGATTTACGTGGGATTATTTCAAAGCTGGATTATTTAAAAAGCCTGGGGATTGATGCGGTATGGCTTAATCCGATATTTGCCTCGCCAAATGATGATAATGGCTACGATATCAGCGATTACCGTAGCATCATGAAAGAATTTGGCACCATGCAGGATTTTGATGAACTGCTTAAGGGCCTGCACAAAAGAAATATTAAACTGGTGCTGGATATGGTGCTTAACCACAGCAGTGATGAGCACGAGTGGTTTAAACAGGCCAAATCATCGCGCAGCAATCCCTACCACAATTATTACCACTGGTGGCCCGAAGAAAAAGGCAAACCTACCCCACGTTACAGCTTTTTTGATGTAAATAACGATGCCTGGAAATATGAAGCTGGTACAAAATCTTATTATCTCCACTATTTCTCTCAAAAACAGCCCGATTTAAACTGGGAAAATGAAAAGCTGAGGAATGAAGTTTACAACATGATGAAATTTTGGCTGGATAAAGGAATTGATGGCTTAAGGATGGATGCTTTCCAGTACGTTTCGAAAGATACCACCTGGAAAAAATATCCCGAAGGTTATGAGAAAAACATCATCAAATATTATGGAATGGGACCAAACCTCCATAAATATTTAAAGGAAATGAACAGTACTGTTTTAAGTAAGTACAACATCATGACGGTGGCTGAAGGAGCGGGAAGTACGCTGGCAGATGCACATTCGCTTGTTGATGCAAATAGACAGGAGTTAAATATGGCCTATCATTTTGAGATCATGGATATCGGGAACGATCCCAGAGGTTATAAACTCCCTGATCTGAAAAAGGCATTTACCAAATGGGACCACTCGTTTGCCGATAAGGGTTGGCTCGCTATATTTCTGGCCAACCACGATGTACCCCGTATGGTAAGCAAATATGGAAATGACAGCGAATCTTTCCGCACGGCCTCATCCAAACTGTTAACTACACTGGTTATGACCATGCGGGGAACGTCCTATTATTTTAACGGCGACGAACTGGGCATGAGCAATATCAGGTTTAACAATATTGAAGATTACCGCGATATCGCAACCATAAATGCCTATAAAAATGCGCAGGCCAAAAATGAAGATTTGCAGGCCTTTATGGATAAACAGAAATTTATTTCGAGGGATAATACACGCACCCCTTTTCAGTGGGATGCAACATTAAATGCAGGTTTTACCACCGGCATACCGTGGATTAAAGTAAACCCCAATTATAAAGAAGTAAATGTAGCTGCCGAGGAAAAAAATCCGGCAAGCGAGCTTTCTTATTTTAAAAAGATAGTGGCTTTAAGAAAAGCGTCGCGGGTACTGGTTTACGGTAGTTATAAAGTTTTTGATCTCGAAAACCCAAAGGTGTACTGTTATACCCGAAGCCTTGGGAAAGAAAAAGTGCTGGTTGTTTTAAACTTTTCGGATAAGGAAACCACTTACCTGCTGGATAAAAGTATCAGTACGCTTTCTGCAAAAACGCTCATCAACAACTACAGCGGAACGGTGGGTATTGCAAACAACAAATTAAATCTGAAGCCTTGGCAGGCCATTGTTTATAAACTTAACAAAGCCTGATATGATTGTTGCACAAGCAGAAAAAAACAAGGGTATTTCATCAGCAGTTAAGCTAAACTTTGGCTCAATAATAGCCATGAATCTAGGTTTTTTCGGTATCCAGTATAGTTTTGGTCTGCAACAGACCAATATGACCCCAATTTATTCGTACCTGGGCGCAAATGCAGATCAGATTCCGCTGTTAAACCTCGCAGGACCAATGACGGGATTGATCATCCAGCCGATAATTGGTGCCATGAGCGATAAAACGACCAGTAAATTTGGACGTAGAAGACCATATTTTTTAATTGGGGCCATTATATGCAGCATCTGTTTATTTGCCATGCCCTACAGCAGTTCGATATGGATGGCTGCCGGAATTTTATGGATACTTGATGCGGGTAACAACATTACAATGGAGCCTTACCGGGCCTTTGTTAGCGATAAACTCCCGTCAGAGCAGCATGCCCTCGGTTTTTTAACACAAAGCTTTTTCACTGGTCTGGGTATTACACTTGCCAATCTTACTCCGGGCATTTTGATTGCCGCAGGTTTAATCGGCATACATTCGCGCAGTGGCAACAACATTCCGTATACCACCTACGCGGCATTTTTTATCGGTGGGGCGGTATCTATCGGCTCTATTATGTACAGCTGTTTTACCACGAAAGAAACGCCGTTAAGCCCCGAAGAAATTGAAAAAGTTAAAGCCATGCCCAGGGGCATCACTAATATTTTTAAAGATATTATCGAGGCCTTTAAAGTAATGCCCATAACGATGAAAAAATTGGGTCTGGTTTACCTTTTTAACTGGTACGGCATGTTTGTTTACTGGCAGTTTGTAACCCTTTGTTTGGCAAAAACCATTTACAATACCAGTAGTGCAGCATCTGATGGTTTTGCTTCGGCGCAGCTTTTAACCGGAACCGTAAATGGCGGTTATAATGTGGTTACCTTTATGGTCGCTTTTCCGCTTGCTTATTTCGCCAGAAAAGTAACGGCAAAAAAAGTGCACCTTACCAGTTTATTAATAGGGGGTATCTGTTTGGCCTGTTTGCCCCTAATCCACACAACAGTTTTATTGTTTATACCCATTATCGGTTTGGGCATTGCCTGGGCGAGCATGATGGGTACTCCTTATGCCATGCTTGCCGGAAGTATACCTAAAGCAAAAACCGGCATTTTTATGGGCATCCTAAATATGTTTATTGTGCTGCCCATGCTTTTAGAAACCATTACATTTAAATATGTGTACCGGTATTTTTTGGGGCATAAGCCCGAAAACGCCATCCTGTTTGCCGGCGGGCTGATTATTGTAGCAGGCATAATGGTTTCATTGATCAACAAACGCGATATAGGAGGTACTGCCCATGCTTAACCAGAACGGATATGAACAGGCACTAAACCTGATGGCCCGCGCATCAACACCTTTTGGTTTTGTGGCTGCGGTAGAGGAACAGGATAATTATAAACGTGTGTGGACAAGAGACGGGGTAATTACGAGTATAGCGGCCTTGTTAAGCGGAAATGAAGCGCTTATCAGTACCGCTAAATTAACCATCGAAACGATTTTTTACCACCAGCACGAAAGCGGTTTTATGCCCTCCAACGTTTCGCCAAACGATGGCTCGGTAAGTTTTGGAGGTACATCGGGTCGGGCCGACAACCCATCTTGGGCAATAATCGGCTTATCTGCCTACACCATTTTAACGGGTGATGATTCCCTTTGGAAGAAATACGCACATCAAACCCAGCAATGCTTTAGGGTAATGGATGCCTGGGAGTTTAATGGTAAACATTTAATTTATGTTCCGCAGAGCGGAGATTGGGCAGATGAATTTATCCAGCACGGATACATTCTTTTCGATCAACTTTTACGGCTTTGGGCCTTAAAATTGGCGTCAACCTTATCAGAAAATAAGGGCTGGAGCGAAAAAGCGCTGAACATCAGCAATGCCATACAATTAAATTATTGGAAAAATACAGCGCAAAAGCAGCTTTATTCGCCCAATCTTGTTCATCAGTTAGAGGCCGTTTCTCCGCAGTTTTGGTTAATGGGCTTTAATCCTGCGAGGGTTTATCATTATTTCGATCTTCAGGCCAATAGCTTTTGTTTATTGCTCGGTTTGGGCAATGAAGAACAGAACCACAATACCATAGGTTACGTAAAAGCACTGTACAATAATAATCGGGGATTAGTCCCTTCTTTTCATCCAACAATTGAATACGGTGATAGCGATATGGCCGAGCTGAAAAATAACTATGCCTATTCATTCCGTAACAAACCCGGTTATTTTCATAACGGGGGCTTATGGCCGGTTTGGAACGGCTGGCTCGCTGCAGCATTAAACCATCACCATGAGTATGAAATGGCGGTTAAAATTACTGCTGATATCCATCGCGCCAACAGCAGGGAAGATTTATTTAATGAGTGCCTTAATGGTACAAATCAATTGCCCTGTGGCATCCCTAATTGTACATGGAGTGCTGCGGGAGCCGTAATTGCCGAGCAGGCCATTAAAAATGATGCATTTACCAAACTCTTTACATTTTAAATTACCCGGCCTATGGAAAATATAGCAGAAAAAAAAGTTTTAGTAGTGGGAGAACTCCTTGCTGATATCATATCCGAAGGCAATATAGATTCTCTTGCATCGCCATCGCGCTTTTTGGTCAGCCAGGGCGGAAGCTCAGCCAATTTATGTGCCAATTTAAAATGGTTGGGTATCGATGCCGAGCTTATTGCTACGGTAGGTAACGATAATCTGGGTACTTATCTCATTGATGAATTAAAAGCTGTTGGGATAGCTGATACCTATATAAGCCGCACTGCTTACGGAAAAACCAGTATTGTACTGGTGGGTAAAAACACTGAAACACCCGATTTTATTGCTTACCGAAGTGCCGATATGGTAATTAAAAGACTGGATGAAAACATCATTTCGGCCTGTGGTATCCTGCATACCACCGCTTTCGCATTGAGCAAAGAACCGGCACGAAGCAATATTCTACATGCTTTTGAAAAAGCCCACCAGCTGGGTAAATATTTATCGGTTGACTGGAATTATGCACCATCCATCTGGAACGGGGATGATGGACAGGATATATTCAGAAAACTAAACAGGTTCAATGTGCTGCTAAAAATAAGTACCGATGATCTGGAACGTTTTACCGGTCTGCAATTGGGTATCGAGCAGGCAATGCAATGGTTAGATCATTTAAATGCAAAAGTGATATGCCTTACCTGTGGTAAAGATGGTGTTTGGTTTAAGACACAAAATCATCAATGGCAGCATAAGCCGGCGCTCAAAGTTGAATCGGTAATTGGTGTAACCGGTGCCGGCGATGCCTTTTGGGCAGGTTTTTTAACACATTTTATACAGGGTAAATGCATTGAAGATAGTATTGACCATGCGCTTTTAATAGCAAAGAATAAAATCGAGAAGCCCTATCCGCTTTATAAATAATCAACTCACACGAACATAAAAAAACTGAAAAACCATGAAACAGATCCCACCCTAAGTATTAAACCAATACCCTTTTAAACCTATTTTCTAACCAATTAATTAAATCAACTATGAACATTACTTTACCAGACAATTGTTCTGTTTTATCCTTAAAACAGAAATTGTATTTATTAAAGAACTTTATAAGTTTAAGTCTCCTGATGCTTTTATTCAGCACGGTGGCTTTTGCCCAAACTACGGTAAAAGGCATAATATATGATAGCGATAAAACACCATTAGCCGGTGCAACTATTCAGGTAACGGGTACAAGTACCAAAACACAGAGTGATGCAGAAGGGAAATATCAGATTACGGCCCCTACAGGAACGGCCCGCTTAACAGTTAGCTTTGTTGGCTACGAACCGCAAACGGTAAGTATCAATAATCAAACTTTGCTTAACATTACTTTAAGTTCGCTCAATAACCTTGAGGCCGTTGTGGTTATCGGTTATGCGTCGGTAAGGAAAAATGATTTAACCGGCGCTTCAACAACGGTATCGGCTAAAGATTTTAACAAAGGCCCGCTAAATGCCCCTGATCAGTTAATCCAGGGTAAAGTTGCCGGCGTGCAGATGATCAATAACAGTGGTCAGCCAGGGGGTGCTTCTACCGTTCGCATCAGGGGTAATTCTGCCATTACCGGAACAGGGCAACCCCTTTATGTAGTGGATGGGGTAGCGCTTGATGGAAGATCGGCCAGGCCATCAACCAGTGCCGGTATCGGTACAGCTCCCGATGGCAACCCGCTAAACTTCATTAATCCGGCTGATATCGAATCGATGGAAATACTGAAAGATGCATCGGCCACGGCGATTTATGGTTCACGGGCTGCCTATGGTGTTGTTTTGATTACGACTAAAAGAGGAAAATCGGGAGAAACCAAAATTGATGTAAGTGCTTCTGCAGGTATAAGCAATATTGCCAAAAAAGTTGATGTTTTAACAGGGGATGAATACCGTGCCGCATTATCAAAATACAACCTCACAACCGGTAATTTCGGTACCAGTGTTGATGCCCTGGATGCAATCACCAGAACAGCCTATAACCAGAATTACTCGGTTGGTATAAGTGGTGGTACCAATGGCAACACTTTCCGCGCTTCACTGGGTTATCAGGATCAGCAGGGTATTATCAAAACAACCGATTTTAAAAAATACAGTGCTGGTTTTAACGGCAATTTCAAATTTCTCGAAAGCAAAAAACTGGGTCTTGATATTAACATGATCAGTAGTCAATACTTAGAAAGTGTAGCCCCCATTACCACTGATGCAGGTTTTACAGGAAGTTTGATTTCGCAGGCGCTATCGTGGAACCCTACGCAATCTTTTTACAATCCCGATGGAAGTTTATTTATAGATTATGGGTCTACCACGATTAATCCTTTGGCAGCTTTGGCCGCAAATAGCGATAAGTCGAAGGTTTCCACCATTTTGGGAAGTGTTTCGCCATATTATAAAATTACGCCCTGGTTAGAGTACCGCATGCTGGCCAGTGTAAATTACAGCACAGGTATAAGAAGGGCTTCTACCAGAAGTACCTTAAACCTGCAGGGTATACAGCCTTCAGGAACTTTTCTTGGCGGTTATGCAAGTTATTCCAACAACGAATTGATTACGCAGCAGTTTACCAATACCTTAAATTTTAACAAGGAAATTGTGAGTAAACTGAACCTGAATGCCATTTTAGGTTACGAATATTCGAACTTTATCAACAAAGGAGCAACCAATACGGCAACTGGTTTTGGCGATATTGCTGCCGATTATACCGATGCCTTTCAAACCACAGCACCAGCTAACCGTACCTTTTCTACTTTCAACAATCCTACAACAGAATTGCAGTCGTATTTTGCCAGGACAATTTTTAATTACGATAACAGGTATATCTTAACTGCTACTTTCAGGGCAGATGGTTCTACCAAATTCGGTAAATCAAACCGTTATGGTTATTTCCCTTCTTTTGCAGCTGCCTGGGACATTAGAAAAGAAAGTTTCATGTCTGATATACAATGGCTGGATCAGCTAAAACTACGTGTAGGTTATGGTAAAACCGGTAATCAGGATTTTCCTTCAGGCTCAGCGCAGCTCCGCTACGATTTTGGAAATGCGAACGGTTCGCCCATCTTAACCCCGATCAATAACGAAAATGCAGATTTAAAATGGCAGTCTGATAAACAGTTTAACGTGGGTATCGATTTCGGATTGTTTAAAAACAGGTTAACAGGATCGATCGATTATTTCAACAAAACAACCAACGATCTATTATTTCCACAGATTGCATTTTCTCCGGCAGTTGGGGGTAATGTACCTACCTGGGTAAATTTACCAGGCCAGATTATCAATAAAGGACTGGAATTGACCTTGAACGGTACAGTTATCGATCAGGATAACCTTACATGGTCTTTAGGTGGTAATGCTACTTTTATCAATAATAAAGTACAGAATATTAATGGCATTATTAAAACAGGCTCGCTAAACGGACAGGGTTTGAGTGGTGTAACCACCGAGGTGATCCAAAATGGACTGCCGCTTTTCGCCATGGTTACCCGCCAGTATAATGGTTTGGATGCAAGTGGATTTTCGAAATATACTGATGATGGTTTTACCGCGTATTATGTAGGTAATCCCAATCCGAAGGTAATTTTGGGTTTAAGTACAAATTTAAGGTATAAGAAGTTCTCGTTAACAGCAAACTTTAACGGTTCATTTGGTCAGGATATTTATAACAACACCGCAAACTCGGTATTGGCGATATCAAATCTCGGCGCGCAGCGGAATATTTTTGCCGCTTTGATCAACTCACCTATCCAGGAGTCGCTGGCTAATCCAATTGCCGCTTCATCAAGGTATATTGAAAAAGGCAACTACTTAAAATTAGCCAATGCCACGCTTAACTATAATGTTGGCAATATAGGTAAATCAATAAAGTCGCTCAATGTTTATGTTAACGGTCAGAATTTGTTCGTAATTACCAAATACACCGGTTTTGATCCAGAGGTGAATGTGAACAAAAGTGTAAGTGGGGTTCCGTCAGCAGGTATAGATTATACGGCTTATCCAACGGCAAGAACCTTCAATTTTGGTGTTAATTTTTCCCTTTAATCTTTTAACTATAATAACATGAAAAATAAATATATTTTCACTTTTGCTGTGGTTGCCTTGAGTTTTTCGGGCTGTACCAAGCTGGATGAAAACCTGAATGGCCAGGTTGGCAGTGGAGCAGTATCATCAAATAATGTTGCAGGAGTATTAGGGGCCACTTATGCCGCAATGATTGGACCTTACCAGGCACCCTGGAACTGGGCAGCACTACAGGAGGTTACATCAGACGAGATTATTGTACCTACACGCGCTGGCGATTGGGATGATAATGGTGCTTGGCGGGCGCTTCACCTACATAAATGGGCCCCGGATCATACCCGTATCTCGGATGTTTTTAGGGATTTAAACAGCATCTCTTATGTGGCAACAAGTGTTTTAAATGCGAGCCCCAATGCTGGTCAGGCTGCACAGGCCCGTTTCTTACGTGCATTTGCCCAGTTTTCCATTTTAGATGGATGGGGGCAGGTTCCGTATAGGGATCCGGGAGAAGGTGTTACCAAACCATCACGTGTGAGAAATGCAGCTGATGAAATTGCCTACCTCATCAGCGAATTAACGGCTATCATCCCCGATCTTCCTACCGGACCGGCAAACGTTGCCAATAAAAATGCTGCCAGAACGCTTTTAATGAAAATTTACCTCAACAAAGGTGCTTTCTTAAACCGTAACACACCAACTTTCGATGCAACTGATATGGCCAAGGTAATTTCTTTGGCGGATGAAATTGCTGCGGGCGGTTATGTACTCACACCTAACTATTTCGATAATTTTGCACCAACAAACGATGTGCTTTCAACCGAAAATATTTTTACAGCACAAAATTTAGGTGGTGTAAGCGGTAGCGATTTAGATGGTCAATGGAAATGTACCACACACTATAACCAGGATCCAAGTGGCTATAATGGTTTTTCTACCCTATCTAACTTCTATGCAAAATTTGAAGCCGCTGATAAAAGAAGAGGCGGATCTTATGCCGGTCAAACCAATATTGCTGGTGTAAGGGTTGGCTTTTTGGTTGGTCAGCAGGTAAACCAGAATGGAGTGGCCTTAAAAGATCGTAAAGGCAACCCTTTAGCTTTTACACCAGAGGTAAGCATTATCGAAAGAGATCCCAACCATTTAGAGGTGGCTGGTATACGCGTAATTAAATATCCAATTGATTATGCCAACTCTGGGTCTAAAAAACCAGATAATGACTGGGTTTATTTCCGCTATGCAGATGTGCTCTTAATGAAAGCCGAAGCCCAGTTACGCACATCGCAGCCTGCACCGGCCTTAACCATCGTAAATTCGATCAGAACCGTGAGGGGTGCTTCAATTTTGCCAAGTTTAACATTGGATATCCTACTCGATGAACGTGGCCGTGAGTTGTATTGGGAAAGTTTTAGAAGACAGGATTTAATCCGTTTTGGGAAATTTCTTGCTGCATGGCAGGAGAAACCTGCAAGTGAAGCCAAATACCTGCTTTTCCCGGTTCCCGACAATCAATTGGGTAATCCAAACCTGATACAAAACCCCGGATATTAATATTTTGGATCTTCAACAGAGGCTGCAATCATGAATACATTTATTTCGGTTCAGCCTCTGTTTTTTTATATAATCGATTTTATCTAGTCCAATATCAATGAAAAAAGAAATACTGTTTTTTATGATCCTCTTTGGTCATCTGTTGGCAAATGCACAGGATCCATGGAAAATAATCGCAGATAAAATAGATCCCGATAAATATTTCGGAATTACTGCTGCTAACGGAATAATTGGGATTGTTTCTTCGCCACAGCCATTTAAGGTGAAAAATGTAGTGCTGGCGGGTGCTTACGATACCTATGGCAGAGGCAGGGTGAGTAATTTCCTGAACGGATTTAACCTATTGAATATGTACATCGAAATTGATGGAAAAAGATTGGATGGGCAGAATACAGGCAGCATGCAACAGCAATTGGATATGCGGCACGCAGCCTTTACCACACAGTTACAGTACGGAAAAAAAGCGAACATAAAATATACCTATTATGCGCTTAGGCATCTGCCCTTTACCGTATTAATGGATGTAACGGTTACGGCCAATGAAGATTTAAAACTTACTGCCGCGAGTGTAATGGAAACCCCAGATGCGCTGAGAGACGTCGAAAATTATTATAACGAGATAGACCGCCCGCATGTTACCTTAAGTTTGCTTACCTCAACGGCAAAAAGCCCGGCCGGCAAACTGCAGCTTTGTGCATCAAATAGTTTTCTGTTTACTGAGCAGCATGGCAACGAGCCTAAAATTATACACGAAATGTGGGATAACAACAGCCATTTAATGAAGTTTAGCAAAAGCTTAAAAGCTGGCGAAAGTTATACCTATTCAGTTGTTGGAAGCACCATTAGTTCTGCACAGCATGCCGATCCGCTTAATGAGGCAGAAAGAATGACCATTTTTGCAAAACTTGAAGGTCACGATCGGCTGATCAAGTTCCATAATTCCGCGTGGGATGAACTGTGGAAATCGGACATCCAGATAACTGGTGATCCGCAGGCACAACAGGATGTTCACAGCATGCTTTACCACCTTACTTCTTTTTCGAGGGCCGGAACTTCGTATTCACTTTCGCCAATGGGATTATCAGGACTGGGTTATAACGGACACGTTTTCTGGGATACCGATCTTTGGATGTTCCCGGCCCTACTGGTACTTCATCCCGATATTGCGAAATCATTAATTGAGTACCGTTTTGGGCGTTTGGCCCCTGCAAAGCGGAATGCCTTTGCCCATGGTTATAAAGGTGCCATGTACCCTTGGGAAAGTGCCGATTCGGGAGTAGAAGAAACACCTGTTTGGGCACTAAGTGGCCCTTTTGAGCACCATATCTCTGCAGATGTTGCCCTTTCAGCGTGGAATTATTACTGTGTTACCCAGGATAAAAACTGGCTTAAAGAAAAAGGATGGCCAATTTTATCAGAAACAGCAGACTTTTGGGCAAGTAGGGTAGAAAGAAATGGCGCAGGCCGGTTTGATATCAAAAATGTGGTAGCTGCCGACGAATGGGCCGAAAATGTAGACAATAACGCTTTTACCAATGCTGCAGCAAAATTAAACCTTAAAAATGCCAATCTCGCAGCTGCGGTATTAGGCTTGCCCCAAAATAAAGATTGGGATCTGGTTGAAAAAAATATCCCGATCTTAAATTTTCCAGATGGGGTAACCAAAGAACACGCAAGTTATAACGGCGAAGGGATTAAACAGGCCGATGTAAACCTATTGGCTTATCCTTTAAAAACAATAACCGATAAAAGCCAGATCGCGAAAGATTTAAGTTATTACGAAACCCGGGTTCCTGATGAGGGTACGCCTGCAATGACGCATGCTATATTTGCACTTCTTTATGCCCGTACCGGTAATGCCGAAAAAGCATACCGCTATTTTTGCGAAGCTTATCAACCCAATTTAAATCCGCCGTTCAGGGTAATTGCCGAAACCAAGGGAGGCACAAATCCCTATTTTGCAACAGGCGCAGGTGGCGTACTGCAAAGCGTGTTAATGGGATTCGGCGGGCTCGATATTACAAACAAAGGTATCATCCAGTTGCCAGGAACTTTGCCCGCAAAGTGGAAATCGTTAAAAATTACTGGCGTAGGGCCAGAGCGGAAAACTTTTTCGGTCGGCAACTAACGGTTGATCATAAACAGTTCGATAATCGCCATAACCAGGGGAGTCAGGTTTTAAAAATAGACTCCCCTTTTTCTGTATCCGCAGTAAATACTATAAGCTGCTAATGCTAATTATTTTTTCATCAGCTTTAAAAGTACGCCGTTTGTCCAACCAAAGCCATCTTGGAGTGGATATTCCCCACCTCCTCCTTTGCTGTTCGGTTGCACCACATTATATTTCTCCATCAATTTTCCAGTTTCCTTAAATACCGAAATATTAAGGTTTATCCACCTGGTACTAATGGTATCGGCCAGTTTATCATAACCATAATTGCGCAAGCCGGTAATACTGATGTATTGGAGCGGTGCCCATGCATTTGGCGCGTCCCATTGTTCTTTTGTGGTACTTAATGTGGTAATCAATCCACCTGGTTTAAGGAAATTCTTTTCCAGTTTTTCTTTAAAAGCTTTGGCCTGCGCTGGTGTTACCAGTTTAAAATAAAGCGGGAATGCCGCCGCAAGCGTGAGCTGATTAGACAATGACCGGTTTTTCCAGTTATAGTCGGTAAAAAAGCCCTGCTTTTTGTTCCAGAAGTATTTTAGGATAGCTGATTTACGCTGATCAGCTTTTTGTTTAAATAAGTTGGCTTTTGTTTTATCACCTATCTCCATGTTGGCTGCTGCAATGGTTGTTTCTAGGTTATATAATAACGTATTTAAATCAACCGGAAGCAAATCGGTGGTGATAATCTGGTTATAACTTTTACCATCGGCAAACCACCTGCTACTAAAATCCCAGCCCGATTCTGCAGCCGAACGTACATTTCTAAGAAAAGTAGCCGGAACCTGTTTGGTTAATTTTGCCGCTTCAAAATCTTCCCTGTACGATTCTTCGCGGGGTTGATTGCCTGCATCATAATAACGGTTTAAAATAGTGCCATCACTTAATTTTACCACATGGTTTATAGCTTTGCCCTTGCCCAGCTGGCCAACCCCTTTCATCCAGAAACTGTATTCTTTTTCCAGAGCATCTTTATAATCTGCAAGCTTTACTTCCTTATTGTGCTGGGTAAGCAACTGAACCATAGCGGCAAAAAACGGTGGCTGCGAACGTGTTAAGTAATAAGTACGGTTTCCGTTGGGAATAAAGCCATATTTATTGATGAGGTAGGCAAAATTATCAACCATGTCTTTTATGGTTTTTGTTCTGCCTGCTTTTTGCAGGCCAAGCATGGTAAAATAAGAATCCCAGTAATAAATTTCCCTAAACCGGCCACCAGGAACAATATAAGGCTTTGGTAATGGGAGTAACGAAGTGTGATAAGTGGAAACAGTATCCGGATCTCTTTTTAAAACGGTCCACAGGGTATCCAGATGTTTTTCAATACCCGCGCTGATATCCGATTGATAGGCCGCATGGTGGCTCTCTGGCATGTTAAAGTATTCATTTACAAATGCCTTCAGGTTAAAATTTTGATTGTTTTTTAATGTATGATAAGCCTTCATGATTTCTGAAGGTTGCTTTTTTGGAATGGCATCAGCAAAAGATTTACTGTCGGGATAAATTCTTGCCAGCTGAACGCGCTCAAATAAATCAGGGTAGGTTTGTTTGGGGCTTAATTCATGCTGTGCGAATAGCCGGCCGGAGATAAATAATAAACAGGTAAGCACTATTATTTTAATGCCTGGTAGATTTTGACTCATCATATCGCTATTTTCTTAAATATAAATAATTTATCATGAAAAATATCCGCTCTTCTCTATAAAACAGTTAGAAAGAAATCCATCGTAAACTTATTCAACAAACAAAGATTAACTTACATTCGTTTAAATTATTAAAGCAGCTTACAATGGGAAAAACCAGAGATCAGAATAATGTTATCATTACCGGTGCTACCGGAATGGTTGGCGAAGGGGTACTGATGCAATGCCTTAATAGTCCCGAAATTAACAGTGTTCTGGTAATTAACCGCAAACCATGTGGTTATACACATCCAAAATTAAAAGAGATTATCCATGCCGATTTTTTCGATTTTTCGGGAATAGAAGATCAGCTTGCCGGTTATAATGCCTGTTTCTTTTGCCTGGGCATTACTTCGGTAGGTGTTGATCCGGATGCTTATTACAAGATGACCTATACCTTAACGATGCATGTTGCAGAAACATTAAGCAAGCTCAATAACGACATGACCTTTTGTTATGTTTCGGGCGGGGGAACCAACGAAAACGGACGGTTAAAATGGGCACAGGTAAAAGGTAAAACAGAAAATGATTTAATGAAATTGCCTTTCGAACAGGTTTTTAACTTCCGGCCGGGTTTTATTAAACCGCTGCCAGGGCAGAAATATGCGCACAAATTCTATAGGTACATTAACTGGCTATTTCCCATTGGAAGGGCCATTTATCGAAATGGTTTTTGTACCATGGCCGAACTGGGCCAGGCAATGATCAATACCTTAAGCCATAATGATGAAAAACGGATTGTGGAGGGTAAAGACATCATCTCATTAGCCAAAGAATAAGCTCAGGTACCGTTTAGGCACCCAAGCTTATCTTCAACTGGTTAAGGATTTGGTTTAGGTTAATTGATTATTTTGGGTTAATATAAGGCTGCTGTTGCGTCTTTATCTTTTTGCGACAATACGGTTGCTCCCGAATTACATTGGCCACCGTTCATCAGCGATGAGGCATCGGTTCCAGGTACGCCAGGTACATTTGTTGCCGTTGATTCACCTTGGGCAGACCAGTTGGTATGCCTGAAAGAAATGCAATGACCAAATTCATGGCAAATGGTTCTTGCACGCTGTGCAAAAGAATTACCTGCTATAGCTGTTTTGTTGATACGTACTAGCGCTCCTGCACTTCCTCCCGATGGAAATTGGGCCTGTCCGCAGGTTACAAATCCCGGAGGCGCAGCTAAAGCCTCATCTTTAATTAAAATATCGTAAGGGGCCGTAGTTACAATGCTAAAACGCAAGGTCGAATTTGGTACACCGTTCCATTGGGCAATTGCACTATTGATCTCGCTGCTCATGGATGTCATGGATGGATCTACAAAAATCCTGATATTCAACTTTTTTGTAGCGCTTACAATACTACCGGTATAATATTGTTCGATTTTTGTACCAACGCCACCGGCTGGTATCTGCATGTCTTTAGGAAATAGAATATCTTCCTCTACAACAAATTCATTTCCGTTATCTACGATACTTGATGCAGGGAAGCCGAGGTCCTTAATGTACTGTAAAACTTTGTCGGCATTTTTTACCGTTTCCTGTGGCTCTGCTTGTGACGATTCCTGGTTTTTTTTACAGGCTGCTATTACCAGTGCAACCATCGCAACGATTGCGATTCTTTTTAGGTTTTTTTTCATGAAGTTTAGGTTAGTTAATCCTTAAGAGCTGATGAAACAAATGTAACAGAACGTGTTACATAAAATTTTACTGTTAGCGGAATTTTACACGAAAACTTAATTAGTATTCATTGTAGTTGTTTAAAATGATAAATGTATTTAAAAATTTACATCAACAATCTGTTTTAAAAGATAATTTTTTTGTTAAACCGGAGTTGATGCTCGCATTTTGTTAAAATAAATCGATGTTGAAAAGAGATAAAAAAAATATTTTCGGTCTTATTTTTACACTGCCATAGGGTTGTCAGTAGCCTGTATTTTCTTTGTATAACTAAAACAAAAAGACATGGTACAGGAACAATTATTCGCAGAAACAATGGAAGAAACTTCTCTTGTTTATTTAATGAAAAATTATGCAAACTATAATTTCTGGGCAAATTTAATCCTGGTAAACTGGTTAAAAAAGCATCCGGAGCAATTATTGGAGCAAGAAGTGTTGTCGAGTTTTAAAAGTGTAAAATTAACGCTCGCCCACATTTTACAAGCGCAGGAATATTGGTATTCTATCCTGGCAAAAACCGAATTCGAATTCCGTGAATATGGAAGCCTGAATGATATTTTTGATTCCCTGTTAAAACAGTCAGAAAACCTGGCGGTTTATGTTACCGCAATCGGCGAAGATCGGTTTAATGAAACAACAGAGATCCAGAGCCCCTGGTTTACATCCGATTTCCAGAATTTCGAATATGTACTGCACGTTTTTAACCACAGTACTTATCATAGGGGTCAGATTATTACCATATGCCATAATTTGGGTATTACCGGAGCACCTATGACGGATTATAACTTTTATAATGTAATGGCGAAATAAAATCAAGTTGTTTATTTTAGCAGTTGAAAAACTAAATAAACACACTATGAATTCAATGCTAGGGACTATAACCCTTTTTTCCGGCGATTATGCCCCAGAAGGGTTTGAAGTATGCGATGGCGCACTGTTATCAATCACCAAAAATATCAAGTTGTTTTCTATATTGAAAACGAGGTATGGAGGCGATGGGATTTCAAATTTTGCACTTCCTAAACTTCCATCGGTAGAAGGTACAATATATATCATTGCTACCGAAGGCTATTATCCAATGCACAAAGCAGAATAAGCATAAAAAAGGTGATGATCACGGGAGATCATCACCTTTTTTATTATTTCTTGTTATCGTATTTCCGCTGATTGTCCTTATTAGAAGTCTGGTCAGAACGTTGACCTCCACCATTGGTAATCCCCTGGATTTTTTTATCAGTTTTAAAATCATGATTGGCCCGGTCTGCTATCGAACTGCCCTGAACCGTTGCGTTGTTTTTTGGTGTGCCTGTATTTTTCATAACGATAAAAATTAGTGAATAAATTGCAGAGCGTTATAATAACAACCAATGGAATTTAGATAAGTTTTGATTTTCTTTCAATATTGACTAATGGGGCATTTTTTCACCACAAAGGCACAAAGGCACGAAGACACAAAGTTTATTCTATGGATATAAATAGTTGGTAGGGTTCTGAAGTATGCTAAACAATGAACCATTGGTCAATTAACCAGTTAACCAATTTAAACAGTTAACCACCAATGAACTAATTACAAGTGAACGAATGAACCCTTTTTAATACAACAAAAATATAGTAGGTTTCTTATGCAGGTCTATCTCTTCTTTGCGCCAGTTGTAAACACTTTGCGTTTTAATAAATTCATCTTCGGCAGTAAGGTTACTGGCCACACAAACCTGTGTATTAGGCTTACAGCTCTTTAATACCTCTTCGAAAAGTTGGTTGTTGCGGAAGGGGGTTTCGATAAAAATCTGCGTCTGTTTATAACGGCTGGCCGATAAATCCAGATCTTTAATCCTCTTGGTACGTTGTTCCTTATCAATGGGCAAATATCCCCAAAATGCGAAACTCTGTCCGTTAAAACCCGAAGCCATTAAAGCCAGCAATATCGAACTAGGCCCTACCAATGGCACAACCTTAATTCCGCGTTTATGCGCTTCGGCAACAATATCCGCTCCCGGATCGGCAATACCCGGGCAACCGGCCTCACTCATTAAGCCAACATCTTTTCCGGCGGCGAGTTCAACAAAAAACTGACCTAAATCGGTACGGTTATGTTTGCCGTAATCGTGCACAATCAGGTCTTTCTGTGGGGTTTTTAAACCTGCCTCCTTTAAAAACCGGCGTGCAGTTTTACTGTTCTCTACAATGTAGGTATCAATCTGGTTAATCGTATCAACCAGGTAAGGGGTAAACGTTTTGTGTGCTACCTCTTCGGCCAATGGTACGGGAATAAGGTATAAATTGCCTTTTTGCATGCTACAAAAATACTCACAATAAATAGAATTTAAGTTCTAAAGTTTAGGGTACCCGCAATATAATCTCTTTTAGAAGCAAAGGTGTAGCAAATTTTATTTCTAACTGACTTATTTTCTGCACAATTAAAACGCGCTTAAAACGTTAAATATTAGTTAAATATGCCCTGCAAGGCAATATTTGCAGGAAAACATAAAAACTATGCTTGCATATTAAACCTTCTAAATTTTTGGTTCTCTAATTGATACACACAGATTAGGTTATTAAAATAAAACACACAAATGAAAACACTGAAAACTACGGCACTTGTGCTGGGGCTCTTTGGGCTCCTTGCCGGAACCACAACCCTTGTCAGGGCACAAGGCTATCAAAACGATTACCAGGATGATGGTTACAGCACTGGCAATATTTCTTTACAGACATTTTACGACGAACTTTCGCCTTATGGCACCTGGATCCAGGATCCACAATATGGTTACGTTTGGCGCCCCGATGTAGACCAAAGCGATTTCCGTCCATACTATTCAAACGGACGTTGGGCAATGACAGAATACGGAAATACCTGGGTTTCTAATTACGATTGGGGCTGGGCACCTTTCCACTATGGCCGTTGGGTAGTTAACAGTTACAGGCAATGGATCTGGTTACCTGATACCACCTGGGGACCGGCTTGGGTGGATTGGAGAAGTGGCGATGGTTATTACGGATGG
>NZ_DJDT01000097.1 GCF_002432345.1 Pedobacter sp. UBA5917
ATCCTGGCCTGGAAAACGGGAAAACTGATTTTCAGGAAAACAAAACTGGCCGATATCGCCGCCATTTTAGAGCGCACTTATAATGTTGCGATCAATATTAACCGCGAGGCCATTGCCCAAAGGCAAATCAGGGTGAATTTAACTACCGATATCCCGTTAAGCAAGCTGATCAAAATACTCAGCGTAGCGGGCAATTTTAACTATAAGATCAATCAAAATCATGTTAGCATTTTTTAGGAGAGAAAGGATGGGGATGTAACAAACAGACTAAAAATAAAAACGTCCCCCTTTGAGGGAGGACGCGTAAATCATCAACGGACTGGCTGTTTTCGAAGACCCGTCAGTCCACGATAAAGTAATCATAATATCCGCCCTCGGGCGAAAAATCATAATGACCAAAAATATGCAAAAAGTATTACATCTGCATGTTTCTTTTCAATATGTAAGGCAATGCTATCGTGTTGTGTACCATGTTAAAAAGAGACTGAGGCAGGTGGCTGATAACAATCTGTGCGCAGATAAAATTTATTTCTTTATGAAATGCTCTTTTCTCGTGATCCTCGCAAATCTTACCGGCTTAGGGGTACTCTTCGCCAGTAATGTATCAGGTCAGGATCTTAACCGGAAAATCAAACTTAAACTTGAAGCTGCAACCATCGAAAATAGTTTGGCTGTTGTAGAAAGACAGAGCAATATTCAGATTAATGTGGCCATCAACCTGTTGGATAAAGTAAGCAAAAAGGTAAACCTCAGTACCGAAAATATTAGCGTTGCCGATGCACTAAACAACATTTTAGCCAATACCAATCTTAAATATAGCGTGGTAGAAGGTTATGTGGTCATCACCCGTAAACCGGTACCGATCATAATCACAGGAACAGTTTTCGACGAAAAGAACAAGGAAACGCTAATCGGTGTAAGTGTAAAGGTTAAAGGCGCTGCAACGGCTGCCTCAACCGATGTAGATGGAAAATTCCGCATCACCATACCCGAAGGCGGTGCAACGCTCGTGGTTTCTTACATGGGTTATATTACACGTGAGATTAGGGTAGATGCCGCTACAAAAGTGCTCAATATTGCTTTAAAAGCTTCATCAACCCAATTAAGCGACGTAATGGTACAGGCCCGCAGAAAAGGGAGTACCGATGTTGCCGTACTGGATGAACGTAAAAACTCTGCTATTGTACAGGATGCCATTTCGGCGCAGTTAATCGAGCGTACGGGTAGTATTACCACCACGCAGGCTTTACAACGTGTTTCGGGGGTAACCGTAACTGATGATAAGTATGTGGCCATCCGTGGTTTGGGCGACAGGAGTGTAATTGGGCAGTTAAATGGGGTGCGTTTGGCTTCTTCCGATCCGGATAGGAGTACAATACCCCTGGATCTTGTTCCGGCTTCGTTGCTGGATAACATTACCATTTATAAAACGGTAACACCCGATAAACCTGCCGATGCAGCTGCGGGTATTGTAGAGCTAAAAACCAAATCCGTTCCTGAAAAGGAAACTTTTGAGATTATTGCCCAGTCAGGTGTAAACTCCAATGTGGGCGTTGGCGGACAGTACAATAGCTTTTGGAATAGTGATATGGGTACTTTCGGCAATAAAATAAGCCAGAAAAACCTGAGCGAAGATTTTAAAAATCTTGCAAAGCAATATCCAAATGGCCTGGGCTCCATCCAGAATATGATTGCCAACAGCAATTACAGTCCAACTGCTTATCAGGAAGTAAACCGCATCAACAACATCATGCAGTCTTTCGATCCTGTTATGACTACGCAGTACAAAAGGGCACCTTTAAACCAATTGTATTCGGCCACTTATGGCAATAGCTTTAATATTTTTAAAAAACATAAACTCGGTTTAATATTGGGTGGCAACTATTATCGCCGTATCACCGATATCAGTGGAGGCGATTTAACCCAATACAGCATTTACCAGGGGGTGGTTACCGGTAATCCTGATGTTTACAGTCCGCGGAATATCCCGAACTACATTACACCGAACAGTTTATTTATGGGTAAATACCAAACCTATAAAGAAAACACGGGGGTAGAAACCCTAAATTATGGTACGCTGGTTGGGGTTACCTATCAGTTTAACCGCCGTAACGAGATCAGCATGCAGTACCTGGGCAGCTGGGGTGGCGAAACCAAGGCCACCAACTTATCCGGCAGGTACGAATATACCGGTTTGCCCGGAGAGGTAAAAACGACTACTTATTCCTTAAAACAAACTTTCCGCAACCTAAATACCTTTAATTTACAGGGCGAGCATAAGTTTTTTGATAAAGAATTGTCGCCGCGTTTGAGTTACAATGTAGCCAGTTCGAGGTCGAAACAGAACGACCCCGATTTCAGGTTCGCCAGTCTGGCCGATTATACACCACGCGGAGGCGGTTATTACACCGTTGGAACCGGGAGCAGTGCACCGGCAACGGTTTATAGCAAACATCTTTATGCCCTAACCTCGGGTTATGTAAACGGTTTTGGCCCTTATGGCATTATACAGGCCGAACCCAACGGAAGACGTTGGAGAAACCTCGACGAGAAAAATTACAATTACAAAGGCGATTTAAGCATCCCTTTTAAACTTTTCGGACAAAAACAGGAATTAAAAACCGGTGTAAATTACCTGTTCAGGGATCGTACTTTTAACGAGAACCAACTTTTTCTGCCCGGATCTAACTTTACCAGTAATAAGGCCTTACCACTTTATGGTGCCGAAGGTAACCTGAACCGCCTGGTGAGCAACGAATTTATCGGTGTAAAACTTCCTACAGGCAATCAGGGCGAAGGTATGATGCCGATTGGCGGATTTTTATACAACAGCCAGAAATCGCCGAATAACTATACCGGCTATTTCGAAACCAATGCCTTTTATGGGATGCTCGATTTAAAACTGACCGAAAAACTGCGTATTGCAGGTGGTGTGCGTTTCGAGATGACCAATATCGGTTCATCAGTTGATACCTCGGGTGTGTTTTTAGACCCTTCGCTTACCGCTGGTGGTGCAAACGGAAGCAAAATTCCGTTAAACCCCATCAACCCGAATTCGGTATATAAAACAGGTTATAAACCATTTTATTCGGTTAATGCCACCTATACACTCAATCAGAACATGAATTTCCGTGGTGCTTATAATACCACATTGGCACGACCCGAATTAAGGGAAATTACGAATGTGTTCGAGTTCGATGCCTTCCAGATGGGTTTGGTAGTGGGTAATCCGAACCTGAAAAACCAGTTTACCCAAAACATCGATTTCAGGTGGGAGTGGTTCCCGGCAAAAGGAGAGGTACTCGCCGTATCGGCATTTGGTAAACGCATCGAAAACCAGTTGGTAAAGGTTTTTAGTTTACAAACTGCTGGTTTAGCCGCAACCTACCCCGAGTTTCCAACCATTCAGTTTCAGAACGACCCGAACGTAGGTAAGGTATGGGGACTTGAGCTCGAAGTGGTAAAAAGCCTGGGCAATATCTGGGACCCTTTAAAGAATTTCTATTTCGGTTCTAACTTATTATTGGCGCAGAGCGATATCAAAAAAACGTCGCAGCGTTATGAGGCTATTCGTTCGCTCGATCGTTATACACCAAAAAACAGTCCGCTTTTTGAGCAGGCACCATACTCCATCAATGCCTGGTTAAATTACGAAAACCCGAAATCGGGATCCGATTTTACTTTAACCTTTAACGTAGTTGGCGAACGTTTGGTACAGATTAACCTCACCGGCGAACCCGATTTATACACCCGCCCTGTGCCCGTGCTCGATTTTGTATTCAGTCAGCGTTTGAGCAAAAGTGTAAAGTTTAAGGGGTATGCCAAAAATATCCTCAATCCCGATATCAAAACCGTTTATGCCAATCCGCAAACCGGGGGTAAATGGTACGGCAACGAATACATAAACAGAAGTTATACCCGTGGCGCCGAAATTATGTTGGGCTTTACCTATAATCTATTTAAATAATGAATCAGATATATTATACACGCTTTAGCCTGTTGCTTTTCAGTATCATGCTGTTGTTTCAGGCCTGTAAGAAGGAGAAAATTGATTTTGAAACCGACAACCGTATCATTACCCAAAACCGGATCAGTTCTACTGCCCGCATTATCAATGTAACCGGTTTTAACCAGGTAATTGCCAATGGCGATAGCTTGACCAATTTTGTGGTACGGGCACCCAATTCGCCCAATAGTCAGCAATATCCGGGTACTTCTTATTTTCCATCTAACGGGCAGCTCGGTAAAACCTGGTTTGTTCCGCAGGATCTGTTCAATGTACAGGAAACGGCAAAACTTAATTTCCTGGTAAAAAGTTATAATCCCACTAGTGCAGCAGATGTAAAACTTGATGTAAAAAACGACTATAATAATCCAACCGATTACATTTTATTGCCAACTTTTGCAATGGAAGGTCAGCCCGAAGTGGTTCCCGTTAAAAGAGGTGTTACCGCACCATCGAAGCCTGATTATTTTAAAATCAGGATTGTAAACCTTTCTGGTGCTATTAAAAACCCTGCTTTAAATAGCAGTGGCCGTCAGGAAGATTTAACAGGGAGCGTATCGCTGGCCTATGCCGATGGCACGTTGGTTGATGCTAAAACCAATAACATTAGTACAGCAACCCGAACTTCCGATTATATAGAAATCCCTTACGGAACTTACCAGTTTAAGATCCTGATGGACGACGGCAGGCAGATGCCCGCATTAGGAAACGGCCTGGATGCCATCACATTGATCGATCCGCCTACTTCAACCATCCCCATCGATCTGATGAATTCTACCAAACAAACTTATGCGCCCATTCAAACCTATCAGCCAGGTGGCATTTATACCATTTTAATTGCTCCCCAGCGATTTGATTACCACATTAACGAAATTGGCGAAACATCAACCACTTATCAGAACTCTTTTCAGGTAATTACCGATAATAATCCGGCGGCCAACAATACCTATTTCAGAGTACAGGGCGTAAATGGATTTGCGGGGCAGAATGTAAGTTTTAAGGTAGACGGGAAAACCATCGCCAATAATTTAGCTTTTGGAACAGCAGGCGCTTATCAGGATTTTATTCAGGGTAACCACACGGTTGAAGCCGTTGATGCCTCGGGCAAAACCCTAGCAAGTGCCAGTCAGGTGCTTCGTCCGGCGCAGAATTATACTGCCTGGTTATACGCCGATCAATCGGGTGCGGCCAAAGTGATTATTGTAGCCAACGATTTAAGCGGAAGCACTTACCTGGGTGCAGAGGATGATGCCACTTATACCCGCAACCAGTACAGCTATTTTTTCTTTAAACGGTTTTTAAACCTTTCGGTGGGCAATCCTTACATCACCTTTACACAAAGCAACGGCCAATCTTCGGCCGGGGGCAACGATAATGCAAATGCCGGTGTTAACCTTCAGCCTGGTGTGCCGCTGTTCGAACGCCCCTATGTAAGCAGTATGTACACACAAAATACCTTCGAAATTATGGCTTACCGTTCTAAACCCAATGTAGTGCCGGGTATATGGGCAAATGATATCGAAGTATTAAAAAGCGAAGCATTTATTGCCGATAAAACCCTTTACCAAAAAGTGGGCAGGGCATTACCTGTACAGGAGCCCGGCATTTATACCATTGGTTTAATCGGCCAGTCGGGGACAGGCAGCACAGCTGCAAATAAAGCAAGAATGATCATTATCAAACATAACAAATAATGAAAACAGAGAAATTTAATAACCGGATTACCACAAGCAGATTTAAACAGTTGGCCTGGCTTTTTGCCAGCTGCCTGTTGCTGTTTAACTCGGGCTGTGTTAAAGTAGAATATTCTAAGATAGACGATCCGGCGTATTTAAGGGTGTTTAATAACCTTAATTATGTACAAACCCTGGGCAGTAAAGATAATAAAGTGCCATTTTTTTGCATGCTCATTAATCCGGTACTGGATGGGAACGGTACGCCTACAAGTGCCGAAATTGTGGGCGATTTTTTAGATCAGCGTGATGCTTACGCACCGCCATATCCATCGCATATCGGTACCAGTACTTCTGTTAACAATCCCGAATATCCCGGTAAAGAAAATGTATTGGTTGGCCCCATTTTAAATGGATTTGATTTAAGCAGCTGGGCACAGGTTCCATCGGGCAGGGTGCGCATTATGTTTGCCTACCGTCCTAAAAATACCATGCCTTTTTTTCAGTTAGAAAACCAGCTTAAAAAAGATATCCTCATCGATACCACACTTAACCTCACCAATAAAGAAGTATACACCCTACACCTCTTGCAAAAAGATTTTGTAACCAAACGGGCAGGTATTTTATTGCGTGAAGAGATCTTTCAGAAACTGCCCTTATCCGATTCGCTTACCTACGTAAACTTTTACAACATGAGTGCCAAAGGTTATTGGGAAGCCGATAAATCGCTTAAAGCCGACGATTATCTAATGGCAAGTTTTCAGGGCGGTATGAAAGATGAAATGAATGTTTTTCTGTCGCTTTACGAAAACCAGAATATTTTAAGTAATACCGAAGCAACGGTGCCCGGTTTTAAAGGGAAATACATTGCCAATGTTAAACTCAATACCGCAACCGGAATGGTAAACCCTTATGTAAGTTTCCCGATCTGGGCAGGTAAAACAGCCAATGGCATCACCACCAACATGTGGCAGCGCTTCGATTTTTTTGTACCGGGAATGGATGTTACCAATAATCCATTTTATCCAGCCTCTACCGATAACGGCGGAAACTGGGTTTCGGTTAACTGTTTGCAAAACGGTAAGGTAAGGATGGTGAGCAACGATAATGCCGCCATATTGCCCAATCTGCTGGTCAACATTCACTCCGGTGTAAACAACCCCAAAACCTTTGCCACGGTAAACACCATCGAAGTGGTTAACGGCAGGGTTTATTTAACCACCATCCAACGGAAATATGCACCGCCTATTTATTAAAAAGATGATTCTGATGAAAAAAATAAACAATCATAATAAACCGGCTTTGTGGGTGAATAAAATGCTTTTTATCCTCGCTATGAGTTTACAGTTGCTGTTTTTTGCAGGTTGTAAACACGACGATCTTTCGATAGCCCTGCCCAACGAAAACATCCGTCAGGCTGGCGATTTTGTAAAGAACAATTACGAAATGACGCTTTTTTACGCCGCACTAAAAAAAACGGGCTATGCAGAGCAGTTAAACGGGGCAGGTCCTTTTACTGTACTGGCACCAACCAACGATGCTTTTAACCGCATAGGCATATACAACGCTGCCGATTTTGACAAAATGAATGCTGATACTTTGAAAAAGCTGATTGGTTACCACATTTTGCCACGCAGGTTACTGGTTAACGATATACCAAGCAATGGCATTGATATCCGTTATGCAACCCTAACCGGACCTGAGTTATATGTTTCGCGTGCTGCTTTTAATCCTAACGGAGGCGTAGAAAAGGAACTGTATATCGACGGAGTTGAGGTAATTAGAAAAGATGTGGTGGTAGCCAATGGTGTGCTGCATTTGCTTGATAACGTAATGAAACCCAATTTTAACAAAACGGTACAGCAATGGCTTGCCGAACATGCCGATTACAGCGTATTTGTTAAAGGTTTAAAAAAGTTTAAACTTTGGGATCAACTCGCTAACCCCGCGATCTTCACCATTTTTGCGCCCAATAACCAGGCGCTGGCGGATGTGGGCATTACGGATGCTTCACTAACTGCGCTCGATGCCGAAAAATATCTGGGTGACAGGCTTTTTGGTGCCTACATTTTGTACGACAGGCACTTTTTTATCTCCGATTCGCAGGTGTTTTCATTGATCAATTCGAACGGGGCTTATAATTACTTCCTTAAAAACGATAGCCATTATATGAATTTCGGGGGTGGAAAACAATATCCCACATTTAAACTGGGCTATGGCCTTACCCTCCGCAGCGGTAATACTTTTTCGGATGTGATCCTCAATTCGGTAAACAGTGATTTAACAGCAAAAAACGACAACCTGTGCAGCAACGGCATCATCCACCATTTGGTTAGTGGATTGGTAAGGCCCGATCAGGCAATCAGAAAATAAGATATCATCATCAATATGAGAAATTTAAAAAACTTTTGGGTTTTCGTTTTACCGGTATGCATCCTTTTTTTAGGTGCCTGCTCCAAAACGGAATTTATGCCCGATCCTGAGGGGGCACAGGTTCCCTTTCAGAGCGATGCCACACAAACGGTAGATCAGTTGCTCAGTACATCTGCAGCAAAGATATTTTACTCGGCCTGGCAAAAAAGCAATATCAAAAACATCCTTAAACAACAGAGCAGCAAACTGGTATTTACCGTTTTCGCGCCTAACGATGCCGCCATGCAGGCCGCAGGTTTAACCGCCACGGCCATTAGCCAGATGCCGGTAGAAGAGCTCGATAGTTTGATGATGTTTTACACCGCCATTGGCCCTGTAACCAAAGATGAGCTGAAACTACGCTCTGATAATTTTATGGTAAAAAGCCTGCTCCAACGCCCAGGGCTATACGTAAAATATTACGAATACACCCAAAGCAATAGCCAGTACGATTTATACTATTACAGGCATTATGTAGCTGCAAAAGGTGATGATTTATTGATGAACGGCAAAAACGTAGGTAAAATAAATTACCTGCCTGCAACCAACGGATGCCTTTACATTATGGAAAAAGCCATAGAAAGACCGGTAAAAACCATGCTGGAGGCTTTAAAGGCTGACGGTAGGTTTACCATGTTCGTAGAATCGCAGCGCCTGGCTGATGAGCTTTTCCTTGATAAAATCAGCAACGATATTGAGGCCATTTTTGGTTTCCGCCTCGAAAACGAGGATATTATGAGGGATTATGCCTATAACAGGCTCTACTACAAAAAAGACTGGGGGATAGAAACACCACCTTATCAAGGTTATATTGGCCCGAATATCACAGTATCTACCTTATTTGCCCCCACGGATGAAGCTTTTCATCAGGCCGGATTTCAAACCGTTGCCGATATCCTGAAATTTAACGAACGCGGTATGGAAGGGGTCTTTTTTGATGAAAATGCCTATACAGCAGTAGGTGGTTTCCCGATGGATACGGTATATAATTTTCACCGCAACTGGGGCAGGATGTTCCAGCCTGCAACCCCTGGCGGAGATAAAACAGCCAATAATGCCACCGTATTTTATAGCAATGTGCTAAATCCTGCGCTTAACAGTTATCCGGTTAATATTGGCGGAAATCCTGCTCCCGAATATGCTTATATCATGCCTCTTGAGTTTTCGACCGGCAGTAACGGTGCACAGCTTAAAGTAAAAGGTTCCGAGTATCCGGCAGCAACGGTTATCGATGGCGATATCAATACCCTTAACGGGCCAATACATGTGGTAAACCGCCTACTTTTTCCCAAAGGATTTAAACTCAGATAAAACATGGCACAGCAATTTTATAAATACCATAACATTATATTTTCTGTTTTGCTGATGGCCCTGTTGGTTTCATCATGTAAAAAAGACGAAAATAAACTAAGCGATTACGACAGTAATAAAATCAACCTCGTTATTGCCGATAATTTTAACCTTTCATCCTTTAGTGCCGCTTTAAAACGCAGCGGACTGGATAAAACACTGCAAGAAGGTAGTGGTCCGTATACCGCTTTGGTACCATCCGATGCCGCATTTTCACTGGCCGGTTATGCCGGTCCGGTAAGTGTGCTCACGGCAAACCCCACCATTATTTCGCGTATTGCGCAATACCATACATTGGATGGAAGGTACGAACTGAATAAACTGCCTTACCTGTTTAACCAGGAGCTGCGCTCGCGTGGAGGTAAGTTATATGCCACGCACTGGATCAAAGGAACCGATACCGTGCTTACCTTAAATGGTTCGCGTGTGATTTCACAGAATATTCCGGCCTCAAACGGTTTAATCCAGGTGCTTAACCGCGTGCTGAGCCCTTACCTGCACGATCTGCTTGGCGATGCGGTTTCGGCCGAACCGAGTATTACCCTTTTTACCCAGGCTTTAAAAAGTTCGGGTTTGCTCGAAACCATTAATGGAGCGGGGCCCTACACCATTTTTGCACCCAACAACCAGGCCATGCAGGCCATGGGTTATGCCAGTGTAGAACAGATTAGCAATACCGATGCAGAAGTACTAAAACGCCTGGTGAATTACCACATCGTAAAAGACAGGAGGTTTATTTACGATTATATCCTCAGCACAGGTACATCCAATACCAGCAGACAGGCCATGCTTGATGGCAACTCGGTAACGATGACTTTAACGCCAGATCCTAACGCAGCAGGGAGTTTTACCGGTATTACTTTAAGGGGAATCGGGAATACCACTGCTGTAAAACTGGTTAAACAGGATATCCTGGCCGGCAATGGTGTATTACATATTATAGATGGTGCTTTACGGATTACGCAATAAGTAACCTGAAGCAATTAAAATTAAACTGATGAAGAAAATGATATATCCAACACCCGTCTTTTTGCAGGGCATTTTTTCGCTGCAGCAGATTGGGTTTAAAATAATTATACTCGGCGCTTTCCTGTTCCTCTCGTTTGGAGCCATGGCGCAGGAAACAAGCGGTTCGTTAACGGGCCAGGTTAAAGATGCCAAGGGAATAGCTATACCCGGTGCAACCATTGTGGCCGTGCATACGCCCTCTGGAACACGTTATGCCATTTCTGCCGATGCGGATGGACGTTATTTCCTAAACAATTTACGCATTGGTTCGCCTTATACCCTTACGGTATCTACCACGGGGATGAAAACCGAAGTGCTTAACGATGTTGCTGTTCGTTTGGGTGCCAGCCAGCAGGTTAATTTTGTGCTGCAGGAAAATGCGCAGGAATTAAGTACAGTAATGGTATCGGGCAGGGCGAAACCCAAACAAAAGGCCGATAATTACGGAACAGGTAAAAATATAAGTGCCGAGCAGGTTAAAAATATGCCTACTATTAACCGCAGCATTACCGATATTACCCGTTTAACCCCACAGGGGAGCCGCGACAACAGTTTCGGAGGAACAAATTTTCGTTATAATAACGTAACCATCGATGGTGCCGTAAATAACGATGCCATAGGTTTTAGTCCTTCGCTGGGCGGACAAACCGGTACTTCGGGTATGAACGGAAGCAGTACCCGTACCAATCCGGTTT
>NZ_DJDT01000101.1 GCF_002432345.1 Pedobacter sp. UBA5917
GCAAAAGCACTGGGTATTGATAAAGCGTTTAATGCCAAACAGCTTACCGGGGATGAGATCTGGATCGAAGATCATCGTATCAGGTACAATGACGAAGATATTGCTGCAACTCCCCGCGTGGGTATTGCTTACGCCCAAGAACACGCGTTATTGCCCTGGCGTTTCTTTGTAAAGGGCAATAAATATGTAAGTAAACCGAATAAGGTTTAAATAATACAAACTTTTCTTGCTGCTTCCTGTTTTTTATTTATATCCCTGATATTATGAAAAACGAGAAAAATATAGCAATTCTTAAAGAAATGGCAGAAAGTGTGCGAACCTGTATGTTCACCACATTTTCTTCCGGTGATGAATTTGGAAGCAGGCCAATGGGCACTGCGAAAATTGAAGACGACGGAAGTTTGTGGTTTTTTACCAATGAGTATTCGCCAAAATCAAAAGAGATTTCCAAGGGAAATAATGTATTGCTGGCCTATAGCGATCCCTCTAAAAACACTTATTTAACTGTAAAAGGCAAAGCGGCGCTTGTTGATGACAAAGTGCGTAAAGAGGCATATTTCTCGCCCTTTATCAAAGCATGGTTTCCCGATGGTATTGATGATCCGAGGTTGATCCTGATAAAAGTTACGCCCGAAGAGGCAGAATATTGGGATGCATCCGCATCAAAAATTGTAGTGCTTTTCAGTATCTTGAAGGCGGTGGTAACCGGAGATACTCCTGATTTAGGTAAGCACGATACGATGAAATTTTAATAAAATAAAGCGAATTGAAAAGCAGGGTTGGAAACAATACCTGCTTTTTTTGTAATATTGGACAATGAATTTCGAAAACACCCTTTCATTTGCCCGGGCGCAGGATGAGGCTGATCAGCTCCGTCATTTTAGGTCACAATTTTTATTTCCAAACCATAGTGGAAAAGACTTTATTTATCTGTGTGGTAATTCTTTGGGTCTTCAACCTAAAGTAGCCAGTGAGGTTTTAAAAGTGCAGTTGGATAATTGGGCCAACTATGCTGTAGAGGGGTGGTTTGATGGAAATGAACCCTGGATGTTTTATCACAAAGAGCTTAAAAGGTTAATGGCGCCGATAGTTGGGGCATCGCCTGCAGAGGTTTGCCCGATGAATACCTTAACCGTAAATCTGCACTTGTTGATGGTGAGTTTTTATCGGCCAAAAGGTAAGCGGTTTAAGATCATTATGGAGGGCGGTGCATTTCCTTCTGATCAGTATGCTATTGAAAGTCAGGTAAGATTTCATGGTTTCGACCCAAAAGAAGCGATTTTAGAGGTTTTCCCGCGAGAAGGTGAAGAAGTGCTCAGGACAGAAGATATCGTTGCTCAGATCGAACAAAACGGCGCCGAAATTGCATTGGTGTTATTTGGCGGAATTAACTATTATACCGGGCAATGGTATGATATGGAAACAATTACTAAGGTTGGACACGAAATCGGGGCAATTGTGGGCTGGGATCTTGCCCATGCAGCCGGAAATGTTCCGGTAAAACTTCACGATTGGGATGTCGATTTTGCCTGCTGGTGCTCGTATAAATATCAAAATTCTGGTCCTGGGGGCATTAGTGGTATATTTGTTCACGAAAAACATTTCGGTAATGCCGATTTAAACCGCTTTGCGGGCTGGTGGGGCTATCAGGAGAATAAACGTTTTAAAATGGAAAAAGGCTTTATTCCCGAGGCCGGAGCTGATGGCTGGCAGGTAAGCTGCACACAGGTAATGCCGATGGCTTTATACCATGCTTCGCTGCAGATTTTTGAAAAAGCTGGCTTTATCGAACCGTTAAGAAATAAAAGTATTACTTTAACTAAATACTTAGAGTATATTATAAATGAGGTAAATAATGAATTAGGAGTGGAGCAATATAAGATCATTACACCTAAAGATCCAAACCACAGAGGTGCTCAGTTATCCATTATCGCGCAGCGCAATGGCAAGCAGATTTTTGATGGTTTGGTCGCTAATCATATCCTCGGCGACTGGCGTGAGCCCGATGTAATCCGTTTAAGTGCTGTGCCGCTTTATAATTCTTTTGAAGATGTTTACCTCACCGGACAGGCGCTGTTAAAAATAAGTAAGGATATTTTATAAAATCAACGCTACAATCATGATCAATTATAACCCCAAAAACTGGAGCACATTTATCTTCCATATTCATAAAAGCGACACATTTAGAAAGCTTTGGCCTTTAATGCTTGCTGTAGCAGCATTTTCAGGAATGGTGGCTTATGCCGAACTTAACTTTTTTCAGCTTTCTAAAAGCAGTTACGTCACTAATGTGGGCATGATGCACAGCTTGTTGGGCTTCGTTTTGTCGCTACTATTGGTTTTCAGGACCAATACCGCTTATGACCGATGGTGGGAAGGAAGAAAGTTGCTGGGCTCGTTAACCAATGTAAGCCGTAACCTGGCGATGAAAATCAAGGCGCTTAAACTGGATGATGAAGATGTCCGTTTTTTCGAATATGGCATCCCTAAATATGCTTTTGCTTTAAAAGAGCATCTTCGCGAGAAGTTGTATTTTGGTAAAAACAGTCTTTTGATAGAGGTTGAAGAAGGTAAACATATCCCAAACCAGATAGCAGGTAGTTTAATCAGCAGGTTTTATGGTTTGTTGGAAAAGGGACAGATTTCGCAGGAGCAGTTTATTGTACTTTCAGGTGATTTTAATCAGTTTACCGACATCTGTGGTGCCTGCGAAAGGATTAAGAATACCCCAATTCCTTTTTCTTACAGCGCGTTTATCAAAAAATTCATCTTCATTTACGTGGTTACTTTACCCTTTGGATGGGTATTCAGTCTTGGGTATTTTGTGGTGCCGATTGTCCCCTTTATCCTCTATGTACTAGCGAGTTTGGAGCTGATAGCTGAAGAGATAGAGAATCCGTTTGGTTATGATGCAAATGATCTTCCTGTAGATCAGATCTGTACCAATATCGAAAAACATGTTGGGGAGATTTTAGGTTAATGATCAAGATTGCCTGGCATCCGATATATGCGCATCCACTGCCCGAAGGCCACCGTTTTCCGATGCTCAAATATGAATTGATCCCTGGGCAGCTTTTGCACGAAGGTACTATTGGGCAGGATAATTTATTTAATCCCCAACCGGTGAGTGAAGAAATTGTGCTGCTAACGCATGAGAAAAACTATTGGGAGCAATTGAGGGATTTAAGTCTTTCTGCAAAGGATCAACGTCGTATCGGCTTTCCCCTGGATGCACAACTGGTAGAGCGTGAATTAAGGATTGCACAGGGAACAATTGATGGTGCACATTTCGCTATGGCCAACGGGATTGCCTTTAATATAGCCGGAGGAACCCATCATGCTGGTAGTAATTGGGGTGAAGGTTTTTGTTTGCTAAACGATCAGGCTATTGCTGCTAACTATTTATTAAATAACAATTTAGCAAAACGCATCTTAATCATTGATTTAGATGTCCATCAGGGAAATGGTACCGCCGAAATCTTTCAGAAAGAACCAAGGGTATTTACCTTTTCGATGCATGGCGATAAAAATTTTCCTTTCAGAAAAGAAATTTCGAGTTTAGATTTTCCCCTTGATGATGGTCTGGAGGATGAAGCCTATTTATCAATCTTAAATACTAATCTTAAAAAGGCATTCGAAAGGTCTAAGCCTGATTTTGTATTTTACCTGTCTGGGGTTGATGTGCTCTCTACTGATAAATTAGGTAAGCTGGCGTTGAGTAAAACTGCCTGTAAAGAACGTGATAGGGTGGTGCTGCAGGCCTGCAAGGCTAAAAACCTACCTTTGCAGATAAGCATGGGAGGTGGTTATTCAGTTGATATTAAAGATATTGTTGATGCCCATTGCAATACTTTCCGCCTGGCTTTTGATTTATTTGCATAGGCAATCCCTCAAAAAACATAATATCCTTATCTTCGCGGCAATATGTTGGAGATAATTTATCAGGATGAGCATTTAATTGCAATTAACAAACCGCATGGTCTTTTAGTACACCAATCGTCAATTGCCAGGGATGCCACTGAATTTGCATTACAATTGCTTAGGGATCAGGTGGGTAAACACGTAAGTCCCGTACACAGGCTGGATAGAAAAACTAGCGGGATCTTATTATTTGCTTTTGATAAAACAGCTGAAATTGCTATGCATCAGCAATTTATGAATACAGAGACAGATAAAAAATACCTGGCTATTCTACGGGGTTTCACGCCTGATGCAATGGATATCGATTATCCCTTGGCCAAAGAAAATGGAACCATGCAGGATGCTTTTACCTCTTTCCGAACGCTCCAAAAGGCTGAAGTTGAGGTTGCGTTTGGTAAACACCCAACTTCAAGATATTCGTTTATTGAGGCTACGCCCAAAACCGGCAGGATGCACCAATTGAGGAGGCATTTCAGTCATATTCTTCATCCCATTATTGGCGATCGTACGCATGGCTGTAACAAGCAGAATAAATTTTTTAAAGAGCAATGGGATATGACCACCATGTTGCTGCATGCCTCTGAACTTGGGTTTCTTCATCCAATTACCAAAGAAAAAATACACTTAAAAGCCGGTTTACATGATGAATTTAAAAGAGTGATGGATTTTATGAAAATGGAATACTAGCACAATTTTTGTCTTCAAAATCTGTTTATATAGCATCTATGATTAAATACTTACGATTTACACTCCCAGTTTTAGCGCTTTTTGCAGCCAGTTGTTCTTCTGTTTACATGCCAAATGTTCCAAATACGCCCATGTTGAGCAAGCAGGGTGAATTTAGCGGGGGTGCGCACATTTCTTTAAAAGGTAATGCCAGTGTTAATGGTGCCTATGCGGTTTCAGACCATGTTGGGTTGCTGTTCAGTGGTTCGAGGATGAACAGCGAACGAAAAACCAAAGATTTCGGACATAAGTTAATTGAGATCGGAGGTGGTTACTTTGATACTTTCGGGCCTGAAAATAACCGTATCATCGAAATTTACGCTGGTGTAGGTAAGGGCTGGAGTGATATTACACTCCGTGATTTTAAAGATGATATTCTGATCAGCAACGAAGTGCAGGATGTAGATTACAGAAAAACATTTCTGCAGGTGAATTATAGTTCGAAAAAGAAAAACAACCTGCACTTATTCGGAACAGATTTCCCGATAAACTATGGTACGGCATTAAGGATAAGCCATATTAAAATGGATCGTTTTTTTATTAACGAAGTGGTGCAGCCCAAAGAAGATAACATTTTCTTCGAACCTGTATTTTTTACACGTATGGCACTTAGCAAAACTTTTCAACTGCAATATACCACCAGCAGTAATATTGGCTTAAAGAAGCGTAAATACATGTCTGCGGGCAACTCTATCTTCACCATTGGTGTTGTGGTTAATGTCGGAGGAAAGTAATATAAGATACGTCATTTCGACTGTAATGCAACGAAATGGAGAAATCTGTCTCGAGATAGA